>JAWXBX010000027.1:0-19021 GCA_034440415.1 Gemmatimonadota bacterium | reverse complement strand
GCGCAGCAGTCGGCAGGGCGTGACCGCCTCGACCGTTCCCTCGCGCGGCTGGTCGTGGAACACCGAGAGCTCGCCGAAGAACTCGCCGCGGCGCAGAAACGCCACGTTGCGCCGCCGCCCTTCGACTCCGATGTGCACCCGGCAGCGCCCGTCCTCGATGATGTACATCGGGCCGGGCGGATCACCCTCGGCGATGATTACCTCGCCTTCGGCGGCCGCCACCGGCTCGAGGGCCCGGAGCAGCGAGCCCACCGCTTCGGGCGGCAGGGTGGAAAAGACATTGAACTGGCGGAAGAAGTGCTGCAGGTGACGGTGGCGGGCCTGCAGCTCGAAGAACTCGCGCACTTCGGGGCGACGCTTGAGCAGCGCATCGAAGACTGACCGGTCGAGCCGGAGCGCCTCCACCTCACCGCTGGCGCGCACCGTGGCGGAGTGGATCGCGCGGTCGGCAAAGCCGCCCTCCCCGAACGTCTCGCCCGGGCGCAGGGTGCCAAGCGAGATCTCTTCGCCGCGATCGCCGCGGCGGATCATGCGGGCGCGCCCTGCCACGAGGAGGTAGAGCGCGTCGGCGGGATCGCCCTCCCGGACGATGAGCTGGCCGAAGCTGTAGCTGGCGGGAACGAAACTCGCCACCACCAGATCACGCACATCCTGGGGCAGGAAGTTCAGGACCGGGACGCCCTGCAGAATGGCTTCGACCGACTCTGTGTCCAGCGGTCCCTCCTAGGGCGCGACGTCCCAGCTGACGTGCCGCCGAGCCTCGTCGGCCAGCGCGCGGCGGAGCAGACTCGCTTCGGCCCGCTGGCTGATGGCGGCATCCTTCTCGGTAGGGATTTCCTTGCCGAGGATCTGGTACAGGGTGAATCCTCCATCCGCGGAGATCGGGCCCAGCAGCTCCTGCGGCCGGGAGGCGAGCAACACCGCGCGAAGGCCGGACTCGAGTTCATCGAGGTAGAAGCGCGACTCGACGATCGCCACGCGGGCGGATGCGGCCACCTCGTCCAGCGCCAAGCCGTCCTCTCGGACGCAGAGGGCGGCCTCCCGGGCCTGGGCTTCATCCGGGAAGACCGCCGAGCGGCAATCCACCCGCATCCAGTCCATCTGGTTGGCGCGGATCTCCTTCTGGATCGCCGCCTGGGTCAGGATCGATGCCCGGAAGCGTTCCATCGCCCGCTCGATGCGCTGCAGGACCGGCCAGCGCTCCACGGCTCGCTCGACGGAAAGTCCCGGCGGCAGGATGGGCAACTCCGTCGTCTCCGCTGATGGCAGCTCCCCTTCACTGAAGCTCCGCGCCGCCGCCGCGCGCGCCGCCAGCTCTTCGGCAAACTCCCAGCCGATGCCGGAGCAGATGAGATCCACCCGGAGTGCGGCGTCGAACTCCTCGCCGGACGGGGCTGGATGACGAAGGAGGAGGGTCTCCAGTCGGTCCGACGCGTGGGAGCGGAGCACGCCCCGGCGCATGTGCTCCATCCACTCCTGCGCGGGCAGGCCCCGCGCGGCGAGCCACTGCTCCATTTCGAGAGCGGTGATCAGTTCTCGCTCATAGCGAAACTCGCGGGCCGCCTCCTCGATCTCCTCCTCCGGTTCAGCCGTGCCGGTCGCCTCGGCGTGGGCAACGCAGGCCAGCCCCTCCTGTGTCGTGCGCTCGAGGTCCGTCCACCGCCCGCGCGCCACCGCGTCAAGCAGCACATCCTCCCAGTAGAAGAGGGTGTCGACCACTCGAAAGACCGGGCGGCCATAGAGGGCTTGCATCGTGAGGCGACTCGGAGGACTGGGGGGGGTGCTGGGGGGGTAAGATGCCGCCGGTGGAGGTGGCCGCAAGGGCCTGCCCGTCCTCCCCGGTATCGCCGCACCGGCGCGCTCAGATGGGAGTTCGCGGAGCCCGTCAGTTGAAGCCGATCCCGTGCGGCCGCGCCGGCCCGGCGGAAAACGCGGTGTTGAAGTCCAGCGGGAGGAAGTTCGGATCCTCGACCCGCCCGTCGTCGGAGACGTTGAGGACGTGGACCTTGTGGTCGCCCTCGTAGTGGATCTTGCCGAAGCTGTCCTCCTCCAGGAAATAGTCGGTCACCACCAGTCGCTTGTCGTCATGGGTCAGGTGAATGGAGTGTGGCCCCGAGTTGAGGCCGAAGTTCACGATCGACACCTGGCGGAACTTGTTGCGGTTGGTGATGTCGAGCATGCCCACCTGCCCCGCCTGGAACGAGCCGAAGATGAGCCGGCGGCCACTCCGCGGCATCGCGAGGAGCTGGGTCATGCCACCCGGCACCGGCACCTCGATGTGCGGCACGATCGAATCGCAATCGAACGCCATGACATAGCTGCCGTCGGTGGGGTCCACCGTGTAGACCAGCCCGGTGAACATGTTGGCGGTGATCGCGCGGCCCCGGGGGTCGCCGGGAATGAGCTTCACATCCATCGTGCCGCCGCTGTCCGGCAGGAACACGGCGCGGATGATCCGCCGCTCCCGGAGGCTCCAGAACCGCAGTGAACTGCGCAGCTCCACCGGACCGGGCCAGGCGTTGAGCGTCGTCAGCGGATTGATGAAGTCGCTGGTGACAAGCAAGTTGGTGGCGAAGTCGGCGTCGATGCCATGCGGATTGGACTGGCCATCCGCCTGCGAGGTGGATGGATACTTGCCCACCAGGTTCAGGTGCTTGTCGAATTCCACGAGACGCCCGCCCGCGCCGCCGCTGGCCGACCCGATGTTGGTCACCAGGCATCCGCCATCGGGCGGCGACGGATGCGGGGTGGTGAAGAGGAACCCGAAAATCAGGCATCCGCAGGCCGGTGCCGCCCGACTTGTTGCTGGTGGCGGAGGCGGCACCGAGCAACGCCAGGAACGGTGCTGGGGCGCCAATCCAGTGCGCGTGAAGCGACGGGCTTGGAATCCTCCGGTGGTCGATGAAGTGCTGAGAGACCCGATCTTCGCACCTCACTCCCCCGGAGGAAGGCATGGGGCGGGCCCGGCACAATTCGACCAGCCGTGCGGTGAATGCCCAGATGCACCATGCACTTGCGGGCACGATGCAAAACGGCATGCCGCCGCATTGCCTATCAATGCAATGCACGTCAACCGTCTTGAGACGGAAGAACGAGAAGGTGGAAGAACGGAGGCAGCGGAGGGAAACGAATCGGGACACCGGGATTCGGGAACCAGGGATCCGAGCCGACTCGTGCGCGCGAGTGGAGCGGCTGGTCGAACGATCAGGAACTCAGGCCAGCCAGCGAAACCTCGAATTGATTCCGCCGAGTCCGTCGGGCACGCGCCACGGGTTGGTCGGGTCGGTCAGCCAGAGCTGACCATCGATCTTGAGCTTGTACTGATATTCGCCGGGTCGGAGTGACATCGGCTCGGTACTCCAGAGCCCCGGTTCAAGCTGGTGGCAGGGCGAGGCCTGTCGCCAGTCGCTCCACGAGCCGAAGACCGCGACATCGGCGGCGGCGTCATCGTGCAGCCGGAACACCGCACCGGCCGCGGTGACCAGTGGCGTGAACGGACTCGGCCCGTCCCAGCCGTGCCGTTCCAGCACCGCCAGCGCGACCGCTCGGCCGGCGTCGAGCGCTCCGGCGCCCTGCCGTTCCGGTAGTGCCCCAGGCACCGGATGAGCCGACCGAATCAGCAGTTCACGAATGAGGCGCGGCGTGAGGCGCGGGTTCGCCTCCAGCATCGCCGCCACGGTGGCGGCGGTGATCGGCGCGGCGAAGCTGGTCCCGTCAACGTGCTGGTAGTCCGGTGTCACGAGCTTGAGTTCGCTGATCCGGGCTTCATGATCCTGCACGCCGCGCTGGGCAAATAGCGTCGTCGCTTCACGGGCGACGGCTGACCCGGGGAGCACCGGCGCCACCACCCAGAGGCTGGGGGCCACCAGTTCGGGCTTCGGTGTCCCGGTGGCGGAATCGCCGAAGTTGCTGTGCCAGAGCTGCCGGGAGTGGTGATCGAGGGTGTTGCGATCGTCGAGTCCGCCCACCGTGATCACCGAGGGCGCCGTCGCTGGCGGCACCAGGTGACGCTGGCCGTCGTTCCCCGCCGCCGCGAGCACGGTGATCCCGGCCGCGATCAGCCGCTCCACCGCCCGCTCGATCGGACCGAGCATCGTCTCCGCCGGTGCGTCACCCGCCACCGACAGACTCACCACCCGGATGCCGTAGCGCTCCGCCTGCTCCTCAATCCAGGTGAGCGCCCGGAGGATGCTCTGATCAGTGATCCGGCCGTCGGCATCGGTGAGGTGCAGCAGGACCAGCTCGGCGTCCGGCGCGAGACCGCGATACAATCCGTGACTTGAGAATCCATTCCCCGCAGCGACCACGCTGGTCATCGTGCCATGCCACTGATGGTTGCGTGCCGCGTTCGAGTCTGGCCAGGCCGGACTGACCTCCGCCGCAAACACCCGCACCGTTGTCGGCGCGCGACTCGCATCGACCCAGACCCGGACCCGGTTCGTCGGGTGGATCAGATCAGGGTGCGCCGCGAAGCCGGAATCGGCGATGGCAATCGTGACGCCGCGTCCGGTGAAGCGGGGATCGGCGTGCAGTCGGAGTGGGGTCGGGAGGGCGCCAAAGGCGGCCTCGGCGTCCAGCGGCCAGGCCCGCTGCACGGCATCATGAAAGAGCTCCTCGCCGCGCTCGAGGAGCGTCGTGAGCAGGGTCGCCTGCACGCAAGCGGGACCGGCTCCATCCGGGCTGGTCCAGAAGGCGTACCGGGCGGCCTCGGCGAGGAGAGCCGGGTCAGTGGGTCGGCCGCACAGGCGGCATGATGATGGAGGTGTCACGGGAGGCAGAACGCGCAACGGTCCCGCCCAGTTCCCCCGAGGAATGGCGCCGCGGCGCTATCCAGCCACCTGATTCGTCCCCGCCGCGGCCGCTATCTGCGGCTCTTCCCCCTCGGCTTGAGCACCGTGATCGGACCAGGAGCGATGTCATTCTGCAGGTGGATCCGCGGCCGAGCGCCATCCACCCGGAACGGAAAGGGGATCACATACCGGTCGGCAGTGGTGTAGTCGACGGTGTAACCGATGTCCGCCATCGAGGCGATCGACACCGCGCTGAGCGGATTGAATCCGGCATTCACACAGCCGGTCATGATCTCGGTGTCGAACGTCGCTCCGCGCCACTGCGAGTCGGCCGTCCCCTGGCCACCCTGATCCTCTACCGGCACCTTGCCGCCGACATGTGCCGACCCGCCCAGGGAATCAAAGGACGCGATCGCCAGCGGCCCGTTGAAGTAGGGATCCAGACCGCCCAGGCTCGACGGATCCTGCAGGAAGCCCAGATCGCTCCAGAGCGTGCCATAGCCCAGCACCTGTCCCATCTCGTGGAGCATCACACCCTCCAGCAGACCCGCGGCCTCGATGGCATCCAGATCCGCCACGTCAAACGTCATCTGGCCGATCGCCCGAAGCACACCAACGGTATGCAGGAAGCACGGCCCTGCCTGACCGAGGATGCCACCCGGTCCATCGATGGGCCCGAGCGAGACGAAGATCAGCAGATCGTCGATCGGCTGGTCGATGGCGGGGCTCGGCCCGCAGCTGTTGGGCGGCAGCGAGGCGCAGTCGTCCGGCAGATCCCCGGTGATGATGGCCTCCCAGCGCTGCTGCGCCAGCGCGAACGCCTGGGCCTGACCCGTCGTCGGCTGGTTGGTGACGTAGACCAGGTCGATGGCGAATGGTCCGGGGAGGCGGGCGCACGCATTGAGGCTGGCGGTGAGCACCGTGCCCGACACCGTCGCCGAGAGGGTTTAGGGACCGAGGGCCGGGCCAAGCGTGAGCGTCGTCGCTGCCTGACCGAAGAAGTCAGTCGTGGCGGTGGCGGGAGAAACCGCGGCGCCGGCGTCGGTGGTGGCGAAGGTGACCAGCACGCCGGGGGCGGGATGATTCAGCACATCGGTGATCTGCACGACCATGGGGAACGGGAGCGCCTGCGACGGCTGCCCACCCTGCCCGCCGCCCCCGACCGCATAGATGTGGGCGGCCACCTGGCTGATCGTCACCGTTGCGACCGCAGTCACTGAGCCGGCGGCGACTGTCACCGTGGCGGTGCCCGCCCGTGCCGCCGTGGCGAGACCGTCGCCATTCAGCTTCAGTACCGCCGGATCCGAGGTGGACCAGGACAAGGTCATGTCGACCGGACGCCCACGGATGTCGGTCACCGAGGCGGTGAACAGATGATTCTGTCCCACTGCGGTGAAGGTGAATACGCTGTCGCTCACCACAATCTCGGCGGGCTCGCCCGGCTGCAGACCGCCGTCACCACCACAGCTCACGAGTGACAGAACGGCGATACAGCTCAGCAGCGCGCGGGAAAGTCGGACAGCCATCGGGGCCACCATCATCGACGGGATTGTCATGGGGGCGCCGGTTACAGGCCGTAAGCCGGGACGGGGAGCGTGAGCACGAACGTCACCTGGAAGAATTTCGGGTCGTAGCCGGTCCCCAGCACGACCGAGCCGTCGGTGGAAGCGGCCTGGATGTTGGTCAGGAGGTAACCCTCGGGGATGATGACACCGTGGCTGATCGCCAGCGAATCCAGCTGCTGCATCCCGCCGGCGGACGTCCACACGAAGGGGCGCGGCACGGCGAAGAAGGGGGAACCGACGGTACCGAAGATCAGCTTGCCGTCCGCCGCGATCGCGTTGGGGCTCTATGCCGCCGGTGAACGCACCGTTGCCGGGGAGCTGGCCGAGGTTCACGACACCGGTACCCACGGTCCAGCAGAACCCTTCCTGATTCCAGACGCCGGCCAGCGTCTTGCCATTGGCGCTGATGGCGAGCACTTCACCGGGCGCATCAGCGGGGAAGGTTCCCCCGGGGAGCAGAAATCCGGTGCCGTCAGGATTCCAGATGGCGGGCCAGCGGTCCACCAGGTTGGTCTGGGCCCAGCCCGCCGCCACCGCGCCATCGTCGGAGATGACCGTCGCCCGGTTGCCGGGCGGGTTGGTGCTGCCGGGGAAGCTCGCGCCCAGCCGCTGCAGCGGCGTCAGGATACCCGACCCGGGCGCATCCCAGCGAAACGCCTCCGCGGCACACCCGTTCCACACCAGACCCACGGTGCTGCGGCCGTTGGCGCTCACATCCCAGGCGCCGGCATAGTCAGAACCGCAGCCGACGAGGTAGGGTGCGGCGAGGTCGGTCCATTCAGCAGCCTCGGTCCAGAAACCGGCCTCGACCGGCTCGTTATGCAGCGCGGTGACCACGCCGGTGGCGGAGATCGCGCTGGCGAAGGTGCGCAGCGGATCGCCGACCCGGGTCTTGAATTCCAGCGCGCCGGTGGCGGTGTGATAGAAGTAGATCGCCGGTGCCGGAGGAGCCATCCTGGATGGCTGCGATGCTGCCATCGGGGGTGAGGTCCACCGGGAAGCTCAGATTCACGAACTTGAGCCCCGGCTTGGGACCGCCGGACGGGCCGGTGGAGTCGTCACTACAACCCGCCAGCGCGCCCAGGAGGAAGCCGGGGAGGAGGAGCCGCGAGAGGTGACGTTGCAGACTTCGGCGGCCGGTGTCACACAGCTTCATATACACTCCATTGGGGATGCCTGAACACTTTGCATGCAGCTGGACGCGGCCCCTGCCAGAGCTGAGCGGCGGCGCGGACCAACTCGACCACTGGCAGCGTGAACGGTGAGGGTCACGCTCGTGCAGAAATCATCGCCCCGGGACCTCGGATCGAAAGAGGAAGGCCGCCCACCCACTCGACGAACCGCTGGATCAGCGGTATCGGCCCGCCTCACACCAGTTCCGTCCCCAGCGCCTCGGCTACCCGCCTGGCCACCTCGGTGAGTTCCAATGGCTTCGCGATGACCGGGGTGGACGCCCAGACTTCGCTCCGGCCGGCAATGAGGCCCGGCGTGCCCGACATGAACAGCAGGGGAAGGTGCGGCCACTGGTCGGCGATTCGGGAGGCCAACTCCTGGCCGCTCATCCGCGGCATGACCAGATCCGTGAGGACCAGATTCACCGTGCCGGCATGTGTCTCGAGGAACTCGAGCGCTGCCCGTCCATCCTCCCGTTCCACCACCTGATAACCTGCACCGGTGAGGTAGCGCGCCACGATGCGGCGCACCGCCGGCTCATCATCCACCAGCAGCAGGCGGCCCTCCCCCTTCGGAATCGGCGGCTTCGACCGGGGGCGACTTGCGTGCGCGGGCACTCCCGTGAGGGGAAGCCAGATGGTCACCATGGTCCCCGTGTCAGGTCCGGAGTAGAGTTCCAGCCGGCCACCCGCCTGCGTCACGATCGCCTGGACCGAGGACAATCCCAGCCCCGGCCTGCGCGACACACCACCAGGAGGGCATTCGAGGATCGTTGCACCAGCGCGCGGAACCGCGCGTCCTGCGCCATGCGCGCCTGCGATTCGGCAGCGAACTCCCGTTGCGCCACCACCAGCCGCACGATCAGCAGCCCCATCAGTGCCGCGCCCCCGAGCACCAGCCCGGAGAGGGCGGGATGGGTCGGGTCGGGCCGCCACCACTGGAGGATCGCAAGGGTTCCCACCACGCCGATGGCAAGGTAGGGCACCAGCGCGGTGCCGATCGCGACCGCGGGATGTGATTCCCGTTCCTCCCGCCGGGACGAGAGCCCCGCGGACATCACCAGTGCGGCCGCAAGGCCGAGCAGCAGGTCGGCCCCGGGGCCACTCCAGGTGGACCAGATCAGATCGTCATACTCATAGATGAAATCCGCGACGACGGCCGCGAGCGTGCCGACGCTCAGGAGCGAGAGGGTCCGGCTGGAGCTGGCCTGGGTCGGCCGATGAACGATGGCGACGGCGCCCAGCGCCACGGCCAGCTCGCCGGGAAACATCACCAGGACAATCTTGAGGTACGGCAGCAGCGTCCGCGCTGCCTCATCGAATCGGAAGATCCAGTACCAGGCCAGGATCACCGTTGCGACCACGACGATCAGCCCCTCCACCGCCAGGCGGACGCGGGCCAGCGCCCCGGAGGGGATCTCGATGAACTGCCGGAATCCCAGCAGCAGCGGGAAGTAGAGCTGATAGAGCGCCAGCGAAACCGTCTCCAGCCAGGCGACGGGCCAGAGCCAGAGCGGCATCATCAGGAGGGCCGCCACGCCGGAGATGAACCAGGCCGCGGCCACCAGACGCGGGCGAGGCGGCGAAAGGCGGCATGCTCCCGGGCGGCATGCCAGGCGGCGAGACCCGCGCCAAAGTAGAGCGGAAGAAAGACGAGGTCGTTCACGATGCCGCGGGGAACGAGGCCGGCGAGCACCGCCCCGGCCCAGAGGCTGTAAAGGCCGAAGTACGACCAGGCGGCTCGCAGCGACCATGCCCTGCGGGCGACCCCGTGATTGGGTTCTGCGGTCATGACAAACTCAGGGGGCCGGAGGGAGAGGCGGCGTGAATGTGCAGAACGGAACGGCGGTGGGCAAGTAGAATCCCCGTGAGTGCGAGTCATCAGTCCGGTGGCAACCCATACCATCCACGGCCGTCGGACCCAGCCCCGCGGCACCGGCCGATGTCGGACTTACTTCGCCGCGAGCTCCCCGGCGCGATAGGCCCTGAGAAAGGCCCGGCCACACGGATCACGCCCCAGCAGCAGCTCGGTGGCCAGCAGCCAGCCTCGGGAGGCGCGATTGAGCCCCGAGCGGACCGACACGGGATCGATGATTCCGCTATCGCCGCCGGCTTCGACAAACAGGGCGATGAACACATCATTGATGATTCGCCGTGCCGGCAAGCCGAAGGAGACGTTGCTCAAGCCCCCCGTGATATGGATCTCGGTTCCGAGCGTACGCCGCAATTCACCGACTGCGGCCAGCACCTCCGCCGTCGCTTCAACCCGTACCGCGGCGGGCAACACCAGCGGATCGATGAACAGCTGGCCCGGCCTGATGCCGCGTGCCGTGGCGTGTTCAACCATCCGGACGGCGTTGGTCACCCGCTCCTCAGATCCGCTCGGCAGGCCACCGGTCCCCGCCGCGGACAGCACGACCGGACACCCAGCCTCGGCGGCGTAGTCGAGCACCTCCAGTCGCTCGAGTGAGGCGGAATTGATGAGTGGGCGCTCCGCGCTCCCGCGCACCGCCTCGACCCCTTCGCGCAGCACCGCCGGGCTCGACGAGTCGAGGGAAAGCGGGACGGTGGCGACGGGCTCGATGACGCCTACCAGCCAGCGCATCGCGGTCTGCCGCTCCGCATCATTGGCGGAGATCTCGTCCACATTCAGGTCGAGCCAGGCGGCTCCGGCCTCCATCTGCCGGAGGGCGAGCGACTGCAGGTAGCCCCGTCCCTCCACCGCATCCGATCCGGCGCCCGACATCCCCGCGACCAGCGCCGCCTGCACATGCTTGATCCGGCCCTTTTCCCCATCCATGGAAAGCCGGACCCGATCGGGGATCGGCAGGAAGCGCCTGACGCCATCCGGCCCGTGGAAGCCGAGCGACTCGCGGCCATCGGGACCCGGGACGACATGCTTCCCCCCCCGCTTCACGATGCGGCTGGCGTGGATATTCTCGCCGATGATGCTGAACCGCGGTCCGGTCATGGCGTCCGTTCCCGCGGTGTGAGCCGGGCCAGATGGTCACGCCGGAGAAAGGTGTTGGCCCAGGCGCTGGTGTGGAGCAGCGCCGGGTCGGCAATCGTCAGCGGACGTGAAAGGATGTCGGCTTCTTCGCCGTAGGGTTTGAGCCGTTCGTAGGCCCGGGCCCAGATGCAGGCGCGATCGCCCACCTCGCACTGGCCATCGCGCGAGCCACCGCAGGGGCCGTTGCGCTGGCCCTTGGGACAGTGTGAGGCAGGACAGAGATAGGCGAGCTCCGCCAACGAGCAATCGCCGCAGTCCCGGCAGTCGAACCACGGGCCCTTGATCGCCTGTTCGAGCAGGTGCAGCGGCCGATCGAGCCCCGTCCCTTCGGCGCCGCGATACACCGCAGCACCCAGCGGGAATCCCGGCGCCTCCGGGGCGAAGACGAGTGCGTGGAGGAGTCGCGAGCAGCGATAGCCCGAAGACACGGTGCCCCGGGCGCTCCGCCTCGCCGCGATGGTACAGGAGGCGAGATAGGCCGGGTTCACCGTGTCACGGTTGAGCCCCGTGGCCGGATCAAGCTCGAAGTAGTAGAAGCCGTCCGGCCAGCCGAAGCGGATCGCGCCGGCGAATCCGCGCCAGTCATCCGGGCCGAATCGGTCAGCCAACTCCAGCACCATGGTCACTTCGGCGGCGGTCCGGTGCCCGCTGATCCACACCCCGCGGTAGCCCAGCCCGCGGGCGATCGCGATCTGTTGTGCCGCGAGTGTCAGGAAGAATGCCCGCCCGCGGTCCGGTGCGGCGGCCCGCCGCTCCACCAGCGCCAGCAGGTCGTCCGTCACCACGCACCCTGGCACGCGCCCCGCGTGGAAGCGCCGTGCCACCGTGTCACTGAGGATGAACACGTTGGCCAGCACCGGTGTCGTCAGCCCACGATGCCGCATATAACGGATCAGCTCGTCGCTCTTGCGGGCATCGTATCCGAGCTGACTCACGATGAACCGGGCGCCGCTCCTGATCTTGAGCTCGAGCTTGTGATACTGTGGCAGCAGCTCCCGTTCGTGCCGCTTGTGGCTGTTGACAACAGCGCCGAGAAAGAACGACCGGGTCGGGTCGAGCCCGGCGTACATGCTGAGCAGACCGGTCGAGTCGAGATCGAACACCGGCCGCGACAAACCACCGGCCCGTTCGGCGGGAGAGTCGCCCGAGAGGGCGAGCACATTCGTGAGACCCTGGTTCACCAGAGTCCAGCCGAGTTCCTGCAGCGCCCGGCGGCTGCGGTCGCGGCAGGCGACGTGCACGATCACCTCCCGGGCGCGATCGGCGTACCGCTGCGCGACCATCAGCGGCGCGACAGCCGGGTGACCGCCAGCGCCGTCCGTGATGCTCAGCGCGGTGATGCGCGGGTGACCAGCCAGTGCGTCCCCGATGGCGAGCGCCAGCGCGCCCCGATCGGAATCAGCGCTGTCTCGCCAGGGCACCAGCTCCGCGACGACAGCGAAACCGTCACTCGAAGCGAGCGTGGCAGGGAACCCGCCCGTCCTCAGAGCCATAGTGCCTCGAGGTAGCGTTGGGTGTACCCGGGCTGCGTACTGAGCTCGAGGTACTCCGAGCGGAGCGCGAGCGCCTCCGCGATGCGACGGCGTTCCCGCGACAGCAGCATCTGCCGCGCTCCCGCCCCCGCCGCGTTGCCCACCTGGCGGAACCGTTCCCGCGGCAGCGCGGGGAACATCCCGATCCGCATGGCGCTCCGGATGTCGAGATAGCTCCCGAACGCCCCGGCAATGATCACCTGCTCGATCTCCGCGGGGGCCACCTGAAGATGGGCCAGGAGCGTCTCGATTCCACTCTGGATTGTCGCCTTGGCGAGCTGGATCTCCATCACGTCCCGGCGATGCACCGCGATGGCGCGACGGCTGCCATCCGCCGGCGCGAGGGCCAGCACCAGACTCCCCTCATGGATCAGCGGGTGATCCTTCCGGATATTTCCCCGCTCGTCGAGCATGCCGGCCAGGAGCATCTCGGCGATCGCGTCCAGAATGCCGGAGCCGCAGATCCCGACGGCAGGACGGTCATCGACGGTGCGCAGCAGGATGCGGTCTCCAGCAATGCGCACCGCTTCGATGGCGCCCGGTGCCGCGCGCATGCCGGCGGTGAGATGCGCCCCCTCGAAGGCGGGACCGGACGGGCAGGAGCAGCTCACCAGCCGCCCGTCGTGCAGCAGCGACATCTCGGTGTTGGTGCCGATGTCGAGTGCCAGCACGGTTCCACCGAGCAGGTGGAAGTCGGCGGCCAGGAGCATCGCGACATGATCCGCGCCGACGAACCCGGCGATGTTGGGTGGCAGATGGACCTCCGCACCCGGCGCGAACGGGAGACCGAGGTCGCGAGTCGAGATCGCGAGAGAATCGGTGACGGCCGCGACGTAGGGAGAGACACCTAACTGCCGGGTGGGGAGTCCGGCGAACAGGTGATGCATGGCGGTGTTGCCGACCACGACCGCGTCCACGATCTGATTCGGACGGACGCCTGCCCGTTCGCAGAGCTCTGCGGTCCCTTCACTGAGGCAGGCGACGATCCGCTGCTGCAGCAGGCGCGTCCCGTGCTCGTTCTGGTCCGCCCACGCGAGCCGGCTGATAACGTCTTCACCACAGGCGATCTGGGGATTGAGCGCGCCGAGTGCCCCGAGCGTCTCGCCACTGGCGAGGTCCATGAGATACATCGCCACCTTCGTGGTGCCGATATCAGCGGCAACGCCGAGCAGCCGGGTGCCACGCGGCAGAACCGCCACGACGCGCCGATGGTGTCCTGCCCCACGAAGCGCGACCCGTACCTCCCACTCCTCGTACCGCAGCACCCCGGGCAGCTCGGCCAGCACCGCCGCGCTGAAGGAGACCGGCCCGCCCGTGCCGCCTCGCAACGCATGCCACACCCGGCTGGCGTCGGAGCGCACGTCCATGAGCGTTGGTGGATCGAGGACGAGATCCCGCGCAACCACGAGCGGGTCCAGCTCGACCCCGGTTGCCACCGCCTCGAGCTGCAGCCGCTGAACGGCGGTGAGCGAGTCGGCCGGCACCTCGAGCAGTGCGTCGGAGCGGGGCCGGGCCTGACAGGCGAGGCGATACCCCGCGGAGATGCCCTCGGGACCAAGCTCGGCCTGTTCCGCAGCGTCCGGTTCGGAGAGTGCGCCGCTGATCCGCCGCACGCGGCAGCTGCCGCAACTCCCGATCCCGCCACAGGTCGCCATGATATCGACGCCCGCGAGTTGCGCGGCCGCGAGCAGTGTCGTCCCCGGCGGGACCGCGATCCGGAGCCCGCTCGGCTGGAAGTGGAGCTTGTGATGACTCGGCACCATCTAGCTCACCTGCCGATGACGGCAACGGTCGCGACTGGGACAGAACTCACAGTGCGAGGCCCCCGCACGCATCGCCGGTCCCAGGCCGACAACCAGGGTGAGCGACTTCGCCGGGGCCATCATCCCGCTCGCGTGAAGCTGTATTGGGAGATTCCCCTCACCCAGCAGGCGGAAGAGGTCTCGCTGCCCGGGCTGGAGCGGCCACCCTTCCATGCCGGGGCTGAGTGGCGGCCCGGCGCACGATCCCATCGCCGCTGCCATCACTGTGATACGATCGGTCGCAGCGCTCGCCAGCGCCTCGACCGCTGCCGTGCCCAGACCGTCGAGCGCAAGGCCAAAGCCGGGCTCGCGGTTCATTGCCGCCGCCGTTGCGGTTTCGAGCCCGGCACCGATGGTCACGGCCATGACGATGAGTTCCTCCGCCGGGGCGCACCCGGTCGCGATCAGCCGACTGCTCAGTCCGCTGCCGCCGCGGAATCGGAGGCCGGTGTGATTCCGGCTCAGCACCGCGTATCGCCGACTGACGATTGCGGGAACAAGCAGCGGCTTACCCTCCAGCAGTGCGCGCTCCGCCAGCGCCACCAGCCGCGGGCTCCGCGCACGGACCCTGACCGGATCGGCACCCTGGCCGCGAAGCACGGCGTCCACATCGAGCCGGGGGAACCAGCCCGTGGCCTCCACGCCATGCACCGCCGCAGTCATCTCAGATCCCCGGCAGGGTGGTGAGTCCCACAGCCATCGCTTCCCGTTCCATGATGGCGCGAAGCGCCGCTTCACGGGCCGCCCCCAACTCGGGACGGCGATACTGCCTCAGCAGCGCGGCCACCCGTGCCCGCGCCCGGGTGAAGCTGTCGGACGCGCCGGCTTCCTCCCATGCGCGGAACGAGAGACGATCAATCACGGGCGACGGAAGAAACTGTTCCTCACGAAACAGCGCCCTGGTTTCCCTGAGCTTCAGGAACTCGCCAGACAAGCCGGCCTTGGCGAACATCTCCAGCGCGAGT
The DNA here is from genome assembly GCA_034440415.1 of Gemmatimonadota bacterium. Taxonomy (GTDB): domain Bacteria; phylum Gemmatimonadota; class Gemmatimonadetes; order Gemmatimonadales; family GWC2-71-9; genus JADJOM01. The sequence continues at coordinate 4,185 of JAWXBX010000027.1, read as the reverse complement.
GAGGTGCCGCGCGGCTCGATCCCCCGCCCCAGGCGCTGCGCCATGCCGATCGCCTCGGCGTCGATCACCAGCTTTTCGGCGCTGTGACAGGCAAGGAAATCGAGCATCCCGGCGCCGGAGATCATGTTGATCCCGGCGAGCACACCGATCAGCGCGGCCATGCCGGTCTCGAGACCGGCCTGCGCGTCCACCACCTTGGCATCGCTGCCGCAGAGATAGCCGTGGGTGGGGAGTCCAAGCGACTTGCCCACCTGGGAGCAGGCGGCATCGAGCATCGCCGTTTCAATGGCGCCCATCGGGGCGTTGCCGGAACGCATGTCGAAGATCGCGGGGGCGCCACCCCACACTACGCGCGCACCGGGACGGGCAAGCTGATGAATCACGATCCCGGTCAGGCACTCGGCGGCATGCTGCACCACCGCACCGGCCAGCGTGACGGGTGCGGTGGCCCCCGCGAGCGGCACCGAGATGATCTCCGCCGGCACGTCCGCGCGTGCGAGCTGCACCAGGTTCTCCCCGGCGAAGTCTGACCAGTGCAGTGGCGGAGAGGGACACACGTCAAAGATCGCACGCGGCCGCGCCTGCAGCGCGTCGAGCCCTCCCGCATCGGCGGCGAGGAGATCGATCATCCGCTGCGTCGTGGTCGCGCTGAACGCACCGGTGACGACCGGCTTGCCGGAATACCACAGGACCAGGAACAGCCGGTAGAGGTCGCCGATTCCGCTCGGCACATCCGCACAGACCATGGCGGTGGACTGCGCGGCGTACGCCGGCAGCAGCTCGGCCACCTGGATCAGCCGGACCAGGTCTGCGGCCTGGGACTCGCGGTGCTGGAGGGTGTCGGGATCGAGCACATGGACGCAGGAACTGCCCGGATCGAACTGCACCGCATCCCGGCCATACTCAACGGCCCGATTGCCATCGCGATCATAGAGCACGAACTCCCGAGGCACCGTGGCCAGCGCCGCCCGGATCACCGGTTCGGGAATGCGGGCCACGCCATCGGCGACGGTGGCACCGTGTGCAGCGAGGAGCTGCTGTGCCACCACCGCCTGCACCCGGACGCCCGGCTCCATCAGGAGTGCAAAGGCCTCACCGAGGATTCGGTCGAGTAGTGCCTGATCAAGGAGCTGGAGCCGTGTTCTCACGTCGCTGGGACTCCGCGGCCGACCAGCCGCTTGGCCAGCGCGACCGCCGCCATGGCATCCTCGCCGTAACCATCCGCTCCGATCTCCTCTGCCCAGGCGTGACTCACCGGCGCGCCGCCGACCATCACCTTCACCTGTGCTCGGAGTCCTTCCCGGGTCAGTGCCTCCACCACCTGCCGCTGCCCCGGCATCGTGGTGGTCAGCAGGGCGGAGAGGCCCACGATATCGGCGTGCACCTCCCGCACTTTCGCGACGAAACGCTCGACCGGGACGTCCACGCCGAGGTCGTGCACCTGGAAGCCGCTGGCGGACAGCATCGTCATCACCAGCGTCTTGCCGATCTCGTGGATGTCCCCCTTCACCGTGCCGAGCACCACGGTGCCGAGGCTGTCGCGCTGCAAACCGCGGCGCTGCATTTCCGGCTCAAGGATCGCGACCGCCGCCTTCATCGCTTCGCCGCCCATCACCAGGTCGGGGAGAAACATCTCACCCAGCCCGAACTGCTCGCCGACGTAGTTCACCCCCTCGACGAAGCCGCGGTTGATCGCCTCGAGCGGATCAATGCCGAGCGCCAGCGCTTCGTGCGCCAGGCGCTCGACCTGCTCCGGGTCACCGTCGATGATGCTCTGCCGCATGGCGGCAAACAGCACTTCATGCATGGAGTCCTCGACCTGGGCGGGGAGTGGTTCGCGGCAGGAAAGTGCCTTCGGAGCCGACTGGCCTGATTGGGTCGGGTCCCGAGGCCATCACCACGACTTCAACTTCGCACCGGTAGGGACAAGAACTCATGAAGGTCGGATTACATCGGGCACTGACGCACCTGGTGCCGGGGCATCCGCTGCCCCTTCGGTGCGGAAGGAACTGGGTGCGAACAGCAAGCCTGCGCGGGTCCATGAAACAGCGCGGCTGAGCCAGGCGAATACAGCGCGCCGGGTCCCTCCGCCGCCTACGACACCACGCAGGTCGAGATGACCTGCCACCACCCCTGTGTCCCACCCGCAAACACAATGTGCAGCTCGGCGGGGAACATCCCGCCCCGGCCTGGGAGGGACGGAGGCATCAGCAGGTAGTAGATGTTGCCTGGCGTGCCGATCCCGTTGGCATGCCCGGTGACATTCCAGACCTTGTAGCCCGGGAAACCGGGATAGTTGGTGACCACAACGCCAGTATTCCGGTAGGAGCCCGGCGTGGCCGGATAGTAGGTGGGATAGGAGAGTACGTTGGTCGGAGTACCCGTTGCCGTCAGCTGCGCCGTGACCGTGTAGCAGGCATAGCGCCGGCCACCGGCCGCGCCGTTGCACTTGAGATTGCGGAGCGCGGCCGGCGCGACGAGCTCGGCGGTCGCCGCTCCACTCGTCATCGGTACGCTCAAGGGGGTGGCGCTATCGGGCGAACGGGCTGCCGCCGAGGCGTTCTCGCCGGTGGGGCTGGTGCTGCAGGCGGCCAGGGTGGCGGTGGCCGCGAGGGCCAGCAGGGGGAAGCGCTTGAAGGTCGACCGCATACAGGTTCCTCGAAGTAGGGTGGAAGGTTACCCGCTTCGACCTGCAACTCACGTGCGTGCGGAGCCCCCGCCCGGAGAGTGCGCTCGGCGGAGGACTTAGCTGCGCAGGGCGGCGCGATGACCTGGATCGAGGCATGACGATTGAATCGGCGTGTGGCAGTTCCTGCATGACGGACGCATGAAACGGCGCGGCCGCATTGATTTAATGATGGAAGCTTCGCGAACCGTTCAACCCCGCTTCAGAGGGTGACTGCTAAGTTGTGCTGCAGGTGGTGAGATAGGACAGAAGGTAGGTTCACCAAGGAGGGCTGTATGAGACTCACCAAGACGCAGACTGGCGTCCCGACGCTCGCCCGTGATATCGACGACGTTCTCGGTCGGTTCTTCAATGCTCCGGCCGCATTCCCGGTCTTCAATTTTGAGCCGATGAAGAAGGCCATGGAGACCAGTTGGATGCCGGCGCTCGACTTCGCCGAGACCGAAAAGGAGTTCGTCATCCGCGCGGAAGTCCCGGGTGTCCCGCGGGAGAATCTGGACGCCCATCTCGAGGGAGACATCCTGACGCTGACCGGCCATCGTGAGCGCAACGTTCACGAGGCGAACGAGAACATTCTCTGGGAGGAGAGAGAGACCGGGAAGTTCATCCGCAGCATCCGCCTGCCTAAGGCGGTCGAGGCCAAGAAGGTCGAGGCTGACTACAATGAGGGAATCCTGACAGTCCGTCTGCCCAAGGCAGAGACCACCGTCATGAACAAGATTCTCATCAAGGGCTGAAGCCCGATCTGCACCGCTCGCCGCCCCGGCCCGCCTCGGCCGGGGTGGCTTTTTCTGGCCCGGATCCCGGCGGAGCTGCGCAGGCGACAAAGCGGCCGACCCGGGAATCCGGATCGGCCGCTTCCGATATCATCGACGACGGGCGTGTCACATGGCCGGGCTGGCGCCGTCCCGCGCCTCCAGTTCATCGGCCAGCGGGTGGGCATCGTACACCCGGCGGAGCGCATGGACGATCGCCCGGGAATCCACCCAGACCGAGCGCGCCACCCGCTCGGTAAACAGAAAGCGATTGGGCAGCATCTCGATGTTGCCGTCGAAAATCAGCCCGACCACCTCGGCGTCCCGGTTGATCACCGGGCTGCCGGAGTTGCCGCCGATGATGTCGTTGGTCGAGGCCACGTTGAACGGTGTGTCGGGGACGAGCGAGTCGCGCCGCTCCTTCCAGCGGGCGGGAAGGTCAAAGGGCGGCTGCCCGCCGAAGACGGAGGCCCGCTCGTAGAGGCCGTTGAAGGTCGTATACGGCGCCGCGACCGTGCCGTTCATCGGATAGCGGCGGACCTCGCCATCGGAGATACGGAGACTGAAGGTCGCATCCGGCGCCACCTGATTCCCGAAGACCGCCAGCAGCGCGCGGGCGACCTGCTCGTTGGCCTGCGCCTCGCGGTCGTTGAGCTCGGTGACTTCCCGGATCATCGCCCGGTCGAGCGGATCGATCACCCGGACCAGCTGGATGAACGGGTCTTGTGAGGCCGCGGCCGCGGC
>JAWXBX010000026.1:0-3494 GCA_034440415.1 Gemmatimonadota bacterium | reverse complement strand
AGTGCACGGTGACCGCGGTCGTACTGAACTGCTGCTGGCCCCGGCTGTCAGTCACCGTCAGCGTGACGTAGTAGACCCCGGGGGCGGTGAAGGTGTGATGAATAGTCGGTGCACTCGACCACGGTGTCTCCGGCGTACCGTCGTCGAAGAACCAGCGATACTGGGGATTGATGGCGCTGCTCACCGCCGCGGTGAAGGTGGCGGTGGAGCCGGCCAGGCGGGGGTTCTGGGCAGGCAGCGGCTCGAGCACCAGCGGAGCAATTGCGGTGATCACCCAGACGAAACTGGCGTTGGCCGCATTCACGCCATCGCTGGCGGCGACGTTCACGTTGAAGCTACCCGGCGTCGTGGGCGTACCGCTGATCAGTCCGGAGAGCGGGTCGACGGCCAGACCCGGGGGCAGGCCGCTGGCTCCGTAGCCCAGCTCGTCGAGATTGGGGTCTGTGGCCTGGAGTTGCAGGCTGACCGGCGTGCCCGCGGGACCGGACCGGTTACCCGGCGGCGTGAGGGTGGGCGTGACCGAGGGATTGGGCGTGCCAGCGACGGGGATCTGGACCATCTTCCCGACGGACGGCACGCCGGCCGGATTGAGGGCGAACAGCATGTAGAACCCCGGCGGCGCGTCCGCTGCCCGGGTGGGCGCCTGGACCATGAGGCGATTGCCGCTGGCGACGCTGAAGGTCGCCTCCACGAAGCGCTGGTCCATGTTCCAGCTGTGGGTGACCGAGCCTGTCTTGACGAGCGCGACCCGGCTGATGGGCCCGCTGCCGCCGTAATCCAGCGGAAAGGTCTCGCCAATGTTCAGGGTGGACTGAACACTCGTGAGCGTCGGGCGGGCGGCCAGACCACCACCGGGACCGTACAGGTAGGGGGGGTAATAGATCTCGATGTTCTTGTTGTTCTGGGGCAGGCTGGAGGTCGGGCTGTTGGCCCCGCCGCCGCCCACCATCACGCTCGCGTCCGGAAGGAGCAGCGCCATCGAGTGATACAGGCGCGTCCTGTCGCCGGTGGCGTGCTTGGTCCAGACCCCTGTGCTCGGGTTCCAGATCTCGGCGTAGTTGGTGGCGCCCGTCAACGAATTCCAGACCCCGCTGCCCCCCGTGGCCAGCACCCGGCCGTCCGCCAGCACGGTGGCGTTCACCAGCACGCGCTTCAGCGCGAGATTGCCGGTGGAGGTCACCACCGGGGCGGCGCCGGTGATATCGATGATCTGCGCCTGGTTGGAATTGCCGCCGAACTGGAGGATCCGCCCCGGACGGTACATGGCGGCGCTGGAATCGTTGCCCTTCGACCCGGTCAGCGTGGTGGGCAAAAGTGTGTACGTCCCGGTTCCGGCCGGGTTCACCGTATACATCTTGCCGTTGCTGTCATAGCCGAAGATCAGGCCGTTCGGTGCTACCCAGTTGCGCGGGTACATGAAATCCAGTCCGCCGGTATTGGCGTTACTCAGTAACCGGAAGGCGCCGTTGGTCTGCCGGACCTCGGGCCGGTCCGTGCCACTGCTCCCGCCCTGGATGTAAACCTCACCATTGGGCAGCGCGATAGAGGTCGAATACCACCGACCGCGGTTCATGTTGTTCTGCCGGCTCAGCGTGTTGTCGGCAAAGTTGAAATAGTTGGTGTTCGGATTCGCGCTATTCAACACCCGGGTGGTGGAGGCGTTCCACACGTCGCCGCCGGCAATGAACACGCCGCCACCGCCAGGGAGAACCAGCTGGGAGCTGCAGAAGAGATCGGTTGCCGTGACGTTGGGTAGCGTCAGATGCCCGCCGGACAAGCCGGCGGTGATGTCCCACACATCGTACTGAAAGCTGCCGCTCTGGACGGTCTGGCCGGACAGCTCGGTGCTGCCATAGGTGAGCACCCGCTGATCCGGCAGCAGTACGGCATGGATTGGAATGAGCGGCCAGGGGGTGACCGGGGACCAGGCGCCGTTCACATTGTCGGCGCGGGCCTGTTCGGCCACCAGGCTTCCGCCGAACAGCAAAGTGAGCGCAGCAGCCGCACCGAGACCAAAGCGGGGAATCCGCGTGGACCAGATCGAGTTGCCGGAAGTCGGATTGGCCTGCAACGGTTTCATTCTTATTATTTCGCGCAGTCAGCCTCTAGCGGGCCGTTGCCGAAATCTTAACCCGAGACTGCCGCGCCGGCCGGACCTGGCGCACACCCGGCAGGGGCCGATCTTTTACATAACTCCGTCAGAGAACAGCACGCGGCTAATGTCCTCCGGCCTGACGAGGCGTCGAATCAGGTCGAACTGCACCCTGGCCTCCGGGTAGTGGCGGCCCAGATGGAGCAGCCATTGCTTCAGGCGCCCGTGGCGAAAGCGCGCGGGGACCTGACGCTCGACGGCCACCCAGAACTGCCGCACCATCGGCCCCATCTCAGGCCACGAGAAGCCCGCCTCCCGGTCGCCGCGGATCATCAGTGCCAGCGCCGGATTGGCCACCGCCCCGCGACCGAGCATCAGGTCGTCGCAGCCGGAAACAGTGCGGCAGCGACGCGCGTCATCAACGGTCCAGATTTCGCCATTGGCAATCACCGGAATGGCCACATGGTCGCGAATCCTGGCGATCCACTCCCAGTAGGCCGGCGGCCGGTAGCCGTCCGTCCGGGTGCGGGCGTGGACCACGATCTCGGCGGCACCGCCATCGGCCAGCGCCGCCGCACATTCCAGGGCCCGGTCCGGCGTGTCGAAGCCCAGGCGCATCTTCGCCGTCACAGGTATTGCTGCGGGAACGGCCTGCCGCACGGCGCGGACGATCTGCCGCATCAGTTCAGGGTCCTTCAACAAAGCCGCACCGCCCCCGTGACGATTCACCAGCTTGGTCGGGCAGCCAAAGTTCAGGTCCACCCCCAAGGCGCCGAGGGCTGCCACGCGGGCAGCGTTTTCCGCCATGCACGCGGGGTCTGAACCGAGAAACTGCACGCGCACGGGTACCCCCGACGGCGTGTATCCCCGGTTCCTGAGCTCGGGAACGACGCGATAAAACCGGTCGGCCGGCAGCAGCGCGTTGGTGATGCGAATGAATTCGGTCACGCAGGCATCAATGCCGCAGCCTGCCGGCGTGCCGCCCGCCGAAGTGCCCCTGGCCGGCTGCGTCAGGGTATCGCGCAGGAGGTGGTCGAGCAGGCCCTCCATGGGAGCGAGAAGGATGCGCATGACGAGCGGCGACCGGGGACCAGGGTGAGTCAGTCTAGCGCTGGAGGTCTAGCCCCACTCGCGCTGTTTTCGGGCGCTTGTCCTACAGCAGGGTTCGCGCAAGCGGACGAGAATCTGTCGGTCGCCTGTGTGACGGACCCGCCACCATGATCCCCGCCTATCTCTACCTGAACGCCGCCCTCTACGCACTATTCGCGTTGTGGTGCACGGTCAGCGCAGCGGCCACTGCCCGCGCGATCGGGTACCTCCAGTTCAATTCAGGGGGTGAGTCGGAATACCGGGTTATTTATGGCGGACTGCAACTCGGCCTCGCCCTGGTGTTTGCCTTGCT
>JAWXBX010000025.1:0-3501 GCA_034440415.1 Gemmatimonadota bacterium | reverse complement strand
CCTCCGGCGATGGTGGCTGGAATCTCGGCGTGGTCGGGATGGCGGAGCGACTCCGAGACCAGGGGGCGCTGGTAGTCGGCTTCGATGTCCGGACCTACCTGCAGACGGCGGCTAAGGCACCCGGATGCACCTACGCGGCGGCGGATTTCGAAGCGCTCAGCCAGTTTGTCCAGCGCCGACTGGGCCTGGCGCGTTACCTCCCCCCCGTGCTGGCGGGATACTCCTCCGGGGCGACGCTGGTCTATGTCGCACTGGCCCAGTCGCCGCCTAACACCTTCACGGGCGGCTTGAGCCTGGGCTTCTGCAGCGACCTCGATGGAACCCACGGGTGGTGTCCCGGGGCGGCGGGACTGCGTTCGGCGCTGACGGCCCGCGGGAAGGGCTGGAACTTCGGGCCGGTCAAGCGGCTTCCGGCTCCCTGGATCCTGCTGAACGGTCAGGACGATCAGGTCTGCAGTACCGCGGCGGCCGCGGCGTTCGTTGCCGGAATCGAGCGCGCCGAGCTCGTCGCTCTGCCATCTGTCGGCCATGGCTTCGGTGTCGTTGGTCGCTGGGGGCCGGCATACGATCGGGCATTCCAGCGGATTCTCACGGCCACCAGTGCGGACGCGGTTCCCGCGCCCGGACCGGTGAGTGACCTCCCACTGGTGGAGGTCTCCGCGGACTCCGCACCGGCCGGCACCGACCTGTTCGCCATCATGCTCTCGGGTGACGGCGGCTGGGCGGGCCTCGATCGGGAGGTCAGTCAGAGACTCGCGGCTCGGGGGATTCCGGTCGTGGGACTTAATTCGCTGCAATATTTCTGGAAGGCCCGGACTCACGAGGAGGTCGCCCGCGACGTGGGGCGGGTGATGACTCACTACCTCGGGCAATGGCACCGGACGCGGGTGCTCCTGCTGGGCTACTCCTTCGGAGCAGACGTCCTGCCCGCCACAATTGTGGCGTTGCCGGCCGAGCTACGCCGCCGCGTGGCGGGGGTCGGTCTGTTGAGCCTGAGCCGGACGGCCGCCTTCGAGTTCCATGCCCGAAGCTGGCTGGGGCGCTCGGCGCCGGATGAGCAGCCAACCGCGCCCGACCTGGCCCGGTTGCCGGCGTTGCTCGGCGCCGCCCCGATCGTCTGCCTCTTCGGGGCGGAGGAGGCCGAGACGGGATGTCATTCGAGCGACGGCGTGATGGCGGTGAGCCGACCCGGGGGCCATCATCTTGGTGGGGATTTCGACCAGCTGGCGACGCAACTGCTGGCGCTGCTCAACTCGGGTGCCCACTGAGGGCGGTGCTGGTTCCACCGGGAGGGCGGCCCTGCCGCCCCACGATTCGGGCCGATCATTTGCGCACCGTGCCGGCGAGGCTGCCGGAAATCAGCGAGGCGATGTTTGCCAGGATGACCGGCAGGGCGAAGCCGGCGGGTGAGGCAACGTAGCGCGGCCGCCAGACCGGATCGAACTTGTCCTTGTACTGCCGAAGACCCGCAAAGTTATAGACCGACTCACCGTGCCGGAACATGAACGCGCCCGCCCGGGTCCACAGCGGTGCGAGGGCCCGGTTTTCCAGCCCGGAGAGCGGCGCCATGCCGAGATTGCAGGTCTGATAGCCGTGGCCCTTGGCCCAGAGCATGAGTTCGAGGAACAGGTAGGTCATCACGCCGTCGGGCGCAGCGGCCGAGTAGCGCATCAGGTCCACGGACACCTCGCTGCCGGCTCTGCCACACCAGAGATTGGCAAAGGCCACGATCCGTCCCTCGACCCGGATCACCGCGACGGGAAACCAGCGCAGGTAGTCGGCATCGAACCGCCCCATGGAGAACCCCTTCTCCCGGGCTCCCTTCGCCGCCAGCCATTCCTCCGAGACCGCCCTGAGTTCCGGCTGCAGTTCCGCTGTCCGCTCGACCGGCTCGACCACAAAGCTGGCGCCTGCGGCCACCACCTCCCGGTGGGTTCGGCGGAGGCTCCGACGGCGGCCTCCCTCCATGGAGAACTCGGGCAGTGGCACGACGGCTTCCTCGCCAATCTTGAGCAGGGTGAGTCCCAGGTCAATGTAGAGCGACAGGTGATCCTCGGAGACTTCGTAGAACACCGTCCAGCCGCCATGCTGATCCACCAGTTGCCGGAAGGCCCAGACCAGTTCGCGCTGCTCGGCCTCGGGTCCGATCGGGTCGCCCATCGCCACCCAACTTCGGCCGGCCACGCCATACATGAGGAAGGCCTTCCCCGATTGACTCATGAGGATGGTCTTGTCCCCCAGGAGCGCCAGTTGGGCCGCGCTGGAAGTTGAGGCGTTCGCGACCGCCGCCACCTCGACGAGTTCACTGGTGCTCGGCAGCACCGGCGTGCCCCGGGAGCGGCGGAACAGCCGGGCGAAGGCCAGGGTCGCCATGGGAGCGGTTACACCCACCAGCGCGCGGAGGTACCGAGGGGCGTCGCCGTGGAGCGTGAACTGCCACCAGAGTTCGGTGGAATAGTCGACGTGCTTGTAGGAGAAGATGCCCAGCCAGGTGGTGAAGCCGAGCGCGACAACCAGAGCCACGATCCAGCCGGGGGACATCGGCTCCGCTGTGAGCGCCTTCTGGCGGTAGAAGCTCTTCCGCGCCGGCAGCAGCAGGGCGAAGACCAGCGACAACGCCAGCGCCTCCTCCCAGTCCAGTCCCTTGACCAGCGAGGCCACAATCCCAACCCCCAGCAGCACCCGAGTCAGCCGGTAGGCCGCGTCCAGCCGCCGGCTCAGCGCCCAACCGAGGATCATCAGTGCTCCACCGGCGACGCTGCCGGTGAAGTGAGACACCTCGATCACCCCGAGGGGGAGGAGATCGTCGAGAAAACCGATGCGACCATCCACTGCCGGCGTGGCCCCAGAGGCCACCAGAATCACCCCAGAGATGAACGCCGCCCCACCCAGCACGAATGGGAGGAGTCCGGGGAGCCATCGGGCGGAGGCGAGCGCGAACGCCCGGCTGCCCTGGGTGACCGCGGAAAGGCGCGTCCGCTGATGGAACAGCTCCCAGCCACCGAGGAGGACCGCGCCGAGGCTGAACGGCAGGAGGTAGTAGACGGCCCGGAACATCAGGAGCGATCCGAGGAGGGCACTGGTGTCCAGCTGGGGCTTGAGCAGCAGGACCATCAGGCTCTCGAATACGCCGAGGCCCCCGGGCACGTGGCTCACCACCCCGGCTACCTGTGCGATCATGAAGCCACCCAGCAGCGCTGGAAAGGCGATTCCGTGGCCCGGCGGCAGGAGCACGAAAAGCACCAGGGCGGCGAGGCTCCAGTCCAGGGCTGCGACCGCCAGCTGGCTTACTGCCAGCGGGAAGGGCGCGACTGGCAGTCGTACTCCCCGCCAGATCAGCGGTTGGTGCTGGACCAGACTCCACGCCAGGTAGCCGGCTACCACTCCCAGGCAGGCGGCACCCACCGGCCAGAGCGAGGGAATCGGCAGATGGAGCAGGGCGGCGGTGGATTGCGGTTCCGCCACGAACACAACACCGGCCATCGCCAGGAGGCCGATGGT
>JAWXBX010000024.1:0-9281 GCA_034440415.1 Gemmatimonadota bacterium | reverse complement strand
TAGCTGTCGGCCGCGGCGGTGGTCGCAGCCCTGGGCGCGGTGAACGACAAGGTTCCCTGGGGTCCGAAGTACAGCTTCGTCGCGGTGGCCGCCTTGGGCGGCCACTCATCAAAGGCGCGCCACGTGTTGCTGCCGCCTTCGAAGACCAGCGCCTCGGGCAGCGGCAGGCGGCCGCGGAGCTTGAGCCAGTAGGCGAACCAGGGCGCCTGGGCCTGTTCGCGGAAGTAGGCGCCGGTCGAATCGTCCCAGCTGATGCGGCCCAGACTGTCACCCGCCCCGCGGGACCACCCTCCATGATTCCACGGGCCCATCACGAGATAGTTGATCTTCGACGTGTCATGGGTCTCCAGCGTCCTGTACGTCGCCAGCGGGCCGTAGAAATCCTCCTGGTCATACCAGCCACCGACGGTCAGTGTCGGAACGGTGAGCCTGGTGAGGTACCGGGGGAGAGCCCGAGCCTTCCAGAAGTCGTCGTAGGTGGGGTGCTGGGTGAAGGCCGTCCACGTCGGAACCCGTCCCGCCAGCAGCTTCGTGAGGTTGCTCAGCGGTCCCTTGGCGAGGTACCAGTCGTAGGTGTCGTAGCGATCGATCGGTACCGGGGCCGAGAAATCCCTGGACAACTCCAGCGAGGCGGAGTATTCGAAGCCGTAGCTGAGGCGGAAGGCGCCATAGTGGAAGAAGTCGTCGCCCATCCAGGTGTCGGTCATCGGCGCCTGCGGGCTGATGGCCTTCACCGCCGGGTGGGCGTTCACCCCCGCCATCGCCGCGAGCCAGCCGGGGTAACTGATGCCGAGCACACCGACCCGCCCGCTGTTGCGCGGGACGTTCGTGAGCAGCCACTCAACCGTATCGTATGTGTCGGTGCTCTCGTCGACGCCGTTCAGGTCTTTCGGATCATGCAGCGGGCGGTTCATCAGGAACTGGCCCTCGGATGCGTATCGACCACGGATGTCCTGAAAGACGAAGAGATAGCCGTCGTCGGCCATCTCCTTGAGGTAGGTGTGGAACTGCCGCGATGCTCCGTCGATGCCGTACGGAGTGCGCAGCATCACGAAGGGGAGCGGCTCGGTCTGCTGCCTGGGGCGGAAGAGCCGGGTATGGAGCCGCGTGCCGTCGCGCATCGGGATCATCAGTGTGGTGTCGGCGTAGCCGGCGGCGGTGTCCGGTGCCGCCTGGGCCGCGAGCGGTGCCGTACCGGCAATAGCGAGGGCGATGAGTGTCAGACGGACGATACCGCGCATGTCGTGCTCCAGGTGAAAGTTCTTTTCCCGAATGTGAGGCTGTCGGCGCCTTCAAGACCGTCTTCGGGTCCGCGTCGTGCTCGCCCCCTAGGCCCCTCGGTTGCGTCCCGCAACCGCCCAACCGCCTAACCGCCCTATCGCCCACCGCCTGCACCTACCGCACCAGCTCGGACGAGGGCGGTGCCGCATGCAGGCTGGCTTCAAACGGCAGCGGCGAGCGGGTCGCGCCATCCGCGCGGTCGGGAACGTTGCTGCCGTGCCCACCGGTCAGAAACCAGTCCAGCATCCGATAGCCGTATTCGGTCAGCACGGACTCCGGGTGAAACTGAACGCCGATGACGGGATGCTCCCGATGTGCCACCGCCATGATTTCGCCGTCCTCCGCGGTCGCCAGGACTTCGAGCTCCTCGGGCACCGAATCCGGTGCGATGACCAGCGAATGATACCGCGTCGCGATCAACGGGCTGGGCAGGCCGGTGAAGACCGATGTGCCGGTGTGCCGGATGCTGGAGGTCTTGCCATGCATCGGCTTGCGGGCGCGCACCACCTCGCCGCCGTAGACCGCCCCGATGCACTGATGCCCGAGGCAGACGCCGAGGATGGGAATCTCGGGCCCGAAGCGGCGGATGACGTCGGACGAGATGCCGGCTTCGGTGGGCGAGCAGGGTCCGGGGGAGATGATAATGTGGCTCGGCCCGAGCGCGGCGATTTCGTCCAGCGTGAACGCGTCGTTGCGGTGCACTTCCGGGACCTGGCCCAGCTCCGCCACGTAGCGCGCCAGGTTGTAGACGAAGCTGTCGTAGTTATCGATGAGCAGGATCATGGCGTGGTGACCGCGCCGGCCATCGCGCCGATGAGGGCCCGCGCCTTGTCGAGCGTCTCCTGATACTCCTGCGCCGGCTCGGAATCGGCCACGATGCCGCCGCCCGCCGAAAAGAATGCCCGCCCGCCCAGGCAGACGAAGGTGCGGATGACGATCGAGGTATCCATCGCTCCCGTCACGCTCAAGTAGCCGATCGATCCGCAGTAGATCCCCCGGCGCGAAGGCTCCAGTTCGGCGATGATTTCCATGGCGCGGACCTTGGGGGCGCCGGTGATCGAGCCGCCGGGAAAGGTGGTTGCGAGCAGATCGGTTGCATCACGCCCGGGCGCCAGCGTCCCGGTGACGGTGGAAACGAGATGATGCACGGTGCGATAGCCCTCAAGCGCGAATAGCTCCGGCACCCGCACCGTGCCGGGCGCGCAGCTCCGCGACAGGTCATTCCGCAGCAGGTCCACGATCATGAGATTCTCCGAGCGGTCCTTCTCGCTGTCATGCAGCGAGCGCGACAGCGCCGCATCGTGCTCGGGCGACACACCCCGTGGGCGGGTGCCCTTGATGGGGCGGGTCTCGACCTGCCCGGCGGTGTCCAGCAGGAGGAACCGCTCCGGCGACGCGGACGCGACGGCGATGCCGTCGAACTCGAGATACGCCGCGAACGGCGCCGGGTTCACCTCCCGCAACCGGCGGTACAGCCGCCAGGGATCTTCCTCCAGTGGGGCTTCGAAGCGCTGCGAGAGATTGGCCTGGAAGATGTCGCCGGCGATGATGTAGTCCCGCACCCGCGCCACCGCGTCGAGGTAGCCCCGCTCGGTGAACGACGAGCGGAGCGCAACCTCGCCGCTCTGCTCCGCGGTCGTCACCGGGTAGCTCGCCGCCGCGCTCCCCATCGGATGACTCGGGATGCGCCGCCCCGACGCGCCGGCCGACGGTCCGCTCAGCATCCGCCTGACCCACGCCATTCGTTCGGCGGCACGCGACAGACGCTCGGCGCCGGTGGCGGGAAGGCCGGTGGAGATGAGCCACGCCTTGCCCAGCTGGTGATCCCAGGCGATCACCCAGTCGCAGAGACCGAGCACGGCGTCGGGCAGGTCGAGATCATCGAAGCGTGGCGCCGGCAGGCGTTCGATCACCGCGCCGTAGTCATAGCTCAGGAAGCCGGCCAGTCCGCCCTGAAACGGCGGCAGTCCCGCGATGGGCTCGGTGCGGTGCGTAGCGAGCAGCGCCCGGGCCTGATCCAGTGCGGTGGGTCCCGGACCACGGCCTTTCGTCCTGATGACCTGCGCCGGCGCGGCTGACAGGAACGAGTAGCGGCCCAGCCGTGCCGGGTCGGTCGCGCTGTCGAGGAAGAGCAGGTGGGGCTGGCCGAGGAACCGCTCGGCGGTATCGGCCGGATGCGGCACCGGCGTGAGCTCCTCGACAAGTGGCAGCTCAGGCATCGGGGGCAGGCTCCGGCACTGACGGCCTGATCTTTCGCATCGTCAGCTTCTGATGCTCGCGCCGCGCATCCTCCGGCGGCGTGAGGTAGCCCCAGTCGAGCTGACCCTCCTGCCGGTAGGTCTTGCCCAGCGTGATCGCGAGCTTGGCCTTGGCGAGTTCCTTGCCCAGGTAGAAGGCGTGCGACGCCTCCTCGACGCCAAGCTGATCGAAGATCTCCTGGATTTCGCTGCCCCGCACGAAGAGCGCGTGGTTGAAGACGGTGATCGTATCGTGATCGGTGAAGATGCGGAAGTTGGGATCGGTGACCTGGGCCTGGACCTCGCGCAGTTCCGCCTCGGTCATCGTCAGCACCCGCACATCCCGGGTCGTGACCAGGCGATCGTCAACGCCCTTCGGCAGCGTCTTCTGGGTGACGGCGTGATACATCAGCCGGCGGGCGACATCGACCTCCCGCACCGCGCCGCGGGCCCATGGGATCACCTCGGTGGTGAGCACCGCCTTGACGCCCGCTTCCTGTGCGACGGCCATGAGCAGCGCGTTCACACCGGTCGAATCGGCGCTGGTGAGCTCGGTCAGGTTGCCGATCCCCATCAGCTGCGGCACGCCGGGATAGCGCCGCTGGATTTCGGCATAGCGCTCAAGCGATGCCAGGAAGCCATACCCGATAGGCTCGAGGATCGGGTCGATCAGGAACGGAATGTCGGCGGCGGTGAGCGCCCCGAGCGTGGCGTCCAGCGTTCCCAGGCTCTCACCGAAGTCGGGGATGGCGACGACCCGGACGCCGGAGCCACGCAGGTCGCCGATGACCTCGCGATTGCTCCCATTGATACTGAGTACCAGTTCCGCGCCAGCCCCGACCGCAGCAAGGATCTCGGCTGGGTCGAACGAGTCGATGCTGACCCGCAGACCGGCCGCGCGCAGCTCCCGCACCACATCGCCGAGGTCGGGGAAGGGGACCCCCGGCGTGCAGCCGACGTCGATGATATCCGCACCGGAGCGGCGATAGTGCTCCGCCTCGGCGCGCACTTCTGCCCGGCTCCGCTTCGGCGCGTTGTTGATCTCGGCGAGGATCTCGATATCCCATGCGCCGTAGTCGCGCGCCGCCGCCTGCTGCCCGAAATAGCGGGGGAGGTCTCGGGCATCCTTGGGGCCGCGCTCGACGGCGCAACCGAACTGCTGGCGGAGGATGTCGAGGTCGCCTTCGACCAGACCGGGCAGCAGGATGAGGTCGGTGGCTTCAGGCACGGTGAGAAATTTCGATATCCACGGTGTGGTCATCAGCGCCGCCACCGTGATGCGCAGCGGCGCCACCTCCCACGCAAATGGCGGGTGCATGCCTTCCACGGTCCGCCTGAGCAGCGGCTCGGCCAGCTTGCCCGTGACGAACAGCACCCGCCGGTGGGTCACGCCGGATCTCCGCTCCTCACCCACTTGTTGGGCGTGCCTTCAAGCGCGCCGCCATGCGGCTTCCACAGGACCGTCTCCTCGATCTTTGCCGCGAGCTCCCAGTCCTTGTCGGTAATGCCGCCGGCCGAGTGGGTCTGCAGCTTCACGTAGACCTTGGCCCAGCTCACGTTGAGGTCGGGATGATGGTAGGCAGCCTCGGCGAGAAATCCGATCGTGTTGACCAGGGCGAGCGTGGTCAGCCAGCCGTCAGTCTTGAAGTAGCGGCGGATGAATCCACCCTCGTAGTACCAGCCGGGAAAGCCGGTGAGCTTCTCGGCGATCTCGGTGTCGGTGTAGGTGCGTTCTTTGTCGGCCATGGTGCCTCCGTGGTTGGGCGGTTAGGCGATTGGGCGATTAGGCGGTTAGGCGGTTGGGCGCACTACGGGGTTCCGCCTGCTGCCAGTACCGCCTCACCTGATCCCCGCTCCCTGCTTCCTGCTTCCTGCTTCCTGCTCCCTACTTCACATCACATCCCCGCCATTCACCATGATCATCTGGCCGGTCACGTATTGCGCCGCGTCGGACAGCAGGTAGATGGCGGCGGCGGCGACATCCGCCGGTGTGCCCCACCGTCCCAGTGGGATACCCCGGGCGATCTCCTGCTTGAACGCCGTCGGGGAGACATCGCCGAACGCGGTCTCGATCCAGCCTGGCCCGAGCACGTTCACCCGGATCGCGGGAGCGAGGGACAGCGCGAGCGAGCGACTGAAGCTCAGCACGCCGCCCTTGACCGCGGCGAAGAGCTCGGGATTCTCCCCTGCCATGCCGCGCACGGCGCGGTCCCACGACATATTGATGATCACGCCCCCGGCGGGACCCTCCTGCATCAGTTCAGCGGCGGCCCAGCTGGCGAGGATGGTGCCCCGCAGGTCGACCCGCAACAGCAGCTCGAGCTTTTCGCGCCGGGAGAGCGCGGCACCTGGGCCGGTGAGGACATCGGCTCCGGCGTTGTTGACCCAGCCATCGATACCGCCGAACGTGGTGCGGGCGGTCTCGACCAGTCGCGCGATGTCGTCCGGCTCGCCGATGTCGGCCTGCACCAGTTCAGCCCGGCGCCCGGTGGCGCGGATCAGGCCGGCGACGTCGCTGGCTCCGGCAAGATTGGCCCGCCAGGTGAGCAGCACGTCCGCGCCAGCCTGCGCCGCGCCGATCGCGATCGCCCGACCGATGCCGCTCGATCCGCCGGTCACCATGACCCGTTTGCCGGCAAGCGGAATCGGCGGCGCCGGCGTAGCATTGGGGGGAGTCATGTCGGGGTAACATATCGGCGAACGGCCCCCGAACAAGGGAGCGCAACGGTGCAATTGCTGGTGAGCGTGCGGGATGCCGCCGAGGCGAGGAGTGCGCTGGCCGGCGGTGGAGAAATCATCGACGCGAAAGAGCCGGCGGCGGGGGCGCTTGGCCCGGTATCCGCCGATGCGCTTCGCGCCATCCGGTCGGTCGTGCCGGCGGACATTCCGTACAGTGCCGCCCTGGGCGACGTCGCATCTGTTGCGGAGGTGACTGGGGTCTTCGCCAGCATCGATGTCCCGCTCAGCTTCGTGAAGCTGGGCTTTCGTGGCATCGCGGATTCCGCGCGGGTGCAGGAGTTGCTCAGCGCGGCGGTCGAAGCCGCGCGGACCCGACCGGGCGCGCCGCAGGTCGTCGCCGTGGCGTACGCCGATCACACCCGGATGGCGAGCCTGGCGACCGCGGAGTTTCCCGCCGTGGTGCGCAACGCGGGCGCAGCGGGTCTGCTGGTCGATACCGGGATCAAGGAAGGCGGTGATCTGTTCGACCACAGGTCACCGGCGCAGCTCCTCTCTCTGGCGCAATCGCTCAGTGCATTCGGGGCGTTTCTCGCGCTCGGCGGCAGCCTGGACATCCCGCATTTTCCCCGGGTCGGCTCGACCGGTGCCACGATTGTCGGGGTGCGTGGTGCCGCGTGCAGTGGTGGTCGCAATGGCATGATCGACGAGGGGCGGGTGCGGCGGCTGAGTCGGGAATTGGGGTAGGGCAGGCGCGATTGACGAGGCATGGGTGCGGCGGCTGGCAGGGCATTGGGGTAGGGCAGGCGCGATACGGCGGTCGGCATTGAATTGGGGTAGGGCAGGCGTCCCCGCCTGCCCACGGAGTGCTTGGGCACGAGGCGCACCGTCCGCTCACGGGACTGAGGCTGTGGCTCGGCACGGTTGTCGTTGAGGCGACGAGCCTTGCTGCGGGCAGGCGGGGACGCCTGCCCTACCCAGTGTTGGGCGAGCGACCATCTCCACCCTCAGCGGGCGCCGGCGACCATATCCGGCAGCGACGCGATCGCGTCGATCCCGAGCACCCGCCAACGGATTCCCGCTGCCAGCGCCCGGAAGAAGAAGGGATCCACCAGCCCGTCGCCCGATGCCACCGGCTTGACCAGCACGAGTTCCTCCGCGCCGAGCAGCATCGCGAGGTAGGCGGCGAGACTGTCGCTGGTCACCTCCCAGCTGTGCGGCAGCTCATCGGCGGCGTGGAGCCAGCGCGATGGGGCCAGGATGGGGACGAGCTGTGCCTCATGTGCCGCCTTCACGCCCGCACCATCCTCCACCACACGGCTGCCGGGCGTCTTGTCGGCCAGCGCAACGGCGTACTGGTCCATGCCGAGGATCGCCATCCAGTGCGCGGCAGTGGGAGAGAGCGCGTGGGTGGAATCGAAACGGCGTACCTGATCGGCAAACGGTCCGCCACCGGGGACGACAACGATCCGCTGCCGGGCAGCGGCGGCCGCGAGCGCCTGCCCGACGGTAGCGAGTGCGCCGGGGATGTGGCTGATCGATCCGCCGACCTTGATGACAGTCGGTGTTTGTGACAGAGGCGGCAGGGAGTAGGCGATGGGCGAGGGGGGGTAGTTGGTAGCGGACCAGTTGAATCGCCTTGAGAAGATAGCGCCGAGTCCGCAGACTCTCTAACTTCTCGCGCCTATCGCCTATCGCCTATCGCCTATCGCCTATCGCCTATCGCCTATCGCCTACCGCCTACCGCCTACTCCCCACTCCCTACTCCCTACTCCCTCTTCTCCTCCTGATACCTTTCCCCCCACATGGAACTCATCCCCGTCCTCGATCTCCAGCGCGGCCAGGCGGTGCATGCCCGGGGCGGGGCGCGCAGTGCCTACCGGCCGGTGCAGTCATCCCTGCTGCCCGGGCGGGTGGGCGATGCCGTCGCCCTTGCACGCGCCTATCGGACCGTGATTGGCGCCGAGCAGTGCTATATCGCCGATCTCGATGCGATCGAGGGCTGGACCCCGCAACTCGATCTGGTCCGCCGGCTGGCGCATCCCGAGCAGGGCTTCGGGAGTGGGCTCCTGATCGACGGTGGCATCACGGCGGCATCCGCGGCAGAGCCGTTTCTCGCGGCCGGGGCGACCACCGTGGTCGTGGGGCTGGAGACGCTGAAGGGCTTCAAGGATCTCGCCGCCGTCGTGCAGCGGGTCGGTAGCGCCCGGGTGATCTTCAGCCTCGACATGCTGCACGGGAAACCGGTGCGGCGCCGGACCGGCCGCATCGCCAGGGAGGAGGGGCTGGCCCTCGAACTCGGCGCGCGCGCCGCGGAAGTCGGGGTCGAGACGATCCTCGTGCTCGATCTCGCCGCCGTCGGCAAGGCGGTCGGTCCGCACAACCTCGATACGATCATGGCGCTCAAGCATCTGGTGGGCGTGCGGGTCTATGCCGGCGGCGGGGTGCGCAGCCGGAAGGATCTGGCGGTGCTGGAAGAGGCGGGATGCGACGGGGTGCTGGTGGGGACGGCGTTGCACGAGGGGCGGCTGGGCAGGGATGGGAGTTGGGAGTTGCCGGCGGGGGACTGAGCCTGCGGTTGGGCCACGCTCGGCGAATGGGACGAAGGCATTTGGTGTCGTCCATTCGAGCCTAACCGGCACTCCTTTCCCGCGGTGTGCAGACCGCCTGAGGACGAGACCCCCGATGGATCCCACCCCGACACCAATCACCATCATCTTCAAGCAGAAGAGCACCATCACCATCGAGGGCACGGTCGTCGTGCTGGATGAGGATGGCAACGTCATGACCCAGCCGGAGACCAAGCGGCCGGGAATGATCAAGCTGTGCGGCTGCGGGCGGTCGGAGAGGAAGCAGGTCTGCGGCGGGAGTCGCAAGAAGTAGGGGCCGCGTGTAGGCCGCCCCCGTGGTGTTGACGGATGATCGCTTTCGGCGGGCTACAACCCGCCGCAAGTCCCGCCAGTCTCCGTGGCCTGTCAGGGAACAGCGCGAACCGGAATCTCCTGCCACGATGGGCTGAGTCCTTCGATCAGCACGTCCGGATCGATGTCCGCCCCATTCGGCCAGACGACCGTACCCAACTCCTGG
>JAWXBX010000023.1:0-5694 GCA_034440415.1 Gemmatimonadota bacterium | reverse complement strand
GTCGTGACGCCGGCGCCTGCCAGCGACGTGATCATCGCGCTGATGTTGGCGACGGAGTTGGTGATGTTGCCCGCCCGCACGTCATTGCCGCCGCCCCAGACCACATAAAGCCCGCTGGCATCGGCGACGCCGCCGACGCCGACGAGGTATCCCGCGACCTGCTGGGTCAGGGAAGTGCCGGGGATGGCGGGGGGAGGCGTCCCGCCGGTGGTGGCACCGCCCCAGGCGAAGTTCTTGCCCCCGAGCAGGGAGGGGTTGACCGCGCCAAGCCCCAGGTTAGTCGACAGGGTCTCGACCCAGACCGGCCCGTTGGAGAAACGACCGTTGAAATACGGTGGTGGTGGATTGGTGCCGCCCGTTGCCGCGAAGACGTTGCCCGTGTCCGAGAGGCTGTCGCCAAACACGTAGAGGGCGCTATAGGCCGAGGCTTGCGCGGAGACGAGTGCGATGACCAAGGCGCCAACGAGGGAGAGGGCTCGCAACCCGCGGGCGGCTGGTCTCGCGAAAATTTGCTGATTCATTCTAATGACCCCAGTGAGTGAGACGGTTTTACTTGTTGGTTCGACTTGCTGCTGAGCGTACACCCGCGGGTAAAAGGTGTACACAAATCCGGAAAAGTGGATATGTTCCACTTTGTCATGAACTTAGGAGTTAGAGCACACGTGAATAGGCAGGTGCTCCGGGCTTTTCGCTAATGGTTGCACGCCACGGAAGGTGTCGTTGTAGGAGCGCCTTTAGGCGCGATCAATATAGATCGCGCCTGAAGGCGCTCCTACCGAATCAGAACATCGAATTGTCGCCGGGGGCGCCCGGGTCTTTGACGGTCGTCCGGCTGGGGATGAAGTCCCCCGTGATCATCTGGTCGTAGGCCATGCCGGGGCCAACCATCGGGTACACGCAGGCCTCGGTGTCGATGATCACCTCGAGAAAGGCCGGGCCCTTGAACTGGATGAACTCCTGGATCACGCGCGGCACGTCGGCCTTCCGGTCCAGGCGCACCGCGTATTCAAAGCCGTCGGCCTGGGCAGCCTTGACGAAGTCCTTGCGGTGGAGCGACTTGTCCGTCGCGGACAGGCGGCCCTGGTAGTACAGCTTCTGCCACTGCCTGACCATACCATCGCCAAAGTTGTTCAGGACGACCACCTTGATGGGCAGCTGGTAGGTCGTCACGGTTTCCAGTTCGCCAAGATTCATGCGGATGCTGGCGTCGCCGTCGATATCGATCACGAGGCGCTCCGGGTGGGCGAACTGGGCCCCGATCGCTGCCGGCAGGCCGAAGCCCATCGTGCCCATGCTGCCCGACGTCAGCCACAGCCTTGGGGAGCGGAAATCGAAGTACTGGGCGGACCACATCTGGTGCTGACCGACGCCAGTGGTGATGATCGCCTCGCCCCGGGTGTGCCGGTTGATTTCCTCAATGACGTAGTTCGGCTGGATGAGGGCGCTTTCCCTGTCGTAATTCATGGCGTAGGTGCGCTTCAGGTCGGCAACCTCCTGCAGCCACGGGCCAAAGTCGGTGGTGATCTTGTGGCGATCGGCCCAGGCAATGAGCTGGCGCAGGTCGCGCTCGAGTACGCCCACGTTATGCCAGTCCACGGCCTTGACCTTGCCAATCTCGCAGGGGTCCACATCGAAGTGGGCGATTTTCTTTGCCCGGGGCGCGAACTTGTCGGGGACAGCGGCCACCCGATCGTCGAAGCGGGAGCCGACGGCGATGAGGAAGTCGCAGTCTTCCACGGCGTAGTTGGCGGCGGGCGTGCCGTGCATGCCCAGCATCTGCAGGGACAGCGGATCCGTGGTGTCACAGGCGCCAATGCCCATGAGGGTCGTCGTGACCGGAATCTGGAAACGCTGGGAAAAGCGGCGCAGGGCCTCCGACGCATTCCCGTTGACCACGCCACCCCCCGCGTAGATCAGCGGCCGACGGGACTCGCGCAGCATGTCGAAGAACGATTTGGCGGACCCTGCAGAAATCTCGCTGGCCACCAGCGCGTCAACCCGCTGCCGGTACGCATCGATCGGCAGTAGACCTGCGCCCTGGAATTCGCCGACCCAGTTCTGCACATCCTTGGGGATATCGATGACGACCGGTCCCGGGCGCCCCGTAGCCGCGATCTCGAAGGCCGTGCGAATGGTGGCCTCCAGCCGGTCCGGATTGGTGACGAGAAACACGTGCTTCGCCACCGACCCCATGATTGCCGAGACGGGCGCTTCCTGGAACGCGTCCGTACCGATCACGCCCGTCGGCACCTGGCCACAGATGACCACGATGGGCACGGAGTCAGCCATGGAGTCCCGCACGGGCGTCACGGTGTTGGTGGCACCGGGACCTGAAGTGACCATGCACACGCCAACGCGCCCGCTGGCCCGGGCGTAGCCCGACGCCATGAACCCGGCGCCCTGTTCATTGGCAGGCACGATCAGCGGGATCGGGGGATTGCCGTCGGTGTCCCGATGCTCATCGTTGTAGCGGAACACGGCATCGTAGGTGGGCAGGATGGCGCCACCGCTGTAACCAAAGATCGTCCGTACGCCCACGTCGACCAGGACCTGAACGATCATCTCCGCGCCGGTCATGCGCTTGCCCGCGAGGGGGTGGGGGGAGGCTTCTGCCATTTGGGCGCGCGGCGTCATAAATTCAGGATCGCAATGCGGTTTTTACCGAGTTTCAACGAACTGGTCCCGCATTGCAATAGAGTTTGAAGTGGGCGAGTATTCGAAGTCGCATGCGTCACATCATCTCCATCCTGCTGCAGAACGAAGCCGGCGCGCTGGCGCGGGTGGCCTCGCTCTTTGCCACCCGGGGCTACAACATCGAGTCGCTGAGCGTCGCGCCGACAGAAGATCCTCAGGTGTCCCGGCTGACGCTGGTGACTCTCGGGTCTGACCACGTGATCGGCCAGATCAACCTGCAGTTGCTCAAGCTGGTGGATGTGGTCAACACGGTGGATATGACCCTCGGCGAGCACATCGAGCGGGAGTTGCTGCTGCTCAAGCTCAAGCTCCACGACGATGGGCTGGAGCGTATTCGTGAACTGGTCCGGCAGGAGGGCGCGAGGGTCCTCGACGACGGGGAAGACAGCTACACGCTGGAACTCACCGGCGCCGCCCACCGGCTCGACAGTTTTATTAACAAGGCGGCCGCCCACGCGGACATTCTGGCCGTGGTGCGCAGCGGGCCGCTGGCCGTGTCCCGGGGCGTCGCCGCACTCACTGCCACCTCCTGAGCCGCGCCCCCATGTCCGCGCTGCGCACTGCCGGGACTTCCAGCGACCGTTTGCCCGGCTCCAGACTGCCAGCCGCTGCCCGGCTGGTCCTCAAGATTGGTTCTTCGCTGCTGGTGGACAAGGCCACGGGGCAGCTCAATCGTGCCTGGCTCGAGTCCATCGCGGACGAACTGGCGCGACTGCAGCGGCGCGGTCAGCAGGTGCTCGTCGTCTCGTCGGGGGCCATTGCGCTGGGCCGCCCCTACCTCGGCCTCTCCCGGGATCAGCGCCGGCTGGAAGATGCCCAGGCGGCCGCCGCTGCCGGGCAGATCCTGCTAGCCCATGCGTACCAGGACCTGCTCGCCACCCGGGGCATCCGCGTTGCCCAGGTGCTCCTCACACTGGAGGACACCGAAAGCCGCCGGCGCTACCTGAATGCCCGCAACACGCTGGAGACCCTGCTGAAGCTGAAGGTCATTCCCGTCATCAACGAGAACGACACCGTGGCGACCCAGGAAATCCGCTACGGCGACAACGACCGCCTCGGCGCCCGCGTCGCCGAGATGACCAGTGCTGACGTGCTCGTGCTCCTCTCCGACGTCGACGGGCTCTACGACAGCGACCCCACGCAGAACCCGGTTGCCCGGCTGATTCCCGAGGTGCGTGAGCTCACGCCGGAGATCGAGGCGCTCGCCGGCGCCTCGGCCACCGAGTTTGGCTCCGGCGGCATGATCACCAAGCTTAAGGCTGCCCGCATCTGCATGAACGCGGGCTGTGCCACCGTGATTGCCAGCGGCAAGCGCCTGTTTCCGCTGCAGGCCATCGAGGACGGCGCCGCCTGCACCTGGTTCCTGCCGGGCCGCACACCGCGCCAGGCGCGTAAGCAGTGGATCGCCGGCACCCTGGTGCCCCGCGGCACAGTCACTGTGGACGAAGGCGCCGAGCAGGCCCTGCGCGCCGGCAGCAGTCTGCTGCCGGTGGGCATCGTCGGGATCGCCGGGAGTTTTCAGTCCGGGGATGCTGTCACCATCCGCACCCGAGCCGGCCGGGATATCGGCCGCGGACTCGTGGCCTATTCCAGTGACGAGGCGTTGCGCATTCTCGGACGGCGCAGTGAAGAGTTGCCGGGTCTCCTCGGTTACAGTGGTCGGGACGAGCTGATTCACCGGGACAATCTCGCACTGCTGGACGCCTGACGATGAACGCAACCGAACTCCTCGCCAGCCCGGCGGACCTGGCGGCGACCATGACGCGCCTGGGCCAGCAGGCCCGGGCGGCAGCTGCTGTGCTGGCCCGCGTGAGTCCGGCCCGGAAAACCCGCGCCCTGCACGGGATTGCCGCAGCCCTCCGCGGGCATCAGAACGAGATCCTGGCAGCCAATGCGCGCGACATGGAGGGTGCCAGGGCCCGCCATCTGTCCGGCGCGTTGCTCGACCGCCTGCTGCTCGATCCGCAACGCGTTGAAGCCATGGCCAGGGGCATCGAGGACGTCGCGGCACTGCCCGACCCGATTGGCAACGTGCTGGCCGACTGGACCCGGCCCAACGGCTTGCGCATCCAGCGCGTCCGTGTCCCTCTCGGTGTTATCGGCATCATTTATGAGAGCCGTCCCAACGTGACCGCAGACGCCGGGGCCCTGTGCCTCAAGTCCGGCAATGCGGTGATCCTGCGGGGCGGTTCCGAATCCTTTCATTCCAGCCACTCGATCCACGCGGCGCTGGTCGAGGGTCTCCGGGCAGGTGGGCTCCCGGAGACGGCTATCCAGATGGTGCCGACCGCCAGCCGGGATGCCGTGGGCTACCTGCTCGGGCAAATGCAGGCCTTCGTGGACGTGATCGTGCCCCGGGGTGGCAAGAACCTCATCGCCCGGGTGCAGGCCGATGCGCGGGTGCCGGTGATCGGGCACCTCGAGGGCTTGTGCCATGTGTACGTGCACCGCTCGGCCGAGGTCGCGATGGCCCGGGAGGTCACGCTGAACGCCAAGATGCGCCGCACGGGTATCTGCGGCTCCGCAGAGACCCTGCTGATCGACCGTGCCTGTCTGGCCACCCACTGGCGCCCCATCGCCGACGCCCTGGTGGCCGCCGGCTGTGAACTGCGGGGCGATGCGGAGCTGTGCCGCCTTGATGCCCGCCTCAAGCCTGCCACTGAAGACGACTGGCGCACCGAGTACCTGGACGCGATCCTTTCCTGCCGGGTCGTGGCGGACGTGGACGAAGCGATCAAGCACATCACCACCTACGGTTCCGCCCACACGGAATCGATCATCGCCAGCGACCCGACAGCGGTGGAGCGTTTCCTGCACGAGCTGGACAGCGCCATCCTGCTGCACAACGCGTCCACCCAGTTCGCCGATGGCGGGGAGTTTGGCATGGGCGCCGAGATCGGCATCGCCACTGGCCGCATCCACGCGCGAGGTCCCGTCGGCGCGGAGCAGCTGACCAGCTACAAGTACGTGGTCCATGGCACTGGCCAGACCCGCCCGTAG
>JAWXBX010000022.1:0-7535 GCA_034440415.1 Gemmatimonadota bacterium | reverse complement strand
GTCAGCCGGTTCTCCCGGCTGTTCTCGGCCCAGCTGTAGGCGGAGCCCGAGGCGGAGATGACGCTGCCGAAGTCGGGATTGGCGAGGACATTCACCCATGGCAATGGGGTTTCCTGAGCCCCGTCGAGCACGATGACATACTCGCGCCCGCCCTCGGCGAACCCGCCGGTGCCGTTGCCGAAGGCGAGCGCGGGCACCGGCACTTCCTCCGCGTCGCTCCGGGCGGAGCGCGGCCGCTCGACGGGGGCCGACAGCTCGCGCCGTGCGGGGAGCTCCGGATAGGGATGATCGAGCTGGGTGGCGAGCTCGCCGCGATCGCCGCTCAATGTCGCGCTGGCGACGCACTGCAACAGGATGCGTTCGCTCTCCGCCATCCGGTCGCTCCGCAGCAGGTAGACGCCGCCCGGGCGGTGTTTCCAGCCGCCCCATGGTCCGGTGTCCAGCAGCTCCGCGAGTGCGACATGCATCTCGTCGAGATAGCTCACCGGGTGCTCGTTGAGAATCACGAGGTCGGCCTTGAGCCCCTTGATGCGCCAGTACTCCTGCGCCTGGAGCAGTTGCAGCACGAGCGGCACGTCGTCGGCCGAGAGCACCCGGACCAGCAGGATGGGGAGATCACCGGAGATGCCGTGGCCCCAGAGTCCCGGCTGGCCGAGGACGTTCTGCGCCAGGACCTCGGGTCCGGCGCGCAGCGAGGCGTCGGCGTAGAGCACCCGGGAGGCCAGACGCTCGAACAGCTGGGCTTCCTCGCTGGTGATGCCGAGGTGGCGCAGCGTGCCCTGGGTTTGGGTGAAGGCGAGCGCGAAGGTCCGGGCGGCCGCGCTCGGATCGTGATACTTCTGTGCCATCGCCAGCGCCGCCTCGCGGGTCGAGGCCATGCCGGTGGCGAAGGAGAGCCGGACGTAGCCGCCTGGGGCGAGGCGGATGCGCTGGCGCAGGCTGACGATGGGGTCGAGCACCGCCCCGGTGGTACCGGAGAGCGGCCGGCCGTCGAGGGCGACGGGATCCTCGGGACCGCGGCCCCGGCCGAGGAAGCGAAGCCGGTCGGTCTCCCACTCGACCGGACCCTGCATCCGCCCCTCGACGCTCAGGACGTGGACCGCCCAGGCGCCGGACTCCTCCCGGCTGCGGGGCCGACGGGCGCACAGCAGGGCGGCGCATTCCGGCAGGTACTCGGTTTCGATGAACAGCTTGCTGAACGCCGGATGCGCGAGATCGCTGGCCTGCGCGGCCAGCGCGATTTCGGCGTAGCTGGTCACCTCGAGCTCCCGGGGCCGGTCGCTGAGGTTACTGATCGTGAGGCGGCGGACCTCGACATCGTCTTCGGTGGAGACGGCGATCTCCATCTGGGTCCGGATGTCCTCGTCGCGACGGCGGAACGTGGCCCGTTCGGCCTGGAAGATGACGCGGTACTCCTCCGGTTCCCGCGCGGTGGGATGGTAGGCGGCGGACCAGACCGATCCGTTGCGGACATCCCGGAGGTAGAGGAACTGGCTGCCCACGTCGCGAGTCGCATCCTCGCGAAAGCGAGTGACGGCAAGGCCGCGGCAGAAACTGGCCCCGCCGCCCGCGTTGGTGACCACGGCGGTGTAGCTGCCATTGGAAAGAAACTGGGCGTGGGGATACCTGGTGTGGGGCGAACGGAACCGGCGGGCGGCCACGGTGGTGGCGGGCGCGGCGACCCGGGTTTCCTCCGCCGGCCGGGGCTGGGTGATCGGCGCATGACGCGGGATGCGCTCCTGCAGCAGCATCGCCGCGGCCTGGATGCGCGGATCGGCATGGAGGCGACGCACCATCGGGTAGTCGAGCAGCGCATTGGTGAGCGCCACGAGGCTCATCCCCTGATGGTGCGCCATGAAGGCGCGCACGACCACGCCCTTGGATCCATGCGGTCGTGGTCCCCGGGTCGCCTCCCCGTCGTCCGGCTTGCGCTGGGTATAGTCGATCGACTCGTAGAATCCGTACGCGCCGTCGAGTCCTTCCCGCGTCAGGCGACGGAAGTTCTGCGCCGCGCGTTCCGGGTCGATCATCGCCGCGAGGCCGGTGGCGTAGGGTGCCACGACCAGCTCGTCACCGAGGCCGCGCTTGAGGCCGAGGCCGGGAGCGCCGAAGCCCTTGTACTGATAGGTGCCGTGGTGGTCGACCACATTGTACGCGCACTCGGAGATCCCCCAGGGCACGCCCTGCTGGCGACCATATTCCATCTGCCGGCGGACCGCCATGCGGCAGGACTGGTCCAGCAGCGTCCCGGGGTACCCCTGCAGGATGAGCTGGGGCATGAGGTACTCGAACAGGCTTGCGCTCCAGGAGAGCAGCGTCGCGGAGCCGTCGACGCTGGTGAGCAACCGCCCGAGATGAAACCAGTGACTGTCCGGCACATCGCCCTTGGCGATCGCGACGAAACTCGCGAGCCGGGCCTCCGAGGCCAGGAGGTCATAGAAGAAGGGGTCGAGTCGGGCGGGACTCTCCGCATCCGCCAGCCGGTAGCCGATGGCGAAGATCTGCCGTTCCCGGTCGTAGAGAAACGCGAAATTCATCGCGTCGGCCAGGGCGCCCGCACGATCGGTGAGCTCCTCGAGCTGGAGCGCGTGGGTCTCACCGATGTCGTCACGACTCGCGAGGCTGGCCAGCAGGGCTCGGCACCACCAGGTGGCCTCCGTCTGCGTGCTGGAGGTGTCCTCGCGCTGCTCGAAGCGCTCGAGGGCATGCTCCAGCGACGCGGCGTGCCGCTCGACGCCGATCACGCACTCGGCCGGGTCCAGCGGCTCGCGCAGGAGAGCGCAGATGGTCCGGACCACGAGCGTCAGCTGGGTCGTCGCGACATCCCCCCCCGGGCTGCCGGAAAGCGGGAGCAGGGCCTGACTGGCCAGCTCCGCGGTATCGAGCAGGCCGGCACGGAGCTGGGACGGCGTCTGCGGCTCCCGCCCGAGTCGCCGCAGGCCCGCCGCCAGCGCCAGGAGCGCGCCGGCGAGGTTGCCGCTGTCCACCGTCGAGACGTACCGGGGTGCGAGCGGCGCGAGGGTCCGGGTGTCATACCAGTTGAGCAGGTGACCCTCGAAGCGCTCCAGTCGCTCCACGGTGTCGAGCGTCGCCTCCAGGCGCCGCAGCAGGTCGGCGGTGCGCAGAAAGCCCAGGTCGTGGGCGGCAAGGGTCGAGAGCAGGCCCATGCCGATGTTGGTCGGCGAGGTGCGGTGCGCCACGGTGGGCACCGGGATTTCCTGGAAGTTGTCCGGTGGGAGGCCATGATCTTCGGGGCCCATGAAGGTCTCGAAGAAGCGCCAGGTCTTCCGCGCGACACGGCGGAGATACCGACGGTCTTCCGCGCCTACCACAAACTGTTCCGGGGACACCGGCCGACTCAGCCACGCGGCGACCAGTGGCGCGAGGCACCAGAGCCCAAGCAGCGGGACGGCCTGGGGAAGGTAGGCCGGCCGGGCGGAGGCCAGCAGCACGAACAGGGTGATGGCGATGACCGGACTGGCCGCCATCTCGGCGTAGAACATCAGCACGCCCCGCCGACCGCCGATCCCCGCTGCGCGGGCGGTCGCCGCCGCCGCGGTCTCCCATTGCAGCATCCGCCGCTGCGTGATGACCAGCCGCACCAGCGTGAGCACGATAGCGTGCGCCATCTCGAAGGCGTGGTAGGCGAGGAAGGTGATCTGCAGCAGGGTCTGGGCGGCGGCGACCTGCAGGTCATCGGCCAGCAGTCGGAGGAACACACCCGCGGGCTGCTGCGCGTCCGGGCCGGTGAGGAAGCGCCGCACCAGCGGATACAGCGGGAAGGCGATGCCCCCGAGGAGCAGCGCGGTCCAGACCAGCGGATTGCCCGGCAGCACCAGCCACGAGAGGGCGAGCAGGGCGACGGTGGCCGGCGCCACGAGGGTGCGCCGCAGGTTGTCGAAGATCTTCCAGCGGGCGATGACCGGGAGGCGATTGCGCTCCGGTCCGGCGCGAGTGGGCACGAGCGGGAAGAGCCAGAAGAGGATCTGCCAGTCGCCCCGGGCCCAGCGATGCTGGCGCCGCGCATGAGTGAGCACGCTGGCCGGGTAGTCGTCCACCACCTCGACATCCGTGACCAGCGCAGTGCGGCTGTGGAGTCCCTCGAAGAGGTCGTGTGACAGCAGGGCGTTCTCGGGGACGCGACCCTGCAGTGCCGCCATGAAGGCGTCGACGTCATACAGGCCCTTGCCGGTGAAGATTCCCTCGCTGAAGAGATCCTGATAGGTGTCGGAGACCGCCGTGGTGTAGGGATCGATGCCGGTATGACCCGCGTACACTCGGGCGAAGAGCGATCCCGCCGCGCTCGCCATCGTGACGCTCACCCGCGGCTGGAGGATGCCGTAGCCATCCGTCACCCGGCGCAGCCGCGGATCGAAAAAGGGGCGATTCAGCGGATGAGCGATGATGCCGATCAGCTTCTTCGCCGCGTTAAGCGGCAGGCGGGTGTCGCTGTCCAGGGTGATGCAGTAGCGCACCGAGGGAAGGATTTCCCGATCACCGACATGCGTGTGGATGCTGGTGTCCGTTGCGCCACGAAGGTAGCGGTTGAATTCCTCGAGCTTGCCGCGCTTGCGCTCCCATCCCATCCACACCCCTTCGCCCGCGTTCCACTGCCGCACCCGGTGAAAGAGGTGGAAGCGATCCTGCTTGCCCTCCCCGAGGCGCGCGTTGAGATCCTCGATCCCCCCGCGCGCGGCGAGGAGAATCTCCGCGTCGCCGGCCAATTCCGGCAGACAGGCATCGGTGAAATCGCCGAGGATGGCGAAGTGAATCCGCGGGTCCACATTGCCGAGCGCGAGAACCTCCAGGTGTTCGAGCAGTTCCCCGACGCCGGGTACGCTGGTGAGCAGGGTCGGCACGACCACCATCGTGCGGGCGTCCTCCGGCACCCCGTCCAGCAACGCGAGGCGGGGCAGCCGCCGCGGGGCGACGAGATGCGCGGCGAGGCGCTGCACCACCGCGATCGCCAGCTCGCTGGCCGGGAGGAAGAGCAGGGCGGCGGTACGGACCTGGAGCGTCACGTCCCCCCCTGCCTGGCGCAGCCAGGCCACGGCCAGCGCGATCAGCGGAGCGGTGATGGCCGCAATCGATCCGAGGTAGAAGGCGGTGTTATGGGCGAAGATGAACCGGCGGGCGCGGAGCAGGGGCTGCGGCGCGTATTCCACGTCGGTCTCGAGATCACGGCGCCCCCGACCGATGAGGTGGTACCCGACGTGACTGCTGCGGTCGTTGATCGATTTCTGTTCGGCAGCCTGCCGGGCACTCTCAATGCTCCGTAGCGCGACGCGAAGCTGGGCCTCGCCGGTGGGCTCGGCGAGTTCCTCGACCGCCTGGCGGTACCGGTCGCGGGTGTTGAAGTCCATCCGGCCGTAAACGGCGGCGGGATCGCGCGACAGGACCTGCTCGACCAGGCTGACTTGCTCGACGTACTGCGACCAGTCCAGTGTGGAGCAGAGTCGCAGGCTGGTGATGGCGTTGGCGACTGAGACCTGGCTGGCCGCCTGTCCCTGGTGTTCGGTCCGGATCGCGTCTTCGGGCGTCATCCCCTGCGCCGCGAGTCGGTCTTCGATCGCGGCGCGGACCGGCGAGACCAGCGGCCCATACTCCCGCATCCGCTGCAGCAGGCGCACGACGTACGCGGAGTGCAGGATCGTGGGAAACGAGGCCAGTGGTGCCGCGCTCTCGGCGCTGCCCAGCCCCGTGAGGTAGTCGTCGGCCCGCAGGCGCGCCGCCCGGCCCCGGATGGTCTCGTCGGCCAGGCGGCGCAGGCTCTCGATCAGTGCGAGTTTCAGCATGATCGGCCAGGCCCACAGTTCGCCGATGGTGAGCGGGGCGACGGTCTGATAGGCTGTCAGGAAGCGTACCAGCTGCGGTCGGTCCAGTCGGCCATCGGTGTGCCGGATGAGTTCGAGGGCCATCGCGTAGACCCGCGCGATGCCGGCATTCTCTCGCGAGGCGAGCTTGGGGAGCTGGAGGTAGTAGGGCCGGGGCAGGTCGTGCCGGGTGTCCCGGATCTCGCCCTGGATGAGGTGGAAGTTGTCGAGCAGCCACTCCGCCGCTGGCGGCACGAACTCTCCGCGATGGACGTCGTCGGCCAGGGTGCGGTAAGCGCCGCGCAGGACCCGGGCGTTGTCATCGAGCCGGGCAAAGAAGGGGCCGGCCTTGCGCCGGGGATTCCGGGCGAGCGTGAAGCTGGCGGCGAGCGCCTTGGCGCGCTCCTCCAGCCGCTCGATGCTCAGCAGCTCGCCTTGCAGGGGCAGTTCGCCCGGGGTGGGTCGCCCCATTCCGACGAGACGGAGCAGGGACGTCAGCATGTCGGGCAGACAACCTCCAGACGTCCCGGGGGGAGACCACACCACGCGGGGCGCACAATGCAGGGGAGAACACCGCCTTCCCGCACCGGATTGCCCGCCCCGGTGGAATCGGCCGCCATGAATACCGAGGTGGGAACCACAGCGGGACCGCCGGCCGGACAATGCGGCAGGGTCCCAATCATAGTCCATTCCGCGCCCGGCTGAGCCGCGCGAGCACCGGCCGGTGCGTTGTGCCGCCGTGTGATCGTCGTGTTTCCGTTCCCGTGGCACCGATCCGCGTGGTCCGTTCGTGCCGTCCTCGGATCGAGGATGTCGATTGTCCCCCCGCTCATTCCGCCGTGCGGCCCATCCGCCTGGAGCCGACGGTCTGACGCACGACCGGAGCGCGCCGATGGGTGACCTGCTGTCTGGCGAGGTCCCCCTCCCGGGTTGGGCCGGCTCCGGGCCGTCCGAGCCGTGGGTCAGCTTCCGCCGCGGACTGGTGACGAAGATCGGATACTATGTGGGCGTCCGGCCACCGCTCCCCCCCTGGGCGACGCGGATCAGCGTCCTGACACCAAGCGGGATCCACCTGGGGCAGGGGCCGGTTGAAGTGCTGGCGGAGGATCCACTGGGCTCGGGCGTCATCACCGCCGGTGCGGCGCTGATGGAGCAGTTGATTGAAGTCGCGGGCTGATCGGGGCATCTTTCTTTCACCCCCCACCGAATTCCGCGCGAGGGCAACGCATGCCACGATCGCCTATCCTTTTGTCTCTGCTGGTCAGCGCCACCATTCCTTTCGCCGCGGGCTGCGGCCGAAAGCAGCCCGCTCCGGCGCCGGCGCCGGCGCTGGAACCGGCGGCGGAGGTCGCGGTCGCGGCGGCCCCCCCCCTCCCCGCTCCGATAATGTCGTTCGATACGGTGGTGATCCGGGATCCGGAGGCCGACGCCCGGGTGGCGCGACTGGAACTGCGGCTGCTGGAGCGCGAGGCGCAGGTCAATGAACTGCAGAGCCGGCTGGATCAGGCGCGGCAGGAGGCGGTTCGCGCGATGGCGAAGCTGCAGAGTCTCGCGACCCGGGCCGAAGGAGCGTCCAGCATCGCGGAGGCGGAGGTATCGGTGCAGGCACTGCGGGGAAGCAGTGGCCAGCGTGCACCGGCGGAATACACTCAGGCCAAGAAGCTGCTGGACCAGAGCAATACCGAGTTCAACAAGCAGAATTATGGCGGCGCGGTGTACCTC
>JAWXBX010000021.1:0-7146 GCA_034440415.1 Gemmatimonadota bacterium | reverse complement strand
CGACGATCGCCGACAGCACGTTGGTGAAGATCTTGAACTCGGGCGCGACCCGCATAT
The DNA here is from genome assembly GCA_034440415.1 of Gemmatimonadota bacterium. Classification (GTDB taxonomy): domain Bacteria; phylum Gemmatimonadota; class Gemmatimonadetes; order Gemmatimonadales; family GWC2-71-9; genus JADJOM01. The sequence continues at coordinate 7,089 of JAWXBX010000021.1, read as the reverse complement.
CGTAGCCGTAGGAGGAGACCCCGTAGGAGATCACCTTCGTGCCGGCGGTCTCGGGCTGGCGCACCTGGGCGTCGACGAACGGCTCGATCATGCCATGGTCCAGGGCCATGCGACGGATCCAGCGGTCGGACTTGATGGACATGGGCGGTCAGGCGGTTGGGCGGTCGGACGGTCGGGTGAGCGTCCGGGCGCGGTTGGGAAGGGATCTGGGCGGTCGAGAGGCAGCGAGCAATATAAGTGAGGGGGTCAACCCAGCCAGTCCGAACGCCGAGATTGAACAGGATGAAGGCGCCCCGCGTCGCCAGCGAAATCTGACACTCCGACCGTCCGGCCGCCCGTCCGATTCAGGGGTACCACTCCATCCCACCCACAGTTACTTTCCTGCGCCCCCATGTGAAGTAATTCACGAGCGAGGCTCCACTCCATGCTGCAGGCGTACATCCCGGTCTTGCTGGTTGTGGCCTTCGTGGTCGCGAACGCCATCCTCATGCTTGGCGCATCCCACCTGCTTTCGTCCTATCGAACCACCGCCATCAAGCTCGCTCCCTATGAATCGGGAATGCCGGTCCTCGGCAACGCCCGGGAGCGATTCAGCATCAAGTTCTACCTGGTCGCCATGCTCTTCATCATCTTCGACATCGAAACCGTCTTCATGCTGCCGTGGGCGTCGGCCTTCCATCAGATGACCGAGTTCCGCGGACTGCTGCTGGTCGAGATGCTTGTCTTCATGGCGATCCTGGCGGTCGGCTACATCTATATCTGGAAGCGCGGGGCACTCCAATGGGATTGACGCAGCCCGAGGGCGAGGCGGGAACCGAGGTCTCCTCGATGTCGCCCAACTGGGTGACCACCCGGCTCGACGCACTGGCCAACTGGTCCAGGGCCAATTCGCTCTGGCCGATGCCCTTCGGCACCGCCTGCTGCGCCATCGAATTCATGGCGACCGCCGCCAGCCGGTACGACCTGGCCCGCTTCGGCATGGAGCGGATGAGCTTCTCGCCGCGCCAGGCCGATGTGCTGATCTGCGCCGGCCGCCTCCCCTTCAAGCTCGCCCCGGTGATCCGCAAGGTGTGGGACCAGATGATGCAGCCCAAGTGGGCCATCTCGATGGGCGCCTGCGCCTCCTCCGGCGGCATCTTCGATACCTACACGATGGTGCAGGGGATCGACACGATCATTCCGGTGGATGTCTACGTGCCCGGCTGCCCGCCCCGCCCGGAAGGGCTCATCTACGGCATCCAGCTGCTGCAGAAGAAGATCAAGGGCGAGAGCTTCCTCGATCCCGATCTGCGCCAGGAGCACATGGTCGGACCCGAGGGGCTCTTCCTGCCGGCCCGCAAGATCGACGAAGTCTCGGAGCCGTTCGGCAACTCGGTCCACCAGACGAGGTCTGCATGAACGCAGTCCATGCTGACCGAATCCCGAGCGAAGTGAGGGAGCCCCGTGGGTGAAGCGACAGTAAGCCCCTCCGTCGCGGCTCTCCGGACCCGCTTCGGTGGCGCGATCCTCCGGCACCAGGTCTCCTGCGGCGACACCATCGTCTACGTCCCGGCCGCGCGGGCGCACGAAATCCTCGCCTGGCTCAAGGACGACCCCGGTCAGCGCTTCAACTACCTGACCGATATCACCGCCGTGGAATACCGCGACGCGGAGCGGCCGCTCGAGGTGGTCTGGCAGCTCCGCTCCCTCGCGCGGAAGGCGGATCTTCGCCTCAAGGTCGAGCTTGACAAAACCGCGCCCCTGGTCGTCGATTCGGTGTTCGATCTCTGGAAAGGCGCCGACTGGCTGGAGCGGGAGGTGTTCGACATGTTCGGCATCAGCTTCACCGGCCATCCCGATCTGCGCCGGATCCTGATGTGGGAGACCTACGCCGAGGGCTTTCCGCTGCGGAAGGACTTCCCGCTCCGGGGCCACTTCAGCCGCGCGGAGCAGACCCGTCAGGCGCTGGCCGCCAATCCCGAAGCCCATTACTCGCTGGAAGAGCTGTCCATCGCTGCCGCCTACGATGAGCTCCCCGCCGACATGAAGGACCGGCTCGCGCACGGCGAGCGCGGGAGAGTCAAGTGAGCACGCGAACCCTGGAAGTCTCGCTCGGCACCGCGACCCTGGACCCCCTGGGCAACGTCATCACCGCTCCGCTTGGCGTCCAGCTCCCCGCGTATCCTGCGCCGCAGGACGATCTCGGCGGCGAGCACATGCTGATCAATATCGGCCCGCAGCACCCCGCCACTCACGGCGTGCTGCGGCTGGTCGTCGAGCTGGATGGCGAGACCGTCATCCGGGTGGTGCCGCACATCGGCTATCTCCACTCCGGCTTCGAGAAGCTGGGCGAGTACCGGCACTACAACCAGATCATCCCGCTCACCGACCGGACCGACTACCTGTCGCCGATGGCGAACAATGTCTGCCTCGCGCTCGCGGCGGAGAAGCTGATGGGCATCACGATCACCGAGCGCTGCGCCGTGCTCCGGGTGATCGCCTGCGAGATGAGCCGCATCATCTCCCACATCGTCTGGCTCGGCACCACCGGCATCGACCTCGGCGCCTTCACCCCGTTCCTCTGGTCGTTCTACCAGCGGGAGCGGATCTACAACCTGCAGGAAGCGTGGACCGGGGCCCGCCTGACCACGAGCATGACGCGGATCGGCGGCCTGATGGCCGACATCCCCGATGGCTTCGAGACGGGGCTGCGCGACTTCTGCCGCACCTTCCCCAAGGTGCTTCAGGAAGTCGATACGATGTTCACCCGCAACGCGATCTGGTGCGGCCGGACCCAGGGCGTGGGGCCGCTCAGCGCCGAGGACGCGATCAACTACTCGCTCTCGGGACCGATGCTCAGGGCGAGCGGGGTGGACTACGACGTGCGGAAGGACCGGCCCTATCTGGGCTACGAGACCTACGACTTCGACGTACCCGTCGGTGAACATGGCGACATCTACGACCGCTATCGGGTGCGGCTCGAGGAGATGACCCAGTCGACCCGGATCCTGGAGCAGGCGCTGGACCGGCTCGAGCGGCTGCGGGGTGCGCCGATCAACGTCGCCGACCCCCGGCTCATCCTGCCGCCCAAGTCCCGGGCGATGAGCGACATGGAAGCGATGATCTTCCACTTCAAGCAGGTCATGGAGGGGGTCCGCGCTCCGGTCGGTGAGGCATACCTCGGCGTCGAGAACCCCAAGGGTGAGCTGGGCTACTACTTCGTCTCCGATGGCAGTGCCAAGCCGGTGCGCTGGCGGATCCGCCCTCCCTCGTTCCTCAACCTCGCCGTCTTGCCCAAACTGTGCGAAGGCGTACTGCTCTCCGACGTCATCGCCATCAACGCCTCGATCGACATCGTGATGGGAGAGATTGACCGATGAGCGCCACGGAGCTCGACTATCGCCCGGTTTTTGTCGGCGAGGGGAAAGCGAAGCTGGAGGCGCTCTTCCCCAAGTATCCCACCCGGATGTCCTGCCTCCTGCCGGCACTCTGGCTGGTCCAGGAAGCCCGGGGCTGGATCTCCGATCCCGCGATCGCGGAAGTCGCCGACGCGCTCGAGCTGACGCCGGCCTACGTGAAGGGCGTGGTGTCGTTCTACACGATGTACCACCGGCATCCGGTCGGTCGCCACTTCATCCAGGTATGCACCACGTCGCCCTGCAACATCTGTGGCGCCGAAGATGTGGTGAAGGCCCTGCTGCAGTACACCGGCTGCGGCGAGCTGGGCAACACCAGCCCGGATGGGCGCTTCACGATCATCGAGGTCGAATGCCTCGGCGCCTGCGGCTTCGCCACGCCGGTGCTGATCAATGACGACTTCATCGAAGGGGTGACGCCCGAGCGTGTGGCCGGCATCCTCCAGGGGTACAAGTAATGGGCTTTCCGCATCCCAGTCACCCGAAGGAAACGCCCGTCCTCTCGAGGTATTTCGGGGACGCCGGCGCGCGCACCTTCGAGGGCTGGATCAAGCGCGGCGGTTACGAGGGCCTGAAGAAGGCGCTCGGCATGACCCGCGAGCAGGTGATCGAAGAGGTGAAGGCCTCGGGGTTGCGCGGCCGGGGCGGCGCCGGCTTTCCCACCGGCCTGAAGTGGTCGTTCATGCCGAAGGAAGTCACCAAGCCGCACTACCTCGTCTGCAACGCCGACGAGTCGGAGCCCGGCACCTTCAAGGACCGCGAAATCCTGCGGTGGACGCCGCACCAGCTGATCGAGGGCTGCGCCATCGGTGCGCATGCCATCGGGGCGGAGCGGATCTACATCTACGTGCGCGGCGAGTTCACCCAGGAGCACAAGATCCTCAGCGTGGCGGTCGAGGACGCGTACACGAACGGCGCCCTCGGCGGCAACGTCTTCGGCTCCGGGCGACGCATTGACGTGGTGATCCATCGCGGGGCGGGGGCGTACATCTGCGGTGAAGAGACCGCGATGATGAACTCCATCGAGGGCAAGCGCGGCAATCCGCGGATCAAGCCGCCATTCCCCGCCGTCGCCGGCCTCTGGGCTTCGCCCACGACGATCAACAACGTGGAAACGCTGGCCGCCACGGTGCACATTCTCCAGCGCGGCGCCGAGTGGTACAAGGGGCTCTCCCTTGGGAATCCGAAAAGCACCGGCACCAAGCTTATCTCGGTCTGCGGCCATGTGCAGCGACCGGGCAACTACGAGATCACGATGGGCACCTCCATGACCGACCTCATCTTCGAGATGGCGGGCGGGATGCGGCCCGGGCGGACGCTCAAGGCGGTGATTCCCGGCGGCTCGTCGGTGCCGATCATGAGCGCCGCAGAGATCCAGGGCTGCCAGATGGACTATGAGGGCATCGTGGCCAAGGGCTCGATGCTCGGGTCGGGCGGGATGATCGTCATGGACGATTCCACCGACATCGTCTACCAGGTGATGCGGCTGGCCAAGTTCTACGCCCACGAATCCTGTGCCCAGTGTACCCAGTGCCGCGAGGGCACGGCATGGACCACCCGGATTCTCGAGCGGATCCTGGCGGGGCAGGGCAAGCCGGAAGACCTGGAGCTGCTGCTGGATCTGGCCGACAACATGACCGGCAAGACCATCTGTGTGCTGTCCGATTCCTGCGCCGCCCCGGTGGTGAGCGCCATCAAGAAGTTCCGCGGCGAGTTCGAGGCGTATCTCAGCCGGTCGCGGCAGCGGAGCATGGTTACAGCGTGAGCAGCCGTTAGCCGTTAGCCGTTAGCCGTTGGCTGCTCGTTCACGGGCATGCCGGCGCCAGCGACTGACTGCTAACGGCCAACGGCCAATGGCCAACGGCCTCTCTTCATGACCCCAGAACTCGTCACCGTCACCATCGACGGCACCCCGCTGCAAGTCCCCAAGGGCACCTCGATCATCGAGGCGGCCAAGCAGGCGGGCGTGCTGGTGCCGCACTACTGCTACCACCCTTCGCTGCCCTCCCCGGCGGTCTGCCGGATGTGCCTGGTGGAGGTGGAAAAGGCGCCCAAGCTCATGCCGGCGTGTGTCACCACCGTGACCGAAGGCCAGGTGGTCCACACCGACAGCGAGCAGGCACGGAAGGCGCGCACCAGCGTGCTCGAGTTCCTGCTGATCAACCACCCGCTCGACTGTCCCATCTGCGATCAGGCCGGCGAGTGCGAACTGCAGGACTATGTCTTCCAGGAGGGGCAGGGGGCGACCCGCTACAGCGACTACGCCAAGCGCTACAATCCGGTCGAGGACTTCGGGCCGGACGTGCTGTACGTGGCCAACCGCTGCATCCTCTGCACCCGCTGCGTCCGGTTCATGGATGATGTGGCCGGGACGCCGGTGCTCAATGTCTCCGAGCGCGGCGACCGCGCCTTCATCGGGATCGACGAGCACCAGCTGCTGGACCATCCCTGGGCCGGCAACGTGGTCGATCTCTGTCCGGTCGGGTCACTCATCTCCAAGGACTTCCTGCACAAGGCGCGGGCCTGGGATCTCGACAAGACGGCCAGCGTCTGCACCGGCTGCAGCCAGGGCTGCAACGTCACGATCGACACCCGCGACAACACCGTCGTCCGCCTCCGCCCCCGCCCGAACCTCGATGTCAACCGGCACTTCATCTGCGACACCGGCCGGATGAACTATCGCTGGATGAACCGCGGTGACCGGATCGAGGCCCCGCTGGTGCTGGATGGCAACCGGCATGTCGCGACCGGCTGGGATCCCGCGCTCACCCGCCTGCGCGAGCTGGTCGAGCGCAGTACCTCGACCGTGCTCCTCGCCTCGGCGGGTGCGTCCGTGGAATCGCTTGGCATGCTCAAGTCGCTGGCCGGCTCCGGCCGGCTGACCGCGGCGGTCCGGGTTCCCCTGGCGGACGAGGAAGCTCCACTGGAAGGCGTGCCGAACCTGGCCCTCCGCCGCGAGCGCGCCCCCAACGGTGACGGCGCGACGCTGCTGGGTTACTCGACCGACTTCGCCGCGGCGGTGAAGCTGGCCGCCGGCGCGGATCTGGTGATCATCGCCGATATCGCGCTCACCGACGCCGAAGCCGCGCTGGTCGGCCGCGCATCGGCGATCGTGGTGCTCGGGACCCTGCAGGGCATGGAGCTGGCCGCGGCGCAGGTCATCCTCCCGATCACGAACGTCGCCGAGGAGAACGGCACCTTCATCAACCGCGATCTCCGGGTGCAGCGGTACAACCAGGCCCGTACCGCACCGGGCATGGCCCGTCCCGCCTGGTGGGTGTGCGCCGAAGCGGCGCCCGGGGCGGCGCCGGCGACGGCGGCGGACGCCTTTGCGATGGCCTGCGGGCAGGTTCCCGCGCTGGCCGGGATGAGCTACAAGGACCTGGGATTGAACGGGATGATTGTACCCGGACGGGCGCTGGCTGCTGTGGGAGGTGCCTGAGCCATGTCTCCCGAGATCAAGGGGCTGATTCTCGTCTCCGCCATCAAGCTCATCGTGGTCTTCACCATCACGCTGGTGGGCGTGGCGCTGCTGACACTGATGGAGCGGAAGGTGTCGGCCTGGATGCAGTACCGTCATGGCCCGAACCGGGTCGGCTTCGCCGGACTGCTGCAGCCGGCCGCGGATGGCCTCAAGAACATCATCAAGGAAGAGACCTTTCCCGGCGAAGCCAACCGGGTCCTCTTCATGCTG
>JAWXBX010000020.1:0-7286 GCA_034440415.1 Gemmatimonadota bacterium | reverse complement strand
CAGTACGGCAAGATCCCCGCTCTCGAGAAGAAGCTCAAGGACGTCGCCGACGGGAAGGAATCGCGGCTGAAGCCGCTCCTGCTCAAGAACAAAGTCACCGAAGAAGAAATCGCCGAGATCGTCTCCAAGTGGACGGGCATTCCCGTCAGCAAGATGCTGGAGGGCGAGAAGGACAAGCTCCTGCGCATGGAGGAGGCGCTCGGCAAGCGGGTGGTGGGCCAGGACGAGGCGCTCACGGCCGTCGCCGACGCGATCCGCCGTTCCCGCGCCGGGCTATCGGATCCGAAGCGGCCGAACGGGTCGTTCCTCTTTCTCGGCCCCACCGGGGTGGGCAAGACGGAGCTCACCAAGGCGCTCGCGGAGTTTCTCTTCGACACGGAAGACGCGCTGATCCGCGTCGACATGTCCGAGTTCATGGAGAAGCACTCCGTTGCGCGGCTGATTGGCGCACCGCCCGGTTACGTGGGCTACGAGGAGGGGGGGTACCTGACGGAGCTCGTGCGCCGCAAGCCCTATTCCGTCGTGCTGCTCGATGAGGTCGAGAAGGCCCACCAGGATGTATTCAACGTGCTACTGCAGGTGCTGGACGACGGCCGGTTGACTGACGGGCAGGGGCGCACGGTGGATTTCCGCAACACGGTCATCGTCATGACGTCGAATCTTGGTTCCCAGCGTATCCAGAGCATGACCGGTGAGGCGAACTACGCTGCCATGAAGGAGGCCGTGATGGAGGACGTGCGCGAGCACTTCCGGCCCGAGTTCATTAATCGCGTGGACGACATCGTGGTCTTCCACCCGCTGTCTGCCGGTCAGATCCGCCACATCGTGCAGATCCAGCTGGCGTACCTCCAAGCGCGCCTCGCGGAGCGGGAGATGACCCTCACGGTCACCGACCAGGCCCTGGACAAGCTGGCCGAAGCGGGCTTCGACCCGGTGTATGGCGCCCGGCCGCTGAAGCGGGTGATCCAGCAGCGGATCGAGAACCCTCTGGCTCGGGAGATCCTCAAGGGCCACTTTGGCCCCGGGGCCGCCATCCGGGCCGACCTTTCCGGCGACGACCTGACCTTCACCGCCTGAAAAGGTACCGGACCTTAGTTGTTTGGTTTGTTTAGTTATTGTGGGCAAACAACTAAACAAACCAAATAACTAAGGTCCGGTACCTTTTCCTTTCCCTGCGGTAGAATTGCCGGCTAGACGAGAGGTCCGGAAATGCCCATTTTTGACTACAAGTGCGAAGCCTGCGGCCACACTTTCGACGTGCTCCAGAAGGTCGGAGAAGGCCCCCTGCGCAAGTGCCCGGAGTGCGGCAAGCTGAAGCTGAAGAAGCAGCTGGCGGCACCCAACTTCCATCTGAAGGGCAGCGGTTGGTACAAGACCGACTTCAAGGACGGGCCCGCCAAGAAGGCTCCTGAGGGTTCCCCAAGCAAGTCGACGGACAAGGCTGAGACCAAGGCCGACGGCGACAAGAAGGGCCACTCCCTCGACACGACCCCTGAAAAAAAGCCCGAGCACAAGCACGATCACAGTCATGGCCCCGGCGGCCATAAGCACTGAGAATTCTGCCGCCCACTTCTCCTGCGGGAGCGCCTTGGGCGCGACCTGGAAATTTTCGGAAGATAACCATGCGCACTCACTACTGCGGTGACGTCACCGCCGCCCTCATCGGCAAGCAGGTCACCGTGTCCGGCTGGGTCCACCGGCGCCGCGATCATGGTGGGGTCATCTTCATCGATCTGCGGGACCGGGAAGGCCTGCTCCAGGTGGTGTTCGCGCCTGCCGCACCGGAGGTCTTCAGCGCCGGCGAGAAACTGCGCAGTGAATTTGTCGTGACGGTGACCGGCACCGTGCGGCCCCGCCCCGAGGGTACGGTCAACGCGAAGCTGAAGACTGGCGAGGTCGAGTTGCTGGCTGCCGAACTGACAGTGCTCAACACCTCCGAAACCCCGCCATTCCATCACGACGAGGTCGTGTCGGAAGAGCTGCGGCTGAAGTACCGCTATCTGGATCTCCGCCGTAGCGAGATGCTGGAGCGCTTCCGCCTGCGGCACCGGATTACAAAGGCCCTGCGGAAGTTCCTCGACGACAACGGTTTCATGGACGTAGAAACGCCGGTGCTCACCCGCACCACGCCGGAAGGCGCGCGGGACTACATCGTCCCGAGCCGCACGCACCCGGGCGAATTCTTCGCGCTGCCCCAGTCGCCCCAGCTCTTCAAGCAGATCCTGATGATGTCCGGCTTCGACCGGTACTACCAGATCGCCCGCTGCTTCCGCGACGAGGACCTGCGCGCCGACCGTCAGCCTGAGTTCACCCAGATCGACATCGAAACGTCCTTCATGAACGAGAACCAGTTCATGGAGATCATGGAGCGGATGATCCGGTCGCTGTTCCTCGACGTGGCCGGCATCGAGTTGCCGCCACTGCCTCGCATGACTTACGCGGACGCGATTGCGCGCTTCGGCATCGATCGCCCGGACCTCAGCATTCCCCTGGAGCTGGTCGAAGTGGCGGACCTGATGACCGGAGTGGAGTTCAAGGTGTTCGCCGGGCCGGCCGCTGACCCGGATGGCCGGGTGACTGCACTGAAGGTTCCCGGTGGCGGCACGCTGACCCGCAAGGAGATTGACGACTACACCGCCTTCGTTGGCAACTACGGGGCGAAGGGCCTCGCCTACATCAAGGTCAACGAGGTTGCGAAGGGTCGTGATGGCCTCCAGTCACCGATCATGAAGTTCCTGCCCGACGCGACCGTGCAGGGGCTGATCTCGCGGCTCGAACTCAAGGACGGCGACCTCGTGTTCTTCGGTGCCGACAAGAAGAAGGTGGTCAACGACTCGTTGGCGGCGCTGCGCGTGAAAGTGGGCCGCGACCTCAAGATGGTCAAGCCCGGCTGGCACCCGGTCTGGGTGGTGGACTTTCCCATGTTTGAATGGGACCCGAAAGAGAAGCGCTGGGCGGCCCTGCACCATCCATTCACCGCGCCAGCCGTCGACGATGTGGCGACGCTGGAGCAGGATCCCGGCACGGCGCTGTCCCGCGCCTACGACATGGTCCTGAACGGCAACGAAATCGGCGGGGGCTCGATCCGGATTCACTCGTCCGCGATGCAGTCCGCGGTGTTCCGCATTCTGGGTATCACGCCGGAAGAGGCGGAGAGCAAGTTTGGCTTCCTGCTCCGCGCGCTGAAGTTCGGGGCGCCACCCCATGGCGGGCTCGCCTTCGGGCTCGATCGTCTCGTTATGCTGCTGGCAGGTACGGACAACATTCGCGATGTCATCGCGTTCCCCAAGACCCAGACGGCGAGTTGCCTGCTGACCGAGGCGCCGGGACCGGTGTCTGCGCAGCAGCTGCGTGAAACCGGTATCCGCATCCGCGAGCCGGCGAAGCCATAGAAATTGGGGCCATGCCTCATTTCCTGGCGTCGGTTCCCGGGCCTCGAGTGTCGTCGCTGGAAATGAGGCATGGCCCCGATTCCCCCTGAAACCGTCGTGGTGATCCACGGGCTGTGGATGAACGGCGCTGAGGCTGGTCTGCTCCGGCACCGGCTTTCCGATGAGCACGGCTTTCCGACGGTCCTGTTTCAGTACGGCACTTTCGAGGCCGGATTTACCGCCAATGCGGATCGCTTGCGGGATGCCCTCGATGCCATCGAGTCCCCCCGGGTCCATATGGTGGGCCACAGCACTGGCGGTCTGATCGCCCTGGCCGGCCTGCAGCGCCGGCCGTTTCCCAGGCCCGGTCGTGTGGTCTGTCTGGGTTCGCCGTTGCAGGGCAGTGTGGCGGCGGAGCGGCTCGCCCAGTTGGGCGAACTCGGCGCCGCAGCGCTCGGCCAGACCGGACGTGAGGCGCTCGTCGGCAAAGTCCTCAAGGACTACGTCCCGGACCGGGATGTGGGTGCCATTGCCGGCACGAGCAGTGTGGGCGCCGGGATGATGCTCGGCGTGGTGCCCCTCCCCAACGACGGCACCATCGCCGTCGCGGAAACCCAGGCGCCCTGGCTGAAGGACCACCTGTCTTACCCGGTGACCCATACCGGCTTTCTGGTTTCACCCGAAGTGGCGAGTCAGACCGCGTTCTTCCTCCGGCACGGCATGTTCAACCGGCAGTCCCCGGTCTACAAAAGTACGCTGTAGTGCCAAAGGTACCGGACCTTAGTTATTGGGTTTTGTTTAGTTATCTGCGGCGCTGAGGCCAAACAACTAAACAAAACCCAATAACTAAGGTCCGGTACCTTTTTGGGATTTCAGGGCGTAGAGGGCTTCCAGGGCCTGCTTCGGCGTCAGCGTGTCGGGGTCGAGGGCATCGAGGAGTTCGTGCACCGCGTCCGGTGGCGGCGGTGGGCCGAGGGCGAGTTCCTGCTGGGGCGCCGGGTCACCGCCCCGGTTCTTTTGCTTCACCGCCGATTCGTTCTCCAGGCGCTGCAGGTAGCGCCGGGCCCGCTGGATCACCTGGGCCGGTACGCCCGCCAGCGCGGCAACCTGCAGGCCGTAGCTGCGACTCGCCGGCCCGTCCTTGACTGCGTGGAGGAAGACGAGCCGGTCGCCGTGCTCCGTGGCATCCAGGTGCACGTTCACGCACGCCGGCAGTTCTGCAGCCAGCGCCGTCAGCTCGAAGTAGTGGGTGGCGAACAGCGTGAAGGCCCGCACCTGCTCCGCAATATGATGCGCGGCCGCCCAGGCCAGGGACAGCCCATCAAAGGTGCTCGTGCCCCGCCCGATCTCGTCCATCAGCACCAGGCTCTGGTCCGTCGCGTTGTGCAGGATGTTCGCGGTCTCCGTCATTTCCACCATGAAGGTCGAACGGCCGCCGGCCAGGTCGTCGGCAGCGCCGATCCGCGTGAAGATCCGGTCCAGCGGGCCGAAGCGCGCGCTCTCGGCGGGCACCCAGGAACCGATGTGGGCCAGCAGCGCGATCAGCGCGGTCTGCCGCATGTAGGTCGACTTGCCGCCCATGTTCGGACCGGTGATCACCAGCAGGCGCCGGTCCTCGTTGAGTTCCAGGTCGTTCGCCACGAAGGGCGTGTCGAGCCGCTGCTCGACGACGGGATGGCGGCCGCCACGAATGCGCAGCCCCGGCTCGTCACCGAGTTCCGGCCGGCAATAACCCAGCGTGCGGGAGCGCTCCGCCAGGTTGACGAGCACGTCCAGTTCGGCAAGCGCCGCGGCCAGCTCCCGCAACGCCACCAGCCGGGTGCCCAGCATCGCCAGCAACTCGGCGTAGAGCTCCTTCTCCCGGGCCAGCGACCGGTCCCGGGCAGACAGCACCTTGCCCTCGAAGTCCTTCAGCTCCGGAGTGATGTAGCGCTCGGCGCCCTTGAGTGTCTGGCGACGCTGGTAGTCGTCCGGCGCCTGAGCCGCCTGGCCGCGGGACAGCTCAATGTAGTAGCCGTGCACCCGGTTGTAGCCAACCTTCAGCGACGGCAACCCCGTTCGCGCCCGCTCCCGTGTTTCCAGGTCAGTCAGGTAGCGGTCCGCGTTCTCGCTGATGTCCCGCAGCTCGTCGAGCGCCGCGTCGTAGCCTGAGGCCAGCACTCCGCCGTCGCGAATGAGTTGGGGTGGCAGTTCGATCAGCGCGCGCTTCAGCAATTCGTGCGTTGCACCGTGATCCCCGAGGCGCAGGCGCAGCGCAGCGAGCAGGGGGGAATCCAGGGCCGAAAGTTGCGCGTCGATTTCCGGCACGAGGGCCGTGGCCGTGCGCAGCTGGGCCAGGTCCCGGGGCCGCGCCGAGCCGAGGGCGATGCGGGAGAGGATGCGCTCCAGGTCGCCGCTGTCCCGGAGCAGGTCACGCAGCGGGTCGTCACCAGTTTCGCGCAGGCTGTCCAGCGCCTGGTAGCGGCGGCGGAGCAGCGCCTGGTCCCGCAGCGGCCGGTTGAGCCAGCGGCGCAGCAGGCGGCTGCCCATGGTGGTGGCGCAGTGATCGAGGACGCCAGCGAGGCTCGCGGTGGCGTCGCCGCTCAGGCTGGTCTCCAGTTCGAGATTGCGCCGGCTGGCCGCGTCGACCTGTAGTGCGTCGGAGTGACGCTCGGCGACGATGCTGCGGACGTGGGGCAGGGCATTCTTCTGGGTGTCCCGCACGTACTGCAGGAGGCAGCCGGCAGCGCGCACGCCAGCGCCAAGGTCGGCGACCCCGAAGCCCTGCAGGTCGCGAGTGCCGAACTGGGCGCTGAGCAGGCGCGTGGCGGTGTCGGCGTCGAAGTGCCACGGGGGCATCCGGTGGCGGGCGAGACCCCGGTCAGGGCCGGCGTCGAGGGCGGGGAGCTCGAGGCCGTCTTCAACGAGGAGTTCAGCGACCCCGAGTCTGGCCAACTCGGCGTGCAGATCGGTCAGCGTGGCAATTTCGGTCAGGCAGAAGCGGCCGGCGGAGAGGTCGAGCCAGGCGAGGCCGAAGTTCTGCAGGCCTGCACCCGCGCTGTGGCCGGCGCAGACGGCAGCGACGAGATTGTCCCGGCGCGCGTCGAGGAGGGCGTCGTCGGTCAGCGTGCCCGGTGTGATGACCCGCACCACCTGCCGTTCAACGGGGCCCTTGGACGTGGCCGGATCGCCGATCTGCTCGCAGAGCGCGACCGACTCGCCGGCCCGCACGAGGCGGGCCAGGTACTGCTCCGCCGCGTGATAGGGGACGCCGGCCATGGGAATGCTCTGGCCCGCGGACTGGCCCCGGGCGGTGAGCGTGATGCCGAGCAGGGCCGAGGCCTTGCGCGCGTCGTCGAAGAACAGCTCGTAGAAGTCACCCATCCGGTAGAACAGCAGCAGCCCCGGGTGCTCCGCCTTGATGCGGAGGTACTGCTGCATGACGGGCGTGTGTTCCAAAAAGGTACCGGACCTTAGTTATTTGGTTTGTTTAGTTGTTTGGTGGACCCGGCCCTGCACGGGGCTGCGCCCGCGCCGTGGCCAAGGCCATGGATTGTGCCAGCGCCGAGGCGCTGCGCCCAAGGAATCTCCCGATTTCCGTCAGGCTCGCTGCGTCGGTGGCGAGAGCCTCGAGCGCAATCGCCGTCCGGGTCCTGCTCAGCCGCCGTTCCCGCGACGGGGAGACCAGCTCGGCCGCGGTGATGCCGACCCGCTCGCAGTGCCGGGCCGCAATCTCTTCGAGGGTCGCGGGTCCGCCCGGGGCCGGGACGGGCGGGGCCGGCGGCGCTTTCGGCAGGTCGGGCTCGAGCATCCGCGTGTCCCGCGACTCGTGCTTCTCGAACAGCGCCAGGTCCTCGTCCGCACAGGACCGCATGAAGCGCGCATAGCGGACGCGGGCCACGCCGACGCTCGGCCCGAACATCCCCAGCACGAAGT
>JAWXBX010000019.1:0-8262 GCA_034440415.1 Gemmatimonadota bacterium | reverse complement strand
CGGGCCGGCTAGAAGACCGGCCCGAGGCTCAGCGTCCAGTACCCCTTGATGGATCGACGCTCCTGCGGAATCGAATAGTCGAGTCGCAGGACCACGAAGTTGAAGAGGTTCATCCGCGCCGAGGCGCCGATCGTCTGCGCCGGTGTGCGAACCCGGATCGGATCGTCGCTGGCGGCGCGATTGAACTTGAGTTTGTCACCCTCGTTCCAGGCCATCCCGATGTCGTAGAACAGCGCACCCTCGATCGGCGGGAATCCATTGGGGACGAACCCGAACGAACTGTTCAGCAGGGGAAAGCGAATTTCGGCGCTCGCCACGGCGAGCTGGGTGCCGACGAGCCGGTCGAGCTCGATGCACCCGGTGTAGGTGCCCGGGTCCCTGGTGCGGCACTCGTTCCGGTAGTAACTCCCCGACGTATTGCCACGGAGCAGGTCGGTGCTGCCGAGGTAGATCCGGAACCGATCGGCGTCCCGGCCGATCCTTCCGAAATAGAGGGCTCGCGTCGCGAGGGTGAATGGACCCACGATGCGGTCGTACCGGCGGTAGTCGGCCAGTCCCTCGAAGAAGCGCCAGCCGCCGATCGACTGGGCGACCGAGAAACGATACCGGCGGCCGTAGAAGGGGCCGACGTAGCCGGGCAGCGAGTTGTCGAATGCATAGGCGAGCGAGGGCTGGACATAGCTCGCGCCATTGAGACTGACCTCCCGGGAGACGGCCTCGGCGGTGGCCTGGCCGCTGCCGGGGTCGTAGCGCTCCAGGATCTGCTGCCGCTTGTCGCTCACCGCGGCGGCGGTGGCACCGAACTCGATCCGGGCGAAGCGACTCAGCGGGTAGTAGGCCTGCGTGGCGACCGAGCGCACCACGATGCGTCGCAGGTTGGTGACGAAGACGCGGTCATCGGAGGTCGGCAGGAACGAGTCGCTGATGATCTGACTCGCTTCCAGGAAGTAGTAGGGCTCCTGTCCCACGCCCACCGCCCAGTTGATCCGATGCGCCATGTTCACATACGTGGCGTTGACCGCGGCCTCGGTGATCCGCCCGTTCACATACGCGGAGAACAGCAGGTTGTGATCGCCGAGCATGTCGGAGAGGGCGATCGCACTGCCGCCGTAGAAGCCTCGGCCGAAGCTGTCGCGGGTATAGCCCACGGTGGGGCGAGCGACAAAGTCGGGCCGGTAGCGAACCCGATACTTCTTGACCGTGAACTCGGCGGTATCCGGCAGCGGGATGTCCGCCGCATGCATCAGCTCCGTGATCGTTGCCGGCCGCGGGGCGGAGTCGGGCAGGGCGGGGGCGGAATCGCTTTGCCGGAAGGTGTTGCCGCTGACATACAGTGAGCCGGTGGACTCGAGCGGCTCACCCGCCGCGGCGACGGTGTCCTTCGGCGTGGTCCGGCGCGCGGTGTCCGCTCGGGTGATCGGGGTATAGCCGGTGACGACGCCATTGGAGTCCGGCGGATTGAGCACGCCGATCGGGGCCATGGCGGAGTCTCGCCGGGGAAGGACCGGGGTGTAACCAGTGACGATGCCGTTGGAGTCCGGCGGGTTGAGCACGCCGATCGGGCCCATGGCGGAGTCGCGCCGGGCCAGAAGCGGAGCCACCCACGGTTCCCGCTTCAGGCCCCGCGGATTGTCGATGCCATAGACGTCGTAGCGGCCACGCGAGTAATAGCCGAAGGCGAGGCGATCGGCATTTCTCGCCCACGACAGCACCGGGGAGAGCGGCGTGATGCCCTGGGCCCCGGTGTAGAGGTCGGTGATCGCGTAGGTCTGCCGGCTGTTCAGATTGTACAGATAGATGTCGCTGACACCATTGCGGTCGGAGACGAAGGCGATGTCCTGACCGTCGGGCGACCACTGCGGGCTGCGGTTGGTGCCCAGTTCCATATCCGGGAGGCCGTCAATCCGGCCAGTCGCGACGTCGTACAGCGCGATGCGGGTATTGCCGATGCGGAGGGTGGCAAAGTCGGTTTCCGGCCCGCGGTCGGTCGCGAAGGCGATGGTCTTGCCGTCGGGTGACCAGACGGGATTCAAGTCCGCGTACTTGTCATTGGTGAGCCTGACGAGCCCGCCTCCGGCCACATTGACGATGAACAGATCCGACAGTCCGCCATCGTACCCGGTGAAGACGAGTTGCCGCCCGTCGGGGCTCCAGGCGGGCGTGGTGACACCATTCAGTGTCACCTTGATCCGGCGGTACTCACTGTTCTTCGCCACGTCGATGATGACAATCTCATCCCGCGCCCCACGCTTGGCGGCGATGGCGATGTACTTCCCGTCCGGCGACCAGCTCGCGGCGGAATTGATGAAGCGATAGGTCTCGTAGTTGCTGCTGTACGAGGACTTGAGCAGCCGCTTCTTCACCTTGCCGGTATTCGCATCGGCCAGGTAGAGATCGACGAAGTAGAAATCCTTCTCGCTGAAATAGGCGACCTGGGAGCCGTCGGGCGACAGCGCAGGTGCCAGGTGCAAGGTCCCCTCGGAGCGGGACTCGTTGAGCATCGCACCGGCAATGTCCCGCGCCTTCTGTCGGGTCCCGACCTCGGGCAGGTAGCGTTTCTGCACCGCCTCCTTCCACAGATCGGAAAGCTCGCGGTAGTTCACGCCCAGTACCCGACGGATGGAGCCCTCCAGGCCGCCTCCCCCGGCGAGGGTACCCTGCATGATGGCCCCGATCGCTTCGTCGCCCCAACGCTCGCCGATGAAGGCGAGCAGCGCCTGGCCGAACCGGTAGGGAAAGATCTGCGGATCGGTCTCCAGCTGGTTGATCGAGGGGATCTTGCCCTCGAAGGACGCGTCGCGCAGCCACATCGCCGTATTCGGATCCACGCCGCCGATCGAGAAATATTCCGCCATGCCCTCCACGAACCAGAGTGGCGGATTCACGTTGATGATCGTCTGCAGCCCCGCCCCGGCGCGTCCGCGGCTCCAGATGTCATACTGGAACTGGTGCACCATCTCGTGCTGCAAGACATGCTCCAGTTCCTGATAGGAGCCGGTGAACGGCAGGATGATCCGCTGCTTGAAGAAGTCGGTGACACCGCCAGTGCCCTCGCCCGGCGATTCCCCGCCGAGGGCGTTGGTCTGCTGGAAGTCGGAGTGGGAGGCGTACAGAATGATCGGCTTCCGCTCCTTGTACTCGTGGCGAAGCAGACGCGACAGGCGCTGGTACGACCGCTCGGCCATCCGCCCGGCGTCGAGCGCGGCGGCGCGGGCCTCCGGATAGAAATGAATGTCGAAGTGTTCGGTCCGCAGGACCTGGAAGTCGAAGGCGCGGTACTGGACCTTGTTCTGGCCGAAGTAGTACTGCGCCGACAGGGCAGCGGGCGCGCCGGCGACGAGGCACAGTGCGAGCAGAGAGCGGCGAATCATCAGGACACCTGCCAGTCAGGCACCGGGACGATAGTCCGGCGCATCGCTCCAAAGTCGCTCGAGCTGATAGAACCCGCGCGTCTCCGGATGAAAGAGGTGGACCACGAAGTCCACGAAATCGAGCAACACCCACCGGCCGCTGGGCAGGCCCTCCACATGGTGGGCCCGCACGCCCCGGCCCCGCAATTTCTCCAGCACCGACTCGGCGATCCCGCGCACATGGGCGTCCGACGTTCCAGATGCCACAATGAAGTAGTCCGTCGCATCGGTCAGCCCGCGCAGGTCGAGGATGCGGATGTCGCGGCCACTCAGATCCTCGATCGCCTGGACGGCGGCGGCGACTTCCAGCGAGTTGAGCACCATCACGCGGTACCCGCGGGATGCGTCGGCGTGCCATCCTCAACCTGCCAGAAGAGCGCCCACGCCCCGACGCCGACATGCGTACCCGGGACGGCGGTCGCCAGCGAGACGAAGCAGTCCTTCGGCCGGTAGGCCGCCATCAGCGCCGCCCGGACCCGCTCCGCCGCCTCCGGCGCCTCGGCGTGGGCAATTCCGAAACGGACGGCGGCAGGCTTTGGCGAGAGCTGCTTCTCCAGCAGGCTCAGCACTCGCGGTACGACATTCGCGCCTCCCCGCACACGGTTCAGCGGGACGACGGCGCCGTCCCCATCCAGGCCGAGAATCGGCTTGACGTTCAGCAGGCCGGCGAGCCAGGCCTTGCCTCGCGTCACCCGGCCGGAACGCAGCTTGAGCTCGACCCTGTCCCGAATTGTTTCGTCACCGAACATCACCTGGAGCGGCACCAGGGCGATGTGATGCCGGTCCAGTACCACGTCGGGAAGGTCGCAGGAGCGGGCGGCCACGACTGCGACCGGACGACGCTCGTCATGAGCCAGGCGCCGGTGCTGCGCCCGCATGTCCTCAGCCTTCGTGGCGTCGATGGTGCCCCAGCGCCCTGCGTAAGTAAAGACGGCTTCCGGCGTATTCGTGTGCACATGGACCTTCAGAATATCACCGGCAACCACCACCTGAACCGATCCGCCGAAATTCCGGAGCTGGGTCCGGACTTCGTTGGCGGCGGGGAGCTGGCTGCTACGGACGCGCACTTCGGTGCAGAACTGGAAGTCCCGCCCCGCCGCCCCGCCCGCAAGCGCTGCGGGCATCATCGCTTCCGCCGCCTCGGCAAACGGAGCGGCGGGGAGGATCGGGTCGCCATCGATGAGGCGGACCACGCCCTCGATCATGCGCACGAATCCCACGCCCCCGGCGTCGAAGACTCCCGCCTCCTTGAGGACCGCCATCAGCTCCGGCGTCCGGGCCAGGGAGAGCTCACCCTCGGCCAGCAGTCGGGCCATGAAGACGGAGATGTCGGGAGAGTCGTTGGCGGCGCGTTCCGCGGCGATGGCAGCCTCCCGGGCCACGGTCAGAATGGTGCCCTCGCGCGGATCGTCGAGGGAGGTGGACAGCCGCTCGGCGCCCTGGTGGATGGCGAGGGCGACCTCCTGGGCGGTGATCTGGTCCCGGCCGTCGATGGCGTCCGCGAAGCCGAGAAGGAAATGGGCCAGCATCATGCCGGAATTGCCGCGCGCGGCCGTGCGTGCGGTCCCGGAAAGCGACGCGTCGCCGAGCGCCCGGAGGGCGTCGGCGACGGCACGCAGCGTGAGACTGAAGTTGGTCTCGGTGTCCCCGTCAGGAACGGGAAAGACGGTGATCCGATTGATCTCCTCGCGGCCGGCCGCCGCGGCGAAGAGCGACCGCGCGAGACGCGGGCCGTCGACGTACCGGATGCCAACCGTCATTGGGACGGAGGCTACTCCGCCGTGACGGTGACGCGCAGTTCAGCGTGAACGTCCGGATGCAGCCGGACCGGGACGGTGTGCAGACCCACGGTCTTGATCGGGTGCTCCAGCTCGATCCGCCGCCGGTCCAGCTCGATGCCCTGTGCGGTGAGCGCGTCGGCCAGGTCCTGCGCTGTGATCGAGCCAAAGAGCCGGTCGCCTTCGCCCGCCTTGCGCGACAGGGCGAGCGGAGCGGCGGCGAGCTTTGCGGCCGTGGCCTCCGCGGCGGAACGCTCCTCGGCGACGCGGGCCAGCCGGGCCTTTGACTCCGAGGCGATCCGCTTCCGGTTGCCGTCCGTGGCTTCGTAGGCGAGCCCCTTCGGCAGCAGGAAGTTGCGGGCGTAGCCCGGCTTCACCTTCACGAGATCGCCGGCCTTGCCGAGCGTCTTGATGTCTTCGCGCAGAATCACTTCCATCGATCACTCCGTTCGCTGCCGGCAGCGAAACGCCGCCGGAAATCCACCCAGGTGTCCGCCAGTCCGAGCGAGAAGCAGCCGCCCAGCACGACCGGCAGGATGATGATCACGCCAATTCCGATGACAACCAGCACCGGGAGTGGAAATCCCCCGACGCCGCCCCACATGATTGCGGCCCCGCGCGCGGCGTACAGCCCACCCACGACCAGGGCGAAATTGCCCAGCGGTTGCCGCAGCTCGACCGGGAGCGGCAGCACGATGGCGACCAGGGCCAGGACCACGCCCCACACCAGCTGATCGGTAAAACGGAACTCGGCGAACCGCTCTGCCGGCTCGCCGACCGGTGTGGCAGCCAACCGGTGATACCAGGACCAGGCGATGGCCAGCCCGGGCAGCATCGCCAGCATCAGAAGGGCGGGGAAGAGCTCCGCCATCCAGCCGACGCTTCCCGCCATCGCGTCGACGAAAATCTGCGCTGCCTCGGCCCGCTCGGGGCTGAGTGCCCGCAGCTCCGCGAGCAACTGGCGGCACTGCTCCCAGCCCAGGCGCGTGACAGCCAGCTGCAGGTCCTGCCACCGCGTCCCGAGCGACCAGATCCACCCAGTTGCCCCGCCGAGGCCGAAGATCGTCGCCAGCAGCGCCCCCGGGACCAGGCGCCGTCGACCGACAAGCATCAGGGCGACAAACCCCGCCGTGACGAAGCAAGGCCACGCCTGGGTGAGCTGCGAAACGAGGTCGCCGGGCTGCCAGAGGGACACCGCCAGCCACAGCCCCGCCGCTCCGATCCACAGCCACTCCCGCAGCGTGGCCGGTCGTGACGCCACTAGAAGCCCCGCCAACGGCCCCAGCACGAACAACGGCGGGAAGAGGAGCAGGTACCCCAACAGGAGGAGTACCGCCCGCAAGGTCACTCCCGGTCGAGGGAGTGCCTGACTGCCGAGTTCACCCACCACCCCTCACGTAGGGCAGCAGCGCCAGGTAACGGGCCCGCTTGATTGCGGTGGCCAGCTGGCGCTGGTGTCTGGCGGTCACGCCGGAAAGGCGGGCCGGCAGGATCTTGCCCCGATCGGTAATAAAGCGGGACAGCAGCTTCTCGTCCTTGAAATCGACGTAGCGGAGGCCGGCTTCGGCGAGCGGGTCGCCTTTCTTCATGCGCTTCATGATCATTCGTCGTCTTCCTCCAGCTTGCGGTCAGTCGTATCGCGGGACGGGGTGTAGTCGTTTTCATCTGCCACGACGAGGAAGCGGAGCACGCCCTCGTCGAGCTTGATGGCGCGCTCAAACTCGGGCAGCTGCGTCGGCAGCGCCTTGAAGGCGGCGACGACGTAGTACCCCGTCTCCCGGCGCTTGATCGGGTAGGCGAGCGTGCGCTTGCCCCAATGGGTCAGCGTCGGCTGCTCATCCCCGTCCTGCTGGATGAGGGCATGAAAGCGATTGAGTTTTTCGGTGATGGCGGTCTCTTCGAGCGCACTGTCGAAGATATAGACCGCCTCGTACGGACGGGCCATGGCACCTTCCTTTGGTCTGGACGCCCCGGCCATGGTGCAGGCGCGGGGAGGCGATTTGTGAGCCGGAAAACGTAGCAGGGCGACGGGGTTAACGGTAGCCCAGGTCCCCGGCGGCGTGTCGTAGGGGTCGCATAGATGCGACCCCTGCTACCGCCGCCGGCCGAACAGCCGGAGCAGCATCAGGAAGAGGTTGATGAACGCCAGGTACAGTCCGAGCGCGCCGACCACCGCATACGCGCCGACCTTCCCCTCAGGAAGTGCCAGCGCCATGGCCCGGAGCTGTTGGGCCCGGTACGCCGTCAGGGCGGTGAACACCAGGACGCCACAGACGGACAGGACGAACTGGAACATGTCGTTCTGCCAGAAGATCCCGACGATCGAGGCGATGATCACGCCGAACAGGCCCATCATGGCGAACTGGCCGACGCCGGTGAGGTCCCGCTTGGTGATGGTGCCGTAGAGCGCGAGTGCGCCGAAGGTGGCCGAGGTCGTGAGGAAGGTGCTGGCGATGGACGCGCCGGTGTAGGCCAGGAAGATGAACGCCAGCGAGATCCCGTTCACCGCGGCGTAGACCGAGAACACGATGGCCGCAGTGCTCGGCGTCATCGTATCCACCTTGGCCGACAGGAAGATGACGAATCCGATCGGGGCCAGCAGGACCATCCAGAATAACAGCCGGTTCTGCTGCAGCATGCCGAGGAGCGCGGGACTCGAGGCGACGAACAGCGCGGTGAGCGCCGTGATCCCCAGCCCGACGAACATCCAGCCATACACCTTCTGCAGGAAGCTGGCGACGCGGGCCGATTCTGCCGCGGCTCCGCGCATGGTCTGGGAGGGAGAGCCGAACGGGTTCGACATGAAGATCTCGCAAGACAAGGGTGAGCGGAATCTAGACGGACGCCTGTGCCGGTGCAGGACCGGGCCGTCACCAGTCCCGATTGGCGCCCGGCCCTTTCTTGGGGCGCTGACCCTGGTGGCTGGAGAGCTGCTGCCGCTCCACCGCCTCCAGCAGAGAGCGGGCTTCGGCTTCACTCAGCTCCTCCACCGACTCGCCTTCGTCGCCCCCCTGACCGCCGCCCGCCATGGCACCCACTGCCGTGGCGGTGTTCGCGTCGAGCCCCTCCTCCCG
>JAWXBX010000018.1:0-6161 GCA_034440415.1 Gemmatimonadota bacterium | reverse complement strand
TGCAGCAATGGCTCCGCGCTACCCAGCGTCGGGGTGGTTCTACCGGGCGTGCAGCAGTGGCTCCGCGCTACCCATCATCGGCGTGCAGCAATGGCTCCGTGCTACCCAGCGTCGGGGTGGTTCTACCGGGCGTGCAGCAATGGCTCCGCGCTACCCATCGTCGGCGTGGTTCTACCGGGCGCGCAGCAATGGCTCCGCGCTACCCATCGTCGTGAAGATTCCGATCCCGGGTTACGACCCCGCCAACGCCGTCGCCACCCTCACATACCCCTGCACCATCTTCCCCAGCCGCTCCCGCACCACCGGATCCGCCAGCTGCCCTGTCGCATCGAAAGCCTTGTCGCTCTGCGCCAGCGAGAACATGTCCGGCTGGACGTGAACGCCGAGCATTGCGAGCGGGATCCGCAGCGCCCACAGCCCGCGGTTGCCACCCACAAGGCCGCTCGAGGTCGAGAGGAGCATGGCACTCTTCCCCCGAAGCGCCGCCGGCTTCTCCCGCGACACCCAGTCGATCGCATTCTTGAGCGTGCCGGGCATCGAGTTGTTGTACTCCGGCGAGGCGAGCAGTAGGCCGTCCGCCGCGCGGATTCGCCGAATGAGCAGTTGTGCGCCAGCCGGAATTCCCTGCGAAGCCTCGAGGTCGGCGTCATACAGCGGCATGTCGAACTCCCGGAACTCCGCCACATCCACCGCGGCGCCCGCAGCGCGTGCGACCTCCGCGGCCACGTTCAGCAGTTTCCGGTTCCACGACGCCTGGCGGAGCGAGGCAGCAAAGGCGAACAGCTTGACCGTCATGGCCGATAGCTCCGTGCGAGGATGCTGTCCCAGGTCGCCAGCGCCGGCTTGGGCCCCAGCACCGAGTCGACCAGCCCAAGGTGCGCAAACGGAATGAGACCGGCCGAATCCGCCGGGGAAAATGTGCTCAGATTGAAATCGGTGAAGGTGATCTGGAAGTATCCCGCAGCATCGGCCGAGTCGAGCAGGCGGCCGTGGCGGCTGATGTACGCCGCCTGCAGCGCGGGTCTCGAGGTGATCGGGCCGGCGGGGATTGACGGCCAGCCGCCTTCGAGCACCACGACAGGCAGTGGCGACCCCTGCACCAGCCGGCTGTAATAGTCGAGCGGAATGCTGTCCGGCTGACTGAAGCCGCCGAGGTAGGGATACGAGGAGAGACCCAGCGCCTCGATGAACGGGAAGTCGGTCCGGTCCTGCGTAATCCCTTGAAATCCGATTCCCCCCTGCAGCGCCCCCCACGCCGTCTCGACCTGCACACTCACCATGAACGCGGTCTGGCTCCCCGCGGCGGCACGCTCCGCGGCGGCGGCGTTCACCATCGTCACGACCGCCTGATACACCGTCGGATCGGCGGCGGCACGAATGAGATTGGTTTCGGCGGCAAGGCTGAGGTACGTGGGGTGCAGAATGCTGTCCACCGCGGCGACGTACTCCCGATACAGCCGCTGGATCATCGTATCGGCGATGCTCCGGCCGGCGGTCACCAGCTGCGGATCCTCCGCGGAGCGGTCGAGCCCGTTGGTGACATCGAGCGCCACCACAATCTTGTGGCCGTTGCCGCGATAGTAGTTGACCAGCGGCAGGCGGACGACGCGCACCTCCGAGTCAGCCGGAATGCCACTCAGCAGGTCGGTCCAGGGGATCGAGAGCTGAATCAGGCCGGCATCGGAGTGCAGGGTGGAAAGCGCCAGCGTCTGCAGCAGCAGCGTCGTGTCGGGCGAGGGCGGGATCGCCGAGAAGCCCATGAGAAACGAACGGGGCTTCTCCCCCGGACCACTGCCGTCACTGCCGCAGGCAATCACCGCGGTTAGCAGTACCAGGCTGACCGCCAATCGAGAAGAGCGTCTCATCGGAGGAGTGGCTCCAGCGTCCGCCAGACGTTGTGGGCCGCCAGCCGCGCGCCCCGGTTGTTGGGATGAATGCCGTCGTCCTGATTCAGTGAGTCCACCCCCGCCACATCCTGCAGCAGGAAAGGAATGAGCGGGAGGCGGTTTGCTTTGGCGAGCGCGGGAAAGACCGCGCGGAACCGCCGGACATAGTCCTGCCCCAGATTGGGCAGCGCCTCCATCCCCGCCAGCACGATGCGGGTATCCGGCGACTGGGTCCGGCCGCGGTCGATCATCGCCTGGATATTGGCCCGCACCGAATCCGGATCCTGCCCCCGCAGGCCGTCGTTGGCGCCGGTTTCGACCACGAGGAAGGCCGGCCTCGCCTTGAGCACCCAGTCCACCCGCCGCAGCGCACCCGCCGAACTCTCACCACTCACACCGGCATTGACCACCGTGTACCGCAGCCCCACCGAGTCGAGCAGTTGCTGGACCACGGCGGGGTACGCCGAGTCAGGCGTGGGGAGGCCGTAGCCGGCGGTGAGGGAGGTCCCGAGGAAGACGATGGTGGGGCGGTCCGGCGATTCATTGGCCGATGCCGCCGTCTCGCCGGCGGGCGGCGCTGGGCGCTGGGCGGGTCGCTCCCCCGCACAGGCGGTCAGGAGCCCGGCGAACGCCGCCCCGACTATGATTCCACGCCAGATTCGCATGCCGGTTGTCCTGTTCAACGTTTGTTGCGAGCGTTCAGCGTTCAGGCACCTGTCACCCGTCACCTGCCACCTGCCCCCTCCATGATCCGCGTCAACGCACTCACCAAATCGTATCTCTCCGGCGGTCGCCCGCTCACGGTGCTGAAGAATATCACCTTCACCATCACATCGGGCGAGGTCGTGGCGATCGTTGGCCCCTCGGGCAGCGGGAAGACCACCCTGCTCGGACTGCTCGCCGGGCTCGACCGTCCAACGCAGGGCACGGTCACCATCGACGGACAGGAACTGACCCGGCTCAGCGAGGACCAGCTGGCGCGGTTTCGCTCCGAGCGGGTCGGCTTCGTGTTCCAGTCGTTCCACCTGCTGCCGACGCTCACCGCCCGGGAGAATGTCGAAGTGCCACTCGAGCTTCGCGGAGAGGATGCGGGGCCGCGCGCCGATCAGCTGCTCAGTCGCGTGGGGCTCGGCGGGCGGGAGCATCACTACCCCTCGCAGCTCTCCGGCGGCGAGCAGCAGCGGGTCGCGCTCGCGCGGGCCTTCAGCAACCGGCCGAAGATTCTCTTCGCCGATGAGCCGACCGGCAATCTCGACGGCGTCACCGGAGCGAAGGTGATCGAGATCATGCTGGAGCTCAACCGCGAGCTGGGCACCACGACCGTGCTGGTGACCCACGACGCCGAGCTCGCACGACGCACCGGACGGATCATCCGGCTGGCCGACGGCGCGATGATCTCGGATGAACGGGTGAGCCTCGCCCCGCTGGCACACGCCGACCGCGGGCGGGAGCAGAGCGAGGACTGATGACGCACCTTCGTTTCGTCGCCCGCATGGCCTGGCGCGAAGGGCGCGCCACTGGGCGCAAGCTCCTGTTCCTCACCGCCGCGATCTCCGTCGGCGTCGGTGCCCTCGTCGCCATCGAATCATTCACCGACAACCTGCGCACCGCCGTGGAGCAGCAGTCGCGCGCGCTGCTCGGCGGCGACATCGCTGCCCGGCTGCGTGGCGACCCGACCCCGGCGTACCGCGCGCTCCTCGATTCACTCACCCGCGCCGCCGGCGCCGATCCGGCGACCGATCTCTCCGAAGTCGTCGCCTTCAGCGGAATGTCCTACGTCCCTCGCACCGCCGGCACCCGCCTGGTGCAGGTCCAGGCGATCATCGGCGGCTATCCCTACTACGGCAGTGTGAAGACGGAACCGGCCGGGATGTGGGGCCGGCTCGCCGAGGGCCACGTCGCCCTGGTCGATCCCTCCTACCTCACCGCGCTCAACGCCCAGGTGGGCGACACGATGGCGCTGGGCGAGAGCCGCTTCGAGATCGTGGGGACTGTTACCGGTTTCCCCGGCGATGTCGGCGTGGAGAGCGCCTTCGGGCCCAAGGTGTACATCCCGGGTCAGTGGGTGCCGGAAACCGGCCTGCTCACCTTCGGCAGCCGGTACGACTACGACTGGTACCTGCGCACGCCAGCCACCACCGATGTCGCCGCGCTCGCCACCGCCTGGCGGGCCAAGTTCGTGCTGCTCAAGGGCGGGCTCCGCACCGCGGCGGAAGAGGAGCGCGATCTCAAGCGCTTCTTCGATCAGCTGGGCCGCTACCTTGGCCTCGTCGCTCTGATCGCGCTGCTGCTGGGCGGCATTGGGGTGGGGAGCGCGGTGCAGGTCTTCCTGCGGCAGAAGCGGGACAGCATCGCGGTGCTCCGCTGCCTCGGGGCCACGAGCGGCCAGGTCTTCGGGGTGTACCTGGCGCAGGCCGTCGTCATGGGCCTCGCGGGTAGTCTCGCCGGCGTCGCGCTTGGCGTCGTCCTGCAACTCGGGCTGCCCAGCATCTTCGACCAGTTCCTGCCGCTCGATATCACCGTGCGGCCCTCGTGGCGCGCGGTCGGTACCGGACTCGGCGTCGGCGTGTGGGTGGCGACGGTCTTCGCCCTGCTGCCGCTGCTCGACATCCGGCGGATCCCGCCGCTCGCGGTGCTGCGGCGCGATGTCGAGATCAGCCCGACAGCCGGGACCGATCGGCTCGCCTGGCTGGCCCGCGCGGCGCTGGTGCTGAGTGTCGCCGGGCTGGCGATGCTGCAGGTGCAGAGCGTGCCACAGGGGGCCGTCTTCACTGCCGCCATCGGTGCGACGCTGCTGCTGCTCTGGCTCGCCGCGCTCGGCCTCATCCGCGCCCTGCGCCGCTGGTTCCCGCATCATCTGGCGTACGTCTATCGCCAGGGACTCGCCAACCTCTACCGCCCCGCCAATCAGACGGTGGCCGTCGTCCTGGCCCTCGGATTCGGCGCCTTCCTGCTGGGCGCGCTGGCGGTGATGCAGCACAACCTGCTGCGGCAGCTGTCGCTGGACGGCGGGCTCGGCCGGCCCAACCTGGTCTTTTTCGATATTCAGCCGGACCAGAAGGAAGGGGTGCAGCAGCTGATCCGCGACGCCGGCCTCGTCGCCACCGGCGCGGTACCGATCGTGCCGATGCGTATCCGCTCGATCAACGGGCGGCTCGCCAGCGCCATCCTGGCCGACACCATTCTGCAGAAAGCCGACAGCTCGGCGCGGGAACAGGGTGAACGAGGGCGGCGCGATGCGTGGGCGGTGCGACGGGAGTTCCGCTCGACCTACCGTGACACCGTCGTCGCCTCGGAGAAACTGGTGGTGGGCGACTGGTGGACGGGTAGAGGCGGAGCTCCGCCTCCAGCCTCGGCTTCGCCCGTCCCCATCTCACTCGAGGTTGAGATCGCCGGCGACCTCGACGTCACACTGCGTGACACCATCGTCTGGGATATTCAGGGTGTCGGTGTCACCAGCGTCATCACCAGCCTGCGGGAGGTGAACTGGGCCCGGTTCGAACCCAACTTCTTCGTGGTCTTCCCCGACGGACCGCTCAACGATGCGCCGCAGAGTTTCGTGGTGCTGACCCGGGTGGACAGCGCGGCAGTACTTGGCAGCCTGCAGCGTGCGGTGGTCGAGCGCTATCCCAATGTCACCTCGGTGGACCTTTCCGCCGTGCAGCAGACCATCGAGAAGGTGGTTGGGAGCGTGGTGCTGGCCATCCGCTTCATGGCCCTCTTCAGTCTCGCCACCGGCACGATCGTATTGGTGGGCGCGCTGGCGACCAGCCGGTTCCAGCGGGTGCGGGAGGCGGCACTGCTCAAGACCCTCGGCGCCACCCGGCGCCAAGTGGTCCGGGTCATGGTGACCGAGTACGCCGCCCTCGGCCTGCTCGCCACGGCGGTCGCCACCGTCCTCGCGAGCATCGGGGGCGCCGCACTTACCAGGTGGATCTTCGAGATTCCCTTTACCGTCCCCTGGGTCGCCTTCCTGGTCCTGGCCGCCGGCCTGATCCTGTTGACCGTGCTGACCGGGATCTGGACCAGCCTGGATGTCTTCCGCCGGCCGCCGATCGAGGTGCTCAGAGCGGAGTGATTGCCCGGGTGGGGGCGGAGCTCCAGCTCCGCCCGCACCGAACTTGATGCCGCATGGGGGGCGGAGCAGTGGCTCCGCCCGCGCCGAACTTGATGCCGCATGGGGGGCGGAGCAGTGGCTCCGCCCGCACCGAACTTGATGCCGCATGGGGGGCGGAGCAGTGGCTCCGCCCGCACCGAACTTGATGCCGCATGGGG
>JAWXBX010000017.1:0-12653 GCA_034440415.1 Gemmatimonadota bacterium | reverse complement strand
GCCGTCTAACAGGCGCATGAAGCTGCCCAAGCGCGCCCGGCAGCTTCTGCCGCCTTTGCGCAAGTGATGAGCGCTTGGCAGCTTATGCGCGGGCGTTAGCCAGCCGTCTGCTCAAGCGCAGGCCCCTCATTGGCGCGCGGTGCGAGACGTCGTTCTCGCGCGCGATTCGCGCATTTGCAGGGCTTGCGGCGACACGTGTTCCCAGGGAGAGGCGGACGTCCATCACCTGATCCCCCGTGCCGCGGGTGGCGTCGATGACCCTGCTAACCTGATCACTCTGTGCGATGCCTGCCACGCCGCTCACCATCCCAACCTCCAGGGGAGGCTTGCTCGTCGAATGATCGAGCGCTGGGGATTGCGGCTGGCCCGGTGACTGGATCACCGACACGAGCTGGCAGATGTCGATGAGTCGCTCGGTGCCGCGATGCGGTTGCTCGGTGTTACCCGCCTGCGCACTCCCCAACTTGAGATAATTCTCGCTGCCCTCCGAGGCGAGTCGCTTCTCCTCGTGAATGCCACCGGCTCTGGCAAGTCGCTCTGCTTTCAAGTGCCGGTCCTTTTGAGTCGCGGCTGGGGGCTCGTGATCTCACCGCTGAGGGCGCTCATGAGCCAGCAGGTGGCCGACCTTCACACGAAGAAGGTCCCAGCAACATTCATCAACGGTGATCTCGGCCCGCAGGAAAAGCGCATTCGGTACCAGCTCCTGCGGGATGGCGCAATCAAGTTCCTGTATTGCACTCCAGAGCGGTTCGATCCCGGAATGGTACGTGAGGCCGAAGTAGAGGAGATCGCCCGCGCACGGCCGGCCTACCTGGTGATCGACGAAGCGCATTGCATCGACCGGTGGGGGAAGGACTTTCGCCCGAACTACGGCAAGTTGGGTGCCGTCCGCAAGGCGCTTGGTAACCCACCGCTTCTGGCGTTCACCGCCACGGCGGGAAGGGAGAGCCAGCGACGGATCTTAGAGTCGCTAGGGATCCCAGAAGCCCGGGTCGTGGTGACCGGGGTGAACCGACCGAACATCAAACTCATGCGTCTGGACGGCGTGAACGATGAGGCGCGGTATCGCCTGATCATGGC
The DNA here is from genome assembly GCA_034440415.1 of Gemmatimonadota bacterium. Taxonomy (GTDB): domain Bacteria; phylum Gemmatimonadota; class Gemmatimonadetes; order Gemmatimonadales; family GWC2-71-9; genus JADJOM01. The sequence continues at coordinate 11,573 of JAWXBX010000017.1, read as the reverse complement.
TCTCCTCACGGATCGGCCATCCGGCCGCGCGATGTTGTTCGTGCCAACGGTAAGGACCGGCACGCAGCTCCAAGACGGTCTGCGATGGCGTGGGCTGGAGGTGCCCTTTTTCCATTCCAAGCTCGGCAGCGCTAACGACCGCGACAATCTGCTCGACCGTTTCACGGGCCGTATCGACCCGCCCGCCAACGTCATCATCTGCACCAATGCCTTCGGCATGGGACTCGATTTGCCGGACGTCCGGCTCGTTGTTCACTGGCAGCATCCTGCGTCGATCGAGGACTACCTTCAGGAGTTCGGCCGAGCAGGGCGCAAGGGCAACCCCTCGATCGCCGTCCTGTTTACCGGAGCGAAGGACGAAGAGTTGCTCAGGTTCATGGCCAAGAAGACGGTCGAGTCGGCAGACGTGGACCCGGCATCCAAGTCGGGTGTGCTCGCCGCGAAGCTGGGTGCCATCGAGGAGATGCGGAAGGCAGCGACTGCCAGAGATACCTGCTTTCGCCGTGCCATCATCGCATACTTCGGAGACGTCCTTTCGCCTCAGCGGAGGAGCCTGGCCGTGCAGATCGTGGACTCGCTCTTCTCGAGGTCTGTCCGTACTCGGGGGACTCGGCTCTGCTGCGACAGCTGCGATGGCGTCGGTGTCGATGGCGTCCTCGCTTGGGCCGCCCAGGTCTTTGCGCTGGCCGCTAGATGCTACGGTTGGCAGCGATGCTGGCTGACCACCGCATGCAGCTGCCGAAGCGCGGCCCGCTTGGCCCAGGCACTCCTCGAGAGCCTTGAAGAGCCCGATGCGGAGCTGGATCTCGCGTGGTCCACGGAAGTCCAGCGCCGGTATGCAGAGCTCAAGTCTGGCGCCGTGGAGGCAGTACCTGCGGAGGTGGCGTTTGCCAGGGCCCGGGCACGCTTGAATGAGTCGCGTTGATCTCCATCCGCTTGCCGAACAGGAACTGACGGCTGTCGCTGTCTACTATGACGAGCAAGCGCGCGGGCTAGGCGCCGACTTTCTGGCCGAAGCCGATCGCACACTTCAATTCGTGGTGCAGTATCCGGGGGTCGGCCGCCAGCTCCCCGACTCGAGCCGTCGCGTGTCTCTCCGGCGCTTCCCCTATCACCCGAATTACCGATTGGACCCGGATCGGTTGTTCGTGCTGGCGTTCGCACACGATCGACGCCGGCCTGGCTATTGGTCTGACCGGGCCTGAGCGCGAGGTCGGCTGCGGGCTAACCACGGCATGAAGCTGCCAAAGCGCGGCCCGGGTTCTACTATGCTGGCAGCGCTGCGAGGCCCCGCTTTGCAGCTGATGCGCGGTCGTTTGCGTGCAGGCGGGATGAGCGCCCCATGCTCATGGCTCGCCACCACTTCTGGACGCCCGCCCCATCCTCCGGGGTGTCTCCGTGAGCTATATTGGGTCCTCCACCCTGTCACCATGGATTGGCCCTATGCCCTGGACTCTAAACATCGAGCTTGACCAAGAAGAGGACGGGCGCTGGATCGCCGACATCCCCGCCCTCCCCGGCACTCAGTGCTACGGAGGCACGCGCGCCGAAGCGATGGCCCACGTCCAAGCCCTGGCCCTGCGGGTCCTAGCGGAACGTCTGGACCACAACGAAGCGCGAGTCGGGTTCCCACCGGACCCTATCCCGGGCGGACTGGCCCGACGTCGTGTTCGCGTTCCATGACAGCGAGGAGCTGGGACCGAAGATGCTGGCCCGGATCGGGAAACACACCGGGCTCACCCCGGAAGACCTCTAAACACGCCGCGCGCTCACCAGCGCATGAAGCTGTCCAAGCGCGGTCCGGCCACTCTTTACCAGCATAGACCAGTGTTCCCGCGCCTGACAGGTCATGCGCAGGTCGTTAGGTCCAGTCCCGCCGTGCTATACACAGGAGTCCAATGTCACTGCCGCTTCAACCGGGCGCCCCGAATGACTTCGATTTCGTCGTGGGCGATTGGCGGGTACATCATCGCCGCCTCAAAGACCGCCTCGTCGGATGCACTGAATGGGAGATCTTCGAGGGCCTGTCTTCCACGCGGACAACTCTGGGCGGCTTCGGAAATGTCGAGGACAACCAGATCTTCTTGCCCAGCTGTCCCTATAGAGCCGCCGCGATTCGTTCTTTTGATCCGCATTCCCAGCTATGGTCCATTTGGTGGCTGGATAGCCGCTCTCCCCGTGTCCTGGACACGCCCGTCGTCGGACAGTTCCGGGATGGCGTCGGCACGTTCTACGCCGACGACACCTTGAATGAGCGTCCTGTTCGGATCCGCTTTACTTGGCGCACGTCCTCCTCCGGCGCGCCCCGTTGGGACCAGGCATTCTCGGCAGACGGCGGCATCACATGGGAGACGAACTGGGAAATGACCTTCGTTCGCATGGCTTGAATTCATGGGCCGCCCCTCGGACCGCGCCCACTTGGGCCGAACCCCGGCATGCAGCGGTCTCGCTACGCTCGCCGCTGATGCGGGACGTCCGGCCATACGATGATGAATGCGATTCTCTACTCACTGATTCCCGCAGGACCGATAGGTTTTCTAGTCGGCCTCGGGTCAATTCCTGCGTACTATCTGTACTACCGCTCGGCGCCGGGAATCTTTGTGGCCTTGCTGGCGTCTTCGGCACCGGACCGCTTTTATCCGGCCTAGCCATCCTTGTGTATGCTCATGTCTGGGCCCGCCGCAGTCGCACGCAGCCCTAACTCTCCATTCACGGGGGCGAGAATCGTACTGATTCTCGCCCCCTTCACTCAGGCGTTAGAACGAGGAATATTCAGCATGAAGATGATCCATCCTGTTCCTCTGCTTGCGATAGCCACCTTCCTGTCTGCCTGTGAATATGCATTTAGCGATGTCGCTACGCGGATTCGATACGCTTTGCTTCAGGAAAGCACCCTGCTTCACTTGTCCACGAATGAAACCGTAACCGTCGCCCTGCGCCCCGACCACTGGCCAGATGCTTGCCGGAAGGGTGAGGGATATCGCTTGGTGCTTTCCCCTTACAGCGGTGGAAAGCAGGTTGCCTCTGGCGATATCGTTGTTACCTGTAAAGGTGGTGGAAGTTACTACACCGGCATGGGGTCAGAGAATATGCATGTCGTACAAGAAATGGCTATAGAGAAAAGAGCAGAGGACGAATTGCGCATCACATTGCGCAAAACACATTCCGGTACAGAGATTGTGAGGTTGGAGTGACGCTCATCAGTTCAGTCGTTCTCACTTCGCGTTCGAGGCCGACGCGGTGAGACAACGCGTTGCAGGGTGCCCGCCTCGAGACGTGCCGCAGCGGAAAATGGCGGGGTTTTCACCTCACCGCGGAGCCACACGAGTGGCTTGTCCGCGTCGGCCATAGAGGGCCAGTATATGCCTGTCTCGATACCCCCGGATTGCCGGTTGGACCTCCCTCCCCCATCTTTCGGCAGCCTTCAGCTCTGAGATTCCCATGCCTTCCGAAGTGACCAAGGAACGCCTCGTCGAGGCCATGCAGCAGCTGCCGGCCGACGCGACCATCGAACAGGCGATGGAGCACCTGTACTTTCTCGCGAAAGTCGAACGCGGCCTGGCGCAGGACGAGCGAGGCGAGACCATCTCCCATGAGGAGGCGAGGCGGCGCATTCCGGGATGACCCCAGTCCGCTGGACCCCCAAGCCCTTGAGGACCTCGAGGCCATTCGCGCCTATGTCTCACGAGATTCCGTTCAATCCGCCCGTCAGTGTTGCTTCGAGCCCAGGCTGACTGGGCTTTGCAGCTTATGCGGGGGCGTTAGCGTGCGGCACTGGGCGCCACACGCGTGGGGAATGCGTCCCGGAGCTGGTCGGGCGGCTTTCCTGGATTGGTAAACAGCGGATCGCCTTGGCGTCCGCCTTTTCTTTGCCCCGGAGCCGTCCGGGGAAGGCTCAGCGAGGGCGGCGCAGACAGTAGGCCGCCGGGGACTGTCGGAAACCTTGTGTATGAGCCATATCCTGTAGATGGAGTAGGCGATGGCTCGATCCAAGAAGGTGTCGGTGCGGCGACGGCGGCGATCGAGGTCCTGGTGACGGGGGCTAATACGCCGGAGCAGATCGACCTGACGCACCGCATGACGGCCTCCGATTGATGCCGGCGGCGCTGGTGTCGTGCTCCCTCGCGGTGTCGCCGCAGGGGCACGTGCACTTTGAGACCCCTCCCCGCTCCGCGAGTGTGATCGAGAGTGCGCTCCACGATCGCCTCGCCTCGGCGTTCGCCCTGAGCCCGGGCGCGGGCCTGCTGCAGCTCGGCGGCGCGGAGCTTGACGCCACCCTGCCGCCGACCCTCGCCTTCTGGCGCGAGTTCGCCCGCGAATTCCTCGCCCGCCTCTCGGCGATGGCCGCGGCGGGCGAGGTCCCGGAGTCGATGGCCGTCACTCCTCCGCCAGGATTTCTCCAGGAACTGGCGGCGGGCGCGCCCCCGATGGCCGGCGGTGAGTATCTCTCCCCCGAAGCCCTTGCCGAGTCCTGGACGGCCCTGACGGCGGCGGCGAATCACCGCGCACGAGAATGCGGTGGTCTTCAGCCATTCCTCGCGGAGCTTCATCCCTCCTGGCAACTGGTCGGACGGGTGTGTTTCCACCTGGCGGAGAACAGGGAAGACCCGGACGCCCCCTTCGCCTTTCTCGCGACGCATATCGCCAAGGTCTCGCCAGGCGGACGGGTGCAGCATGTTCGCCTCGGCACCGCGGTGGAGCGTCAATCGAGGGTGCGCGACCGCGATGGCCTGCTGGCGCTGCTCGCGCCCGTCGAGAAGGCCGCCGCCGCGAGCCCCTTCATCCGGAGCCTGGTCGATTCCGGCGATCTCTACCAGGCGGTCCCGTGGAGTCCGAGCGAGGCGTATCAGTTCCTGAAGGCCGTCCCCGCTCTCGAGGCCGGCGGAATCCTGGTGCGGGTGCCGGACTGGTGGAAGCCCGGGAATCCGCCCCGGGTCCAGGTGCAGGTGACCATCGGCGGAAAGGAGCCGTCACGGGTCGGCCTCGAATCGCTCATCGACTTCTCCGCCCGGCTGGCGCTCGACGGTGAGCCGCTCTCGGAGGCGGAGTGGAAGGCCGCGCGACGGCAGGCGGAAGGCCTCGCCCTGATCAAGGGCCGCTGGGTCGAGATGGATCGGGAGCGGCTGGACCAGGTGCTGGACTACTGGAAGGCGGTCGAGCGCGCGGCCGATGCGGGCGGGATCACGTTCGGCGAGGGGATGCGCATTCTCGCCGGAATGGCCTCCGACCGCGGTCCTGCCGCGTTAGGCGATGAGCCCGACACGCGGCAGTGGACAGGGCTCCGGCCCGGTCCCTGGCTGGCGAATCTGCTCGCGACGTTGCGTGACCCCGACCCCTCCGACGACGATGTCACCCCTGACTTCCGGAAAGTGCTCCGGCCCTACCAGCGATCGGGCCTCCGATGGCTCCGGCTGGTGCACGGCCTCGGCCTCGGCGGCTGTCTGGCGGACGACATGGGGCTGGGAAAGACGGTGCAGATGCTGGCCTTCTGGAGACGGCTCCAGTCCACCGGGGGCAAGGGCACCCACCTTCTGGTCGTGCCCACGTCGCTGCTCGCCAACTGGCAGGCCGAGCTCCGGCGGTTCGCCCCCGGGCTGCGCACGCTCGTGGCTCACCCCTCCGCCGCTTCTGGAACGCTCCGCACCCATCGCCCGCTTGCGGACGTGGACATCGTCATGACGACCTATGGCTATCTCCACCGGCTGCCCTGGCTGGAGCAGGTCACATGGGAGACCATCGTCCTCGATGAGGCTCAGGCGATCAAGAACCCGGCGACGCGCCAGAGCCGGGCGGTCAAGGCACTCAAGGGCGCCAGCCGGTTCGCCCTGACCGGCACTCCCATCGAGAACCGGCTGGGAGATCTCTGGTCGCTGTTCGACTTCCTCAATCCCGGCCTGCTCGGCTCGGCCCGCGCGTTCGACCGCTTCGCCCGGGGGCTCCGTCCGGCGGAAGGTCCAGGGTACGCGCCGCTCCGGCGCCTGGTGCAGCCCTATATCCTGCGACGCCTCAAGACGGACCGGCGGATCATCCGCGATCTTCCGGAGAAGACGGAGATGCGTACCTTCTGCGGCCTGACGAAACTGCAGGCGGCGCTCTATCAGATGGCGGTGGACGACCTCACCGGGCAATTGGAGCGGGTCAAGGACATCCAGCGGCGGGGCATCATTCTCAAGTTCCTCACCCGGTTCAAGCAGATCTGCAATCACCCCTCCCAGTGGACCGGGGATGGGGGGTACGATCCACGCCAGAGCGGCAAGTTCGCGCGGCTGGAGGAACTGGCCGAGACGATCGCCGCACGGCAGGAAAAGGTGCTGGTGTTCACCCAGTACCGGGAGGTGACCGAGCCGCTGGCCGAATTCCTTCGAGGGGTGTTCGGGCGGCCCGGCCTGGTGCTGCACGGCGGGAGCTCGGTGCGTCAGCGCGCCGGCATGGTGACGGCCTTTCAGACCGAGGACGGACCGCCGTTCTTCGTCCTGTCGCTCAAGGCTGGCGGGGTGGGACTCAATCTGACGGAGGCGTCCCATGTCATTCACTTCGACCGCTGGTGGAACCCCGCGGTGGAAAATCAGGCGACCGATCGCGCGTTCCGGATCGGGCAGCGGCGGAACGTCCTGGTGCACAAATTGGTGTGCCGCGGCACGGTGGAAGAGCGGATCGACGCGCTGATCGAATCGAAGCTGGCGCTGTCGAAGGACGTGCTGGCGGTGGACGGCGGGGCCGCGCTCACAGCGATGAGCGATCGGGACCTCGTGGCGTTCGTGGGGCTCGACCTCGCGAGCGCCTCACAGGAACAGTGAACGGCGGGAGGTCATCGTGCGCGCGCGCATCATCCCGGAATGGCAGCCCTATGTATCCATGGGGGAACGTCGCGAGCAGGCGGGGCGCAGGCTGGCCAGTGTGGTGCGGAAGGGCGGCAGCCTCGACCCAGTGCGCATCACGGGTCGCACGATCGCCCGCAGCTTCTGGGGCAAGGCCTGGTGCGACCACCTGCTTTCGTACAGCGACTACGCTAATCGGCTGCCGCGTGGCCAGCACTACGTCCGCAATGGCTCGGTCATCGATTGCGGGTCAGCCCGGGCAAGGTCGAGGCCCTGGTGAGCGGATCCATGATCTACGTGGTCCGCGTCAGTATCCGTCCACTGGCCCGGACCTCGTGGAGTCGGTTGGTGAAGCGGTGCGCCGGATCGATCGGCTCGGTGGTCGGGCTGCTCCGGGGCAACTTGCCGCCAGCCGTCATGGAGCTCATCGCCCGCCCGGAAGGAGGGCTGTTCCCCGCTCCGCCCGCGATATCGATGACCTGCTCCTGTCCGGACTGGGCCGTCATGTGCAAGCATGTCGCGGCGGTCCTATACGGCATCGGGTCACGATTGGACAAGAAGCCGGAACTGCTCTTCCTCCTGCGCGGAGTCGACCACACCGAACTCATCGCGGCCGTGCCTGCCGCGCTCGCGAAGGCCCCGGGCCCGACGGGCCGCAAACGCCGGGTGCTCGACGGCGGACGGCTCCAGGCGGTGTTCGGTGTCGATCTGGAGGAGACTGAGAAGCCGCAAAAGGCCGCCGCCCGGAAGCAATCCAAGGTCGTCCCCCGCCCAGGGCGTGCCAGGCGCTCCTCGCAAAGGGGAATCCGAGCGGACAAATGAAACCCTCCGGCCTTCCCGCTCCCCACGTCGTGGAGACGAAGGCAGGGGAAAGGAGTGCGTCGGGTGCCCTCGCGCCGGCTGTGGCGGCCCGTCCTGCAGGGCCAACCGCCGGCAGCTGCCGGACAATCAGCCGCCACCCGGCCGGGGTGAAATGAGACGGAAGAGCTGGGCGGGGCGCTCAAGTTGACACCGGGTAAGTGGTTGCGGCGCAGGTGGTGGGCGGCGGCAGGAAGTGACTCGCTGTTTCGGCTCAGCAACCATGGACCATTACCATATCGTTCTACCTGCGTGATGCCTCCGTGACGGGAGGGTTCTTTCTTGGCGGCATCATGATTCTCCTTACCGCTGTTCTCGAGGCCGCGCCCATGGTGAGCTGGCCTGCCATCGCCTCCACCGGGGCAACGCTCGCCCTCCTGACAGTCACCTTCTGGCAGGCGCGCGAAATCTCGTCGCTGCGTGATGCCGTGAAGCAGCTGCAGGAGCCACCTCCGCCCCCACCTCCCGCCGGGGCGGGGAGAACATCAAAGCCGATGTTTGCGGGGCTGTACGCGGAGGAGAAGCCCGGTGCCCTCGCGGGGCTCAGCAGTGTGCCCGGCGCTCGGGTGATGGCCGTCGCCGGCGTGCTGGCCGTGGCGGCGCTCGGCCTGGGTCTGCTGGGCGGCAGCGGTGTCCGGGCGGACGAGATGACCTCCCGCGGACAACTGGACAGCATGCGCCTCCAGCTCGACTCTGTGTCCGCCAGGCTCCAGTCCCTGGGCGATACGCTCCGCCTCGTCGCCGCGCCGGTGCCGAAACCGACGCCGTCGGCCAGCAAACCGGCCGCCGTCCAGCGTGTGGCCAGTCGTCCAACCGCGGTACCAGCCGCGCCCCAGATCCTTCCCGCCCCGACACTGCCGGGGACGCCGTAGGCGAGACTGGCCATCAGCCGTCAGCCGTCGAAAGTATCGTGTCATCCTGAGGGAGCGGAGCGACCGAAGGATCTGCGGGATACGAAATTCAATCGCGGTCACCTGAACATACTCCGGATGCTGGCGGCGCGTGGGGGGCCGATGCGCGGTCTGGGACGCGGGCTCGACCACCGCGGGCGCGTCGTCGGGGCGTTCGGCGATCTCCCCCGCGACTGGTGCGCTCCCCTGCGGGGCTCCAGCAGCCGGGCCGGGGCCCGTCGCGCTGGACGCGCTCTTGCGGCCGGGGGAACAGTTTCTTAGTATGCTGTTACGAGGCAGTGCGGCTCACGGTCGAGCCAACCTTGATGGGCGGGTTACGACCCGCAAGTCAGAGGCGACACCCATTCACTTCGGTGAAGTGGCGGTGGCGCCTCTTGTTGTTTCACAGAGCCCCACTTTGACGGCCGCTGCGGTGGCAGCGGAAGTCGGAGTCACCTATAGAAAGAGGCAAGTCTCATGCTGGCAATTGCTCGCTGGACCCTCGGCGCAGTGCTCATCGGTGGAGTGGCCTGCTCGCCCCGCCCGAAGGATCAGGGGGTGAAGACCTCCAGTGACTGGGGCACGTCGGCCTCTCCCTCCAGCGAGGCGGCGGCGCGACGGGATCACTCGATGATCCGGGTGGTGAATACGGTGGCCGGCCGAACCAAGGTGACGCTGCTGGCCGACAACCAGCCGCTGTTCGACAACGTCGCCTCGTCCGAGGTGACGCCGTACAAGGAGGTGCACGACAACGCCGTGAAGTTCAGTGTGCGGCGGAGCGATCAGGCGACCGCCAGCGGCGAAGAGGTGAACCGCGAGGTCATGGCCGATGGCGAGCGGTACACTGCCGTGGTGCTGTCCGACAGCGCGGGGCAAACGTCCGGCCTGCGGATGCTGCGGGACGAGCTGGTGCCGGACAGTGGCAAGGCGCGCATCCGGGTGATCCATGCGGCGCCGGGCACCGGCGAGGTCGATGTGATCCTGGCAGGGCAGTCCGATGATCTGTTCAGCGGCATCAACTTCGGCAACGAGGCGGGATTCAAGGACGTCACCCCGGCCAGCGGCACCCTCGAGATCCGCCGCAAGAACGAACAGCTGCTGCTGACCTCGGTGAAGATGCCGAAGCTGCTTCCGGGCGTGGCCTACACCGTCGTGCTGGTCGGTGGCCCGAAGACCAAGCTCACGACCATCACCTTCGAGGACCGGGCACGGCCGGTGGATGTCAGCCTGAATCCGTAGTCGCGCGGCGGGCGATCGCCCGCGGCAGCGCGCAGGGCTGGATCACGCCCCTTTTCCTTTGATAGAGGCGGCGCGCACGCGGCTGCCAGGGGGGGGAGGATGCAACGATGCCGTACCTCAGACCTCGACCAGGGGCACCGGGGGAGTCCGCAGTTGCGGTGGCTGTCGGCCTCTTGTCCGCAATGCTGCCGCTGCTCTGGTGAACCGGATATAGCGGACATTCACAACAGAGGAGAGTGCCATGAGTGAAAACGAGATGACCAGCGCCACCGCGGAAATCATCCGCGATGCCGAGGGCGAGGCGACGACCAAGCTGGGCGACCTGCGCCGCACGGCGACGGAGGCGGTGGATCGGCGCCGCAAGGTGGCGGCCGACGGGCTGGCGACGGCGGCGGAGAAGCTGCACCACACCGCGGATCATCTGCCGGGAGTGGAGCGGGCCTCGGAGATGGCGCACGGCGCCGCGGACCGGATCGGGGGCGCGGCGGATTTCCTGCGCGATCACGACACCCGGGCGATGGTGGACGGGGTGCAGCAGTTCGTCCGCAAGCATCCGGGCAAGTCGCTCGCGGTGGCGGCGGTGGTCGGCTTCCTGGCTGCGCGCGCCTTCCGGGAGGACTGACTCAGGTGCGCGCGGAGGCGGTGGGCCGACAAACGTCGGTGGTCGAGCTGTTGCGACGGATTGTCGGCAACCTCGAGATGATCGTGCGCACCGAACTCAGGCTGTTGAAAGTGGAGCTGCTGGACGACGCGGCAGAAATCGGCGGCGCCTCGGTCTTCCTGATCCTGGGGTTCGGGCTGGCCCAGCTCGCCATCGGCTGCCTGCTGCTGAGCCTCATCTACGCGCTGGCGACGCGGCTGTCGCCGTGGCTGGCTGCACTGATCGTCGCGGCGGGCTGTGGCGCAGTGGCGGCGGTTCTGCTGCAGGCCGGGCGCCAGCGGCTGTCCCGGATGAACCTGTCGCGCCAACAGGCCGACATCACACAGGAAGCGAGTGCACCATGGGAGAACATGGCAGACCCCTGGAAAAGCTGATCGAGCGGCAGCGGGAGGAGCTGGGAGAGAATCTGGAGACGCTGGCCGACAAGGCCCGCGCGGTCACCGACTGGCGCGCCCAGGTCGACGCGCGTCCGATTCGGATGCTGGGGATTGCAGCGGGGGGCGGAGCCGTGGTGGCGCTCTTCGCGGGGCGACGACGCTCCCGGCGGGCGCCGTGTGAAGCCGTTGCCGAGGGACCACGCCGGCGTTCGGCGGTGGGCGTGCTGGCCCGGGATATCCGGATGGCGGTGGGCGGGGTGGCGGCAGCGGCGGCCATCGAATTCCTGAACGAGGCGATCCCGGGATTCGGCGATCACTTTCATCGAAGCACCGATGGCTGACGGGTGGCCCCCAGCGGGTCGGTGACGTGAAGCGGTGGCAATGACCATGCTGCTGGGGGCCGTGCCGGATTTCTGGCAGGTTCTGTTCGTACCGGCGGCACCGGTGATCCGGGTCGTGGCGCGTGGCTCGGTGATGTACCTGACGCTCTTCTTTGCGCTGCGGGTGCTGCGGCGGCAGGCCGGCACGTTGGGAATTTCGGACCTTCTGATGGTGGTGCTGCTGGCCGACGCGGCACAGAACGCGATGGCGGGTCCGTACTCCCCGATCACCGAAGGCTTGGCGCTGGTCGGGAGAAGTGGCTCCGCTTTTCTGTACAGTGAAACAGGGCGCGATCAGTGGACCGGCGAGCGGGGTCATGCGGCCGCCGCGAGCGGCTGCGGGAAGAAGT
>JAWXBX010000016.1:0-11991 GCA_034440415.1 Gemmatimonadota bacterium | reverse complement strand
TGCCGAGGCAGGGGAGGGCGAGAAGAAACTGATCGAGTTGCCGAACATCGTGGTGAATCCGGCGGGCTCGCAGGGCAGTCGCTTCCTGATGGCGACGGTTGCGGTGACGGTGGCGGACGAAGCGGCGGAAAAGGTGCTGCGGTCGCATGAGGTGGAATTCAAGGACAAGGTCGTCACGATCCTCGAAACGCTGACGATGGCCCAGCTCTCCGCGCCGGGTGCGCGGGATTCCCTCAGGGTGAAGATCGCGGCCGCCGCCGGCACGATCATCGGCCCCAGGGTGCCGGTGAAGGTGTTCCTGCCACAATTCGTCATCCAGTGAGACTCTGATGGCCGACGTCTTTTCCCAGAAGGACATCGATTCGCTGCTCAAGGGCTCCGCTCCATCCGGGGTGCCCCAGGCGGCGGTCGAGATCATTCCCTACAACTTCCTCCGCCCGCCGCGGATTGCGAAGGACCGCCAGGCGCTGCTCAACGGCATCTATCAGCGGATCGCGGTCTCCCTGCAGGCGATGTTCTCCTCGCGTCTGCGGACCGCGGTGGATGTCACGCTCGGCAGCGTGGAGCAGGCGACCTTTGCCGAGTTCATCTTCTCTCTCGCGACGCCGTGCGCGGCGTACGTCTACCAGCTCGGCGATCGCGTCGGCGGCCAGGGCGTGCTCGATCTCGGCTCGGACTTCTCCTACTACCTGATCGACCGGATGTTCGGCGGGCCGGGCGAGGCCACGGACATGAAGCGCGGCCTGACGCTGCTGGAGCGCAGCGTGGTGCGCGGCGTCTCGGACAAGGTCTGGGGCATCGTCGCGGAAGCCTGGGCCGATCACCTCGCCTTTGCCCCGGCCTACGGCGGCTTCGAGGCTTCCCCCGATGCCCTGCAGGTGGCCAATCGCGAGGACAACGTCCTCGTCGCCAACATCGAGGTGCGGGCCGGCAGCTTCGGCGGCCTGATGACGATGTGTATCCCGCTGCTGACCCTCGAGGGATTCCTCCAGGAAAAGCCGACGCGCCACTCCCACGCCGTCCGTGCCTCGGCCGGCGAGCGCGAAGTCACCCGGGGAATTCTCGAGCAGGCGCTGCGCGGCGCCCGGCTCGACCTGCGCGCGCGTTTCCCGCTGTTCCAGCTCAAGGCACGCGAAGTGGGTCAGCTCGAAGTCGGTCAGGTCATTCACACGGGACATCCGTCGGATGTGCCGGTGGAGCTGCTGGTGCGTGGTCAGCGCCGGCTGCTCGGCACCCTGGGGCAGAGTCGCCGGTACGTCGGGTTGCGCGTCACGCATGTCCTCAACAGCCAGCGGTCCGAGGGACTTCCCCGGATTGTGCGCGGCAGGGTGCTCTAGACCATGGATCAGAGTGAGATCGATCGCCTGACGGGGAAGGGCCCGTCCGCCTCCGAGCCGCCCCGCGCGGCGGACCTGTCAGAACTGCCGCCGATCGCTGTCGCGATGCGAAGCGCCCTCGGCACCGCCTCCGGATCGCTGGAGACCCTGCTGGATGTATCGCTGCCGGTCGCCATCGAGTTCGGTCGCACGCACATGACCGTGCAGGAGGTGCTCGAGCTGGGCAGCGGCTCCGTGATCCAGCTGGACCGGATGGTCGGCGAACCGATCGATATCTTCATCTCGGACCGCAAGCTGGCCGAGGGCGAGGTCGTCGTCATCGGTGAGCATTTCGGCGTGCGCATCACCCGTATCGTCGCGACGGCGGAAGCCGCCGGTGCCGGACGGGACAACGGCTGATGCTGCCCGCCGTCAGCTCGCTGCTGGTTACGCTGGGCGCGCTCGCGGGCGGGCTCTGGCTGCTACGTCGTTTCGTGCCCGGGGCCCGGGGGGGGGCGGTCACGATTCCGCTCGTGGTGCTGCGCCGAGTGGCGACCGGCCCGAAGCATGGCGTGGCGCTGTTGCAGGTGGGCGGGCGGGTGCTGCTGGTATCGCTCGCGGACGATGGCGCTCGACTGCTGACCGAGATCGACGGGGACGATCGCACGATGGCGCTCGCCTCCACCGGTGGCGAACCGGCTCGGGCGGCACCTCCGGCGGTCTTCCGTCTTCCCGTGCGCCGACCCGCCATGTTCCGCTGGCTTCCAGTCGTCCTGATGCTGCTGGGCCTTCCCGCGGTGCTGCCGGCCCAGGCGGCGCCGCATGCCGCCGCCGCCATCGCGGCGGGTGCGGTCCAGGGACCGACCCCGCCCCGGGTCACGGTCACGATCGGTCAGGGGAGCGAGCAGCTGCAGCTCTCGGGCGCGGTCGGCATCGTGGTGTTCATGGGAGCGATGACCCTGCTCCCCGCGATGTTCCTGCTGATGACCAGCTTCACCCGGATCCTGATCGTGCTGCACTTCGTGCGCACCGCCATCGGCACTCAGACGGCGCCGCCAGGCCAGCTCCTCGTGGCCCTGGCCGTCCTCCTCACCGGCGTCGTGATGCACCCGGTCATGGAGCAGGCCAACGCCGAGGCGCTGCAGCCCTACCTCGCCGGCCAGATCTCGCAGACCGACGCCTATCAGAAGGCGCTCCTCCCGATGCGCCATTTCATGCTTGCCAACACCCGTGAGAAGGACCTCGGCGTCTTCGCCGAGCTGACTGGGCAGGAGGATGCCGACAGTCTCGAGGTCCTGCCGACGCTGACGATCACCGGGGCCTTCGTCACCAGCGAGCTGCGCACCGCCTTTCAGATGGGTTTTGTGATCTTCCTCCCGTTCGTGGTCGTGGATCTGATCGTCGCCTCGGTGCTCATGAGCATGGGCATGTTCATGCTGCCGCCGGTCATGATCTCGCTGCCGTTCAAGCTGATGCTCTTCGTCCTGGCCGACGGCTGGACGCTCGTGGTCCAGCGTCTCGTCACCAGCTTCCAGGTCTGACCCCATGACCTCCGGTCTCGCCATCGAGCTGATGAACCACGCCGTGATGCTGGCGTTGATGGTCGCGGCCCCGCTGCTGGTGACGGCGCTGCTGGTGGGCGTGCTGATCAGCCTGATCCAGGCCCTCACGCAGATCCAGGAGCAGACCCTCACGTTCATTCCCAAGCTTGTGGCCCTGGCCATCGTCTTCCTCATCGCCATGCCGTGGATGGTGCGCCAGCTGGTGGACTACCTGGCCCAGTCGATTGAGTCGCTTCCGGGAATGGTCGGATGAACCCGACGGGCGTGTTCCAGCTCATTGGCCTGCAGGACTGGCCGACGTTCGTGCTGATCAGCGCCCGGGTGTCGGGCCTCTTCTTTGCCGCACCGCTCTGGTCGATGCCTGAACTGCCCCGGACAGTGCGCGGGGCGCTCGCCGTGCTGCTCTCGATCATTCTCCTGCCGGTGGTCGCGCGGCCCGAGCCGCTGCCGGACGACATGCTGGCGATGGCCGTGATCCTGGCCGGTGAGACGCTGCTCGGAATCGCCATCGGGTTGACCGGTGCGCTGCTCATGCATGGCATCGTGGTGGCCGGTGAAGTCGCCTCGCTGCAGATGGGCCTCTCGCTCGGGCAGGCACTCGGCTCCCTGCCGGAAGGCGCCACGATTGGTGTGGGCCAGCTCAAGGGGTACTTCGCGATGGCGATCTACCTGAGCGTGGGCGGCCACCTGATGCTGTATCAGGGACTCGCCGGCAGCTTCGCCACGGTGGCGCCGGGTCGGGCATGGGAAGGCATCGCCGGTGGAAGAGCCGTCGTCGACATGACCGGCATGATCTTCACGACCGCGGTGCAGGCCGCCGCGCCGATCATTGTCGCGCTCATCCTGACCAACCTCGCCCTGGCGATCGTCGGCAAGGCCGTGCCCCAGCTCAACGTGATGATGCTCTCGTTTCCGGTGACGATCGCCGTCGGGCTGATCGCGCTCGGAGCCTCGCTGCCGTTCATGGCCACGTACTTCACCGGGGCGGTCGAGGGACTGCCCGGCATGGTGGGCCAGACGATCAACGCCTTCAGCCCGGTGCCGAGGTAGCTCATGGCCGAAGCTGACGGTCAGGAAAAGACGGAAAGCGCCACCCCGCGCAAGCGGGAGGAGGCGGCACGCGAGGGACGCGTGCCGCGGAGCGCCGAGCTGTCCGCGGCGACGCTCCTGCTGGCCGGGACGGCGACCCTTGCCCTCACGGCTGGCGGCACGATCGCCCACCATGCCGTGGACCTGGTGCATATGGGCCAGGGCTGGCTCCTCGCCGCGCCGCTGACCGATCGCGACGCGGTGTCGATGATGCAGCAGGTCGGGCGCACGACGCTGCTCGCGCTGACGCCGTTCTTCCTCGGCGTCGTTTCCGTGACGCTCCTGGTCAACACGATCCAGGCCCGCGGCGTGATCTCGTTCGAGCCGTTGTCGCTCAAGCTTGCCCACATCGATCCGATCGCCGGACTCGGGCGGATTGTCAGCCTCGACGCGGTGGTCAACCTGCTGAAGGCGATGATCAAGATGATCATCATTGCATTCGTGGCGTGGAAGGTCTTCAGCGGCGCGTGGACCCAGATCCTGACCACGAGCGGTGCCCCGGTGCCCGCGATTCTCGGAGTCACCGTCGGCCTGATGGTCCAGTTCACCGTGCTGGTGGGGCTGGTCTTCCTGGCGATCGCGCTCTTCGACTACGGCTACCAGGTCTGGCAGTTCGAGAAGAAGCTGCGGATGAGCAAGCAGGAAGTCACCCAGGAGCATCGGGAGACCGAAGGCGATCCGGCGGTGAAGGGGCGGATCCGTCAGCTCCAGCGCACCATGGCCCGCAAGCGGATGCTGACCAAGGTCGCCACCGCCGATGTCGTCGTCACCAATCCGACTCACATCGCCATCGCGCTCAAGTACGATCCGCTCATCTCCGCCGCGCCGATCGTCCTCGCCATGGGGGAGCGGCTGCTGGCCCAGCGCATCAAGGACATCGCGCGCCGGGCCGGGGTGCCGATCATCGAGAACAAGCCACTGGCGCGCGCACTGCTCGCCTCGGCCAGGGTTGGCAGTCCGATTCCGCCGGCCCTGTATATCGCCGTCGCCGAAATCATCGCCTTCGTGTTCCGGAAGAAGGGCAGCCAGCTGCCGGTGCGGAGGGGTAGATGACCACTCCCGCTGCTGCGGTGGGTGCCATGCCCGGAACCGGCGCGGGGCACGTCGGCGGTGCCGGGCGGTCGCGGGTGGCCCGCAGTGGCGGGTCGGCCGCCGCCGAGGCGATGCTGCAGCGCTACGGCGGGAGTGCGGAGACCTGGCTCGCGCTCGCCGTCGTCGTCATTGTGGCGCTGCTGATCGTACCGCTGCCGCCGGTTCTGCTCGACGTCCTGCTGGCGATGAGTCTCGCTATCTCGATCCTGGTTCTGCTGGTCACGCTGTCGGTGTCGGATCCGCTCGAGTTCAGCATCTTCCCCAGCCTGCTGCTGCTGGTGACACTGCTCCGCCTCGGTCTCAACGTCAATTCCACCCGGCTGATCCTGAGCGAGGGTCACGCTGGCGAGGTTATCGCCGCCTTCGGCAACGCGGTGATCGGTGGCAACTATGTCGTCGGGCTGGTGATCTTCCTGATCCTGATCGTGATCAACTTCATGGTGATCACCAAGGGCGCCGGTCGTATCGCGGAGGTGGCTGCCCGCTTCACCCTCGACGCCATGCCCGGTCGCCAGATGGCGATTGATGCCGACCTCGGCGCTGGTCTCATCGATGAGGCCGAGGCGCGTCGGCGCCGGCAGGAAATCCAGCGCTACGCCGACTTCTTCGGCTCCATGGATGGCGCGGCCAAGTTCGTGCGCGGCGATGCGATCGCCGGCTTGCTGATCACCGGCATCAATCTGATCGGCGGGTTCATCATCGGCGTCACCCAGCAGGGGATGAGCGCCTCGGAAGCCCTGGGCACCTTCACCAGCCTCACCGTCGGCGACGGGCTCGTCACCCAGATTCCGGCCCTGATCGTCAGCACCGCCGCCGGCATCATCGTGACCTACGGGGCGAACAGCCCCGCGATGGGTCCGACGATCGCCCTCCAGCTCACCCGCCACCAGAACGCCCTGTGGATGGCCTCGGCCATCATCGGTCTGCTTGGCCTGATGCCCGGATTCCCCCTGCTGCCTTTCCTGGTGTTGTCGATCATGCTGGCCAGCATCGCGTGGGTGGTGCGCGGTCAGCAGGAGCGGGCGCGGGTACCGGTCGCCGTGGTCCAGACCAAGGCGATGTCGAAGCCGGAGGGGGCACCCATCAAGGACCTCATGCAGGTGGAACCGCTGGAGCTGGAGGTGGGGTACGCGCTGGTGCCGCTGGTCGATGAGAGCCAGAAGGGCGATCTGCTCCAGCGCATCGGGTTGATGCGCAAGCAGCTCGCGCTGGAAATGGGCATCATCGTGCCGCCCGCCCGCATCCGCGACAACATCCAGCTCCCCGCGACGGAATACGCCATCAAGCTGCGTGGCGTGCGGGTCGCGTCGGGCGAGATCCTGCCACGCTACCTGCTGGCGCTCGACGCTGCCGGCGTCGCGGCGCCGATCGACGGGATTCGTACCACCGATCCGAGTTTCGGGCTCGCGGCCGTCTGGATCACCCCGGATCGCCGCGCCGAGGCCGAGGCCAACGGCTACAGCGTGGTCGAGCCGCAGACCGTGCTGTCGACCCACCTGATGGAAACCATCAAGCGCCACTCCGCCGAGCTGCTGAGCCGGCAGAACGTGCGCGAGCTGCTCGATGCCCTGAAGGAGACCCATCCCGCTTTGGTCGACGACACCGTTCCCGGCAAGCTCTCCCTCGGGACGGTGCACCGGGTGCTGCAGCGGCTGCTGCGCGAGGGGATTCCGGTTCGCGATCTGGCGCTGGTGCTCGAGACGCTGGCCGATGCGGCGGAGGTCACCAAGGACCCCGAGGCGCTGGCGGAGCAGGTCCGGCGCTCGCTCAGCTCCGTGCTGGTCCAGATGTATGACGAGGGCGATGGCAGCATCTGCGGCATCACCATGGGCCCGCGGCTGGAGGCGGCGCTGATGGGACTCTTCAGTCCGCGTCCCGCCCGCGAAGGCGCCCGCGGCATCGAACCGGAGGAGCTGACCTCGGCGCTGCGTCAGCTCAATGAGCTGATGACGCTCCATCGCCGCGATGGACAGTACCGGCCGCTGATCACGCCGCCCGCGCTGCGGGTCGGGGTACGGCGACTGGTCGAGCCTGTGATGCCGTTCCTGCCGGTCCTCTCGCTGGGTGAACTGCCGGCCCAGACCCCGATCCAGAGCCTTGCCACCTGGGAGCTGTCTCGTGCCGCTTGAATCCTTCATCGGTCCCGCGGTCGATGCGCTGCTGACGCGCGCCTGCGCGGCCCTCGGTGCCGACGCCGAAATCATCGCGGTGCGGACACTGCACATGGCCGACGGCAGGACCGCCTATCAGGTCCTGGCCGGCGATGCCGACAGCGCCGCTGATGAGCGTCGCCGCATGACCCCCGACGGTGGCAGTCACCCACTGCTCAAGAGCAGCCCGGGTCCGGAGGACCTCGCCAGGACGCAGGACCAGCTGGCGGCACCACGGGTGATCGCGTTTGTCGGCCCGACCGGCGTCGGCAAGACGACGACGATCGCCAAGCTCGCCACCCACGCCGAATTCTTTCACGGCCGGCGTATCGGCCTCCTCTGTCTCGACACCTATCGGGTCGGCGCGGTGGAGCAGATCCGTACCTACGCGGAGATCGCCGGATTGCCCTGCGAGGTCATCTACGAGGCCTCCGATCTGCCCGCGGCGCTGCGCCGGCTGGCGGATCGTGAGCTGATCTTCGTCGATACGCCCGGACGCGGGCCCCGGCTGCAGTCCGACACCGCGCAGATCCGGCAATGGCTCTCCCAGCTCGCACCACATGAGGTCCATCTCGTCCTGCCCTCGGGGCTCCAGCCGGGTCTGGTGCGCCGGACGATCGAAGCCTTCCGGCCCCACGGGATCACGCATCTGCTGGCCACCAAGCTCGATGAGGCCCCGGAAGACTGGACCCTGTTTGATCTCGCCGCCGAACTGCGGCTGCCGATGCGCTGGCTGTCCGATGGTCAGGAGGTGCCG
Organism: Gemmatimonadota bacterium; assembly: GCA_034440415.1. GTDB lineage: Bacteria > Gemmatimonadota > Gemmatimonadetes > Gemmatimonadales > GWC2-71-9 > JADJOM01. The sequence goes on along the minus strand of JAWXBX010000016.1, from coordinate 4,025 downwards.
CGTGACCTCAAGGCGGCCGCACCGAGGCTGCTTGCCTCCGTCGCCGCGATCCGGGTGAACTCCTCCACGCCCACCGAGCTTCTCGCGTGAGAGACCAGGCCGCAATGCTCCGCGCGATGATGTCCGAGCGCCGCCCGGCCCGGTCGGAATCGTCCAGCCCTCCGACGCTGGTGGTCGGCAGCGGCAAGGGCGGAGTGGGCAAGTCCGTCGTGTCGGTACTGCTGGCGCAGCGACTGGCCGCCGAGGGGCGGCGGGTGCTGCTGGTCGACGGCACGCAGAACATGGGAAATCTCCATGTGCTGCTGGGTGTCCAGCGGACCCACCGGCTGGAGCATCTGCTGGCCGATACCGTGCGGCCGAAGGACCTGCTGATGCCGGTGAACGAGCAGCTCATGCTGCTGCCGGCGGACAGTGGGGACGAGGGACTGTACGCCCTCGCTGCGGTGGACCGGGCCCGGCTGCATCATCGGCTGAGCGCGCTGTATGACGACTTCGATGCCGTGATCATCGACGCCGGCCCCGGCCTGGAGAGCGTGGTGCGCGTCGCCACGATGGGGGCCACCCGGCTGGTGGTGGTCACCGTGCCCGAACCGGCCGCCCTCACCGACGCCTACGCGACCATCAAGATCGTGCACCTGCAGGTCAGCGACCTGCCGATCGACATCCTCGTCAATCGGGTCATCGAGCCGAACGACGGCCCCGAGACCTTCGAACGCCTGGCCACGGCCACCGATCGGTTTCTCCACCGCGAGCTGCGCTATCTCGGGGCACTCGCGGAGGACGATGCGATTCGGCATGCCGTCCGGGTGCCGGGCCGCCTGGCCCGCGGTCTCGACCCCGGCGCCAACCACGGCACGCTTACGCAGGTACTCGAACGACTGGACCTCCCTCTGGCTGCGAGGGCGATGTGATGAACGACCCGGACGAAGGAACCACCATGACCACCATGACCTCCACCACGCCCGCCACGATGACCGACGCCCTGTGGCAGCGCTATCGCTCCACTGGTGACCCGGAGGCGCGCTCGCAGCTCCTCGACCGTTACCTCGGCCTGGTGCATCACGTCGCCCGGCAGATTGCCGCGCGGGTGGCCGATGTGGTCGAGGTGGATGATCTCGTGAGTGCGGGCACGCTCGGGCTGGTGCAGGCCCTCGAGTGTTTCGATCTCTCGCGCGGTCTCGCGTTCAGCACCTACGCCATGCGCCGCATTCGGGGCGCGATTCTCGACGAACTGCGCAGCCGCGACTGGGTACCGCGCTCCGTCCGCGCCAAGGGACGGCAGATGGCGACCGTCGTCGCAACGCTGCAGGGACGGCTGGGGCGCACGCCGGAACCGCAGGAGGTGGCCGACGCGCTGTCACTCGACATGCCGACCTACTGGCGCTGGAAGGAGGAGGTGGATGGCGCGGTGCTGGTGTCGCTCGATGGAGCGGTAACCTCGGATCATCACGAATCCGCATCGCTGGAAGAGACTCTGGCCGACCAGACCATTCCGCTCCCCGGGGCCGGGCTGAGCCAGGAGGAGACCGTCGCCACGCTCCGGCTCGCCATCGGCATGCTGCCGCCGAAGGAGCGCACCGTGCTGGCGCTCTACTACTACGAAGAACTGAACCTGCGGCAGATCGCCGAGGTGCTGCATGTGACCGAGTCCCGGGTGTCGCAGATCCGGACCCAGGCCCTCAAGCGACTGCGCCAGCGGATGGCACCAACCCAGGAGGGAGCATGAACTCGCGCCTGTACCGCGTCATCGCCGGATTCCTGTGCGCCTTCGTCATCATTTCGCTGGCGCCGAGGGCGCCACAGATGATCGAAGCTGCCGGCTCGGCCGCTTTCTGGCCGGCGGCGCGCGCGATGATCGCCGCCATCCCGCGACAGGCACTGGATCTCTCCACGCGGGTGGGTGTTGGTATCTCCGTGCCGCAGGTCGTGGTGTTGCCCGGAATGGCGCCGTTCCTGGTCCAGGGCGACGGGGTCCTGCCACTCGCGCTGGCCGCCGCGCTCACGCTGGTGCTGGTGCTCAGCATGACGCGGCGCCATGTCGTTCATCGGCGGGCCGCGCCGGCGACGGCGGCGCGTCACGCCCGGGGACTCGCCGTCGCGCGGGCCAGCGATCGCATCGTGGCCCGTCCCCGGAAGGACGACTCGCTCGGCGCGAGGATTCGGCAGGCGGCCCTGCAGGGCGAACGCTCCTCCGCACTGGCGCGTCGTTTTGGCCTCTCCCAGGATGCGATCCGCATCGCGACCGGTCGGCGACCGACCATGGGCACCACCGTCGGTGACAAGAAGCTCCGCCATCGGCCACGCGCGTCGGTGGTGCTGCCTCCGTCACCCGCGACACGGCTCAAGTCCGGTGCTGCCCGGGCCAACGCCTGAGCGGGAAGCTCCGCACCGAGCGGTTCGCCTCCGCGCGGCCACCATCCCGCCGACCGGACCTGCCGCCCTGATGGGCAACTCTTTCCGGAGCGGGGCCGTCCCGGCAGAACTGGCCCCCGTCGCCTGAATCGCTTCGACAGCCCGAAGTACTTGCCCGGCAGGCGCTTACCGCGCGGATGCGGGGAATGAACGGAAGGCATAGCGATTGCTTTCTTCAGCAGGAACGGGGAGGACTGGAATGGGACTCAAGGCGATTCGGAGCACCGCGCAGACGCTCAGCTACTACACCCGGCTGCAGGCGCTCACGGCGAACAACCTGGCGAACAGCGACACCGAGGCCTTCAAGGCCGACGTCATGGCGGGTCACCGCATCGGTGACGCGACCTGGCCGGTGCCGGTGCAGCAGACGGACCTGACGCAGGGAGCGCTCACCCCGACTGGACGGCCATTGGACATCGCGCTGGACGGCCCCGGATTCCTGGTGCTGCAGACGCCCAACGGTGAACGGCTCACCCGCAGTGGCTCGCTCGCGCTCGATGGGGCCAATCGTCTGGCCGACCGGCACGGCAACCTGGTGCTGGGAGAGAACGGTCCGATCGCCATTCCCATCCGCTACGGCACCCTGGAATTCCAGGCCAGCGGCGATGTCGTGGTCGACGGCACCCGGCTTGATCGGCTGCGGCTCGAGACGGTGGACGATGCGCGCACTCTCCGGAAGGAAGGTGCCGGGAATTTCACCACCACCAGCGCCACGGTCCCGGTCGACGTCACCGCCACCGTGCTGCGCCAGGGATCCACCGAGGACAGCAACCAGGACACCCTTCATGGAATCGTGGATCTGGTCACGATCCAGCGGGCCTACGCCGCCAACGTCGACTCCCTCAAGGCGCTCGACAGCGTGCTGGGCAATGTGGTCAATGAGGTCGGCAAGGTCGGTTGATAGCTGTCAGCCAACGGCTAACGGCCAACGGCCTTTAGCGCGCCACCATACCATCGAGGAGAATTGCGTCCCATGAACCCAGGACTTCGCGCCTCCGCCAGCGGCATGCGCGCCCAGCAGATCCGGATTGACGCGATCGCCAACAACCTGGCGAACGTCACCACCACCGCGTTCAAGCGGAGCCGGACCAACTTCGAAGACATGCTCTACGAGACGCTGCAGGGGGCCCAGCTGGTGCACTACGAGGGGACCGATACGCTGGCGCCGGTGCAGATTGGCCGCGGTGTGCGGCTGGCCGACATCCAGCGCATTCACACCCAGGGGGCCTTTGAACGGACCGACAATCCCTTCGATCTCGCGCTTGAAGGCGAGGGGTTCTTCCAGGTCCAGCTCCCCAATGGCAGCCTCGCCTACACCCGGGATGGCACCTTTGGCCGCGCGGCGGACACCGGGGCACTCGTGACCCATGCCGGGTACCTGCTTTCACCTGAAATCACCGTTCCCGCCGACGCTACCCAGATCGGGGTCTCGCCGACGGGGCTGGTCAGCGCGGTCCTTGGCAGCACCGGGGAGCAGGTGAATCTCGGTCAGATCGAGCTGGCCCGCTTCGCCAACCCGACCGGGCTGCTGAGTCTCGGTGGCAACAATTACGCGGCCAGCCCCGCCTCCGGCGATGCGATGAGCGGTCTCCCTGGTGAGGATGGCTTCGGCC
>JAWXBX010000015.1:0-3642 GCA_034440415.1 Gemmatimonadota bacterium | reverse complement strand
TACGCCGTGGCGTCCGGGGTCCCGGGCATCTACGGCCTGTACGCCACGATCATCCCGCTGGTGGCCTATGCGCTCTTCGGCCCCAGCCGCATCCTCGTGCTGGGCCCCGACTCGTCCCTGGCCGCACTCATCCTAGCCGTCGTGCTGCCCCTCTCGGCCGGCGACCCCGCGCGCGCCATCGCCCTCGCCGGCGTGATGGCGGTGGTCTCGGGGGTGGCTTGCATCCTCGCGGGCGTCCTGCGCCTGGGCTTCATCACCGAGCTGCTGTCGAAGCCGATCCGCTACGGCTACATGAACGGGATTGCCTTCGTCGTGATCGTCAACCAGTTGCCCAAGCTCTTCGGGGTGTCGATCGACAGCGCCGGACCCGTCCGCGACCTCGTGCAGCTGGGTACGTCGGTCCTGAACGGCGCTACCAGCTGGACCGCGTTCGGCATCGGGGCTGCGACGCTCGCAGTGATCCTGCTGCTCAGGCCCTGGCGGCAGATTCCAGGCATGCTGGTTGCCGTCGTTGCGGCGACCGTCGCGGTCGGCCTCTTTGACCTCGGCGGCGGCGCTGGAGTGGAGGTGCTCGGTGCGCTGCCCCAGGGGCTGCCTGCCTTCCAGGTGCCCTGGATCAGCCTCGGGGACCTCGGCACGGTGGTCATCGGCGGCTGTACCGTGGCACTCGTTGCGTTTGCCGACACGAGCGTCCTGTCGCGGGCTTATGCCGCCAGGAGCCGCAGCTACGTGGATCCGAACCAGGAGATGGTGGCTTTGGGGGTCGCAAACCTCGCCGCGGGCCTTTTCCAGGGCTTTCCCGTCAGCAGCAGTTCCTCACGGACGCCGGTCGCCGAGGCGGCGGGCGCCCGGACGCAGCTCACCGGCGTCGTCGGCGCCGCGGCCGTTGCCCTGATGCTGCTGCTGGCGCCAGACCTGCTCGCCAACCTGCCAACCAGCGCGCTGGCAGCTGTGGTGATTGCGTCCGCCATCGGTCTCTTCGAGTTCGCGGACCTGCGGCGCATCTTCCGGATCCAGCGCTGGGAGTTCTGGTTGTCGATGGGCTGCTTCGCCGGTGTGGCAGTGCTCGGCGCGATTCCCGGCATCGGCCTCGCGATAGTCGTGGCGGTCATCGAGTTCCTCTGGGACGGCTGGCGGCCGCACTTCGCAGTGCTCGGCCGGGTGAACGGGATCCGTGGCTTCCACGACATCAAGCGGTATCCCGACGCGCGACTCGTGCCGGGACTGGTACTGTTTCGCTGGGATGCCCCCCTGTTCTTCGCCAATGCCGAGCTGTTCCGGGAACGGGTGCTGCGGGCCGTCGCAGCCTCGCCGACCCCCGTCCGCAGGCTGATTGTGGCCGCCGAGCCGGTGACGAGCGTCGACGTGACGTCGGCGGATATGTTCGCCGAGCTGGGGCAGACGTTGCGTGAAGCGGGCATCGAGCTGCACCTTGCCGAGGTGAAGGACCCCGTCAAGGACAAGCTGAAGCGGTTCGGGCTTTTCGAGAGCTTGGGCCCGGCCGTGTTCCACCCGACGGTGGGTGCCGCCGTGGACGATTACCTGGCGAATCACGCCGTGGACTGGCAGCCCTGAGGGCTGCTGGCCACCTCGAGCGCCATACACGACACGCACTACTCGCGGTGTAGTGACGTTACAAGCGTTTCCGCAGCGATCTGTAGGTTTTCGCGAGCTGCTTCATGATTGGCCCGAACGTATCGGGAAAACGGCGGAACGGGCGGGCGACGAGCTGCATTCGTTTCTCGCGGTACGGAATGCGGTGCCAGCCCAGCTTGCCGTAGCCACGGATGAAAACCGTGCCATCCATTCCATTGAAGATGTAAGTGACCATCGAATCGTCCGGCCGGATCGCGTCAGGCGAATTGTCTTCGATCCCGAACGCCGCAAAGTACTCACTGCGAACGAACAGCCCGTTGTGGTGCGTGGCGGCGACGAGCTCGTAGCCCTTCTCACGGGCGAGCCGTGTCAGGGCGAGCAGACTGGAGCCCTGATTCACGTTCATATCGGCAGGCTGCACGAAGTCGACCGCGGAAGGAATGGTCTGGTTGTACTCGATGACGACAAGCCGCGGGCGATACCGTTCGGTCGCCTTCCACACGTGGTAATCATTGCCGTCGATGTCGATCGAGAGTACGTCGAACTCCTGCGGTATTGGCGCCTTCGCCAGGATCGTGTCCAGGCCGTCGACGGCAGAAAAGCCGACGAATGCATGGATCGGTAGCACGTTTGGATTACCTTCGAACCTGCTCGCGAGTTCCCGGAAACGCCGCTCCGATCCCTCGATCAGAACCGCCGAGAAGCCACGACGGGAAATCAAGTCGTAGGTATTGCTGAGATGACTGCCATCCCACGCACCAAATTCGACACACCACCCGATCGGCTGACCAATCACGTCGAGGATCTTGGCGATGATGCCGTCTTCGCCGGTCTGTGACGTCACATTGGCCGCGTGCTCGAGCATCCACTTGTTGCTTTTTGTCAATGCTGGAGCTCCGATTCGCGAGAGTGGGAGTATAGGTTGTAAAAACCCCCGATCCGGTGAGTTTGCCAGCCCGCCGCCCTACCCGCCACGGTCCTCGGGCGCGCCGACCTCAGCACTGCCGAGACCCCGCGCCCGGCTGTGCAGGCCGATGCCTGGCGTCACAGAGCCCCTGCCGCCGGCGCCCGGGCTTCTGGCAGCTCACGCGCCAGCGCGCTATCGTCAGCTCCTCCACCAGGAGCGAGACAGTCAGCACCCCGCCCCGCCGGTGATCGGGAGGATCCCCGGGCACCGGGCGTCGCGGCACCTGCCGGCCCGAATCGCTGGGCAGCTCCCCGTCCCGCAGCAGCGCCGACCGGCGCGACCTGTCGGAATCGCGCCGGTCGCCGTTCCTACGGGGGAGGCTGGACCAGCACGAGGCGCGTCCCTTCCGGCGCGACCAGCAGGTTGTCCCGGCCAGCCGGACGCCGCGAGATGCCACGGGTGTCGAGCAAAGCCCGCCAGTCACCGCTGGGTTCGAAGCGCAGCGTGACACCAGCCGTGCGTGCTTCAGGCCGGAGCGCTAGCGACAGTCCCGGTGCGGCGAGCAGCACCGACTCCTCGTCCTCGCTTTCCGTGCCAAGAAAGCCGGCCAGCTCGAAGAAGTTACGCGTCTCGTCCATCACGGCGGAGCCCAGCGTCATTTCCGTACAGCGGCCGATCAGGGGCGCACCCTGCTCATCGTCAGTCATGGAAAACGTTGGTGCTTCCACTAGGATCACCAGCAGGCCGTCCGGCGTGCGCAGACCCACCTCGTTGAACTGGTCGTCGTCGAGCCGCTGGAAGACGAGTTCCGTGCCGGCGTCCACCAGCGCCCGGGCATGCCGCGCGAGGTCGGGCCGCACGAAGGTCAGGGCAGGCTCGTCAATGCCCAACGCGTGCAGGCCGATGACGATCTGGCCGTCGGTCACAGCCGCGTAACTCCGGGGGCGAATGTCATTCACGCGCACTTCGCTGAAGCCGAGGCGCAGGTAGTAGTCGAGGGATGAGCCCAGGTCCTGGGCGGGGACGCTGAACTCGAGGAATTGGCCGAGGGTGGACATCGGTTGATCATCGCCCGCCACGGTGGGGGCCGCAACGGCGTAGTCGGGGCCTCACACCCGCGCCCGGTGTTTTCCAGTGTA
>JAWXBX010000014.1:0-10999 GCA_034440415.1 Gemmatimonadota bacterium | reverse complement strand
GTGGAGGCAACACTCAAGCTGGTGCATGGCAACAAGAGCGAAACTGCACGTCGGCTCGGTATTTCACGGCCCAGGCTGCAGCGGATTCTGGAAGGAAAGATTGACGACGATGTCTGAGTACCACATGGACGGGCGCCCCTTGCGGTCGCCCAATCTGACGAGGAGCACCCAATGACCCGCCTCCGCCCCGCATGCTCGCTGTTGGCTACCGCACTCCTCGTGGGGGCCATCGCCTGCTCCGACACGGTGACGGACAATGGCGGGAATCCCGTCCCGGCCGACTCGCTCACCTTCTTGCGCCTGGCTCCCACCGCGCCGTTGCTCTGCGCCGACACGGTGAGCGCTCTGTTCACCAAGGGCGTCGGGAAGGAGATCGCGCTGACATTTCCTGAGACCGGCAATCCCGCAGATTGTGGCGGCAGCGGTGAGGACGAAGACTTCGTGCGACTCAAGCTCGACGGTCAGAGTCTGCTCAACTATCCCGATGGCACACCCTTCCAGAATGGCGACACCGTCACGATCACGATCGCGTGGGTCGGGAGCGACAGCATCCTCTTCCACCTGGAGCCGACCGGACTCAGCTTCGATCCCGGCCATCAGGCCGAGCTGAAGATCGAGTACGGTGAGGCGGGCAGCGACCTGAACCAGGACGGGAATACGGACGCTGCGGACGATCAGATCGAGCAGGAAATCGACATCTGGCGCCAGCCAACGCTGGTGGATGACTACACCAAGGTCGGCACGGCGAAGCTCGAGGCCACCAACGAAATCGAAGCCAAACTGAATGGCTTCAGCCGCTATGCCATTGCGTACTAGGAGCGCTGTTCGGCCTCAGCTGCCGGCGAAGCTGTCGATGGCTGACAGCCAACGGCCAACGGCTAAGGGCTAACGGCTCATTCTATGACCACACCCCCCGACCTCCCCGATCCCTCCCGCGAGCTGCGCCAGCTCGTGGAGGCGGGGTGTTTCCGGGAGGCGCTCGATGCCCACTCCCGCTGGGGTCCCGAGACTGCCGGTCGGCCGGAGGTGGAGCTGCTCTCCGCCACCGCCGCAACCCGCATCGGCGAGTACGGCCTCGGGGTCACCTATGCCGAAGCGGCGCTGGACCAGTTCCGCCGCCGGGCGGACAGCGATGGCCGCATGCGCGTCATGAACCTCCTCGGCGCGATCGCCTTCGAGCAGGGCCGGCTGGACGATGCCGAGCGCTGCTTCGGCGAGGCGCTCGACCAGGCGCGCATGCTCGAAGATTCCCGCATGGCCGCACATGCCTCGAACAACCTGGCCTCGGTCGCCCACCTGCAGAGTCGACCAGATCTCGCGCTGAGCCTCTATCGCTCTGCGCTGCTGGAGTACCAGCGCCTCGGTGATCGCCGAGGCACGGCGCAGACCTATCACAACCTGGGTCTCGCGTTCCGGCAGCGGGCCGATTGGGAGGACGCGGACGACTCATCGCACCAGGCGGTCCGGCACGCCGAACAGGTGGCTGAGCCTTCGCTGCTTGCCCTGGCGATCATGGGGCGCGCAGAGCTCCATCTCCATCGGGACGAACTGGGCCTCGCCGAACGTGAACTCACCCGCGCCGAGCGGCTGGCGCTGGAGGCGATGGACGATGTCGGGCTTGCCGATGCGAGCCGGCTGCGTGGCCTGCTGGCGTTGCGCCAGGGCAATCCCGCCGGCGCCGAAATCGCCGCGCGAGAGGCCCGCGCCATTGCCGAACGGATTGGCAGCGTCCAGTTGATGGCGGAGTGCACGGCGGTACTGGCGACGGCGTTGCATCGCCAGGGGCGGGAGTCGGAGTCTGCTCCGTATCGCGCCGAGGCGCGGGCCATCTTCACCCGACTCGGCGCCACGAATATGCTGGAGGATTTCGAGCGGATGCTGATGTGACTCTTCCTATTCCTTCCAGATGAACATCATGGCATGCGCTACCGTCGCCAGCCCGATCGACGCGACGGCGGCTTTCTTGTGCGGCGTCCATCCACCCCGCTTGCCCGCCGCGATGCGGGCGTCGATATCCGCGGTGCTCGGCGCAATATGCGCGGCGTAGATGAAGCCGGCGCTCGAGGCCAGCATCAGGATCGAATGCACCAAGCGACGGTTCTTCCCGTTCTCCACCTTTCGGGCATCCACCAGGTTCCACACCCCGGTGACGGTGTTGAAGGTGAAGATGCCCGCGAGCGCGTAGGCGATCGGCTTGTGTGATTTCTCCGCCCAGAGCGGCGAATCGCTGCCTTCCTTCAGCAGCTTCTCGCCGGCCAGGAATTCCGCGAAGAGCAGTGGTGGTACCGCGTACCCGACCCAGCGGTGCAGGTCGAGCCGGCGATAGTAGCTGTACGACAGGCGGACGGCGTGTCGGCGTCGGACCGAATCAGCGGCGGCTGGCAGAGGGAACAGTACCGCCATCGCATGATCGTTCAGCGCGGGCGCTGCGGCTTCCGCCTCGACGGCCGGCAGCTGAGCGTCGTACCTGGGGAAGGTGGCGAGCCGGGGCGGCAGGCTCAGCAGCGTCTGGGCAAGCAGGAGGGCGGGCAGGGACATGGAATGAAGATGGCCACCTCGCGGTGGCCGATCCAGCCCTCAGACCGCGACTTTCGCGGCAGCCCACGCCGCGGCCTGCTTGTCGCTCTTGTACATGGCGGCCACGTCCACGACCAGCTTGCCGGCCTGCTTGCGGATGGCGAACCGGTCGAGGTTGCGGGTTGCTCGGCCGGTGATGAACGTGCCGTCCGGCTGGTACTTCGACTTGTGCTTGGGACACTGGAAGCGGCTGTCTTTTCCCAGCCACCGGAGTGCGGTGTTCTGGTGCGGGCACGAGAGGTTGAAGGCATAGACCTGCGCCTGCCAGCGGACCAGGATGACTTCGTTCTTGTCGTCGATCGTGACACCGTCCACATCCGGAACCGGATAGATCACGTCGTCACCCAACCGACGGAGCGCAGGCAGCAGGCTGAGGGGAAGCGCGGCCGCCTCACGCGGACTGATGGCAAGTGAGCCGAACGCGACGGTGAGAGCGGCGGTGACGGAACGGAGAAAATCGCGGCGACCGGAGGGGTCACAGCTGGTACAGTCGGACATCACGGACCTTTCAGACGACGTTCGGCAGGACGGCGCCCGCCAATACCACGGCAAACCAGAGACCCAGACTCAGCAGGGAAGCCCGGCGCAGCTGCTGCCACAGCTTGCCCTCGGAGGGATGGCCCTGTTCCAGCCGGCGCTCCGCCCGCACCATCATCCCGCCGTTGAGCAGGAGCAGCCCGACCAGCGCCATCTTGACCCAGAACATCGCTGATCCGGAGAGCGTTTCCAGGTCGGCGGCAAACATCAGGAGCCCGCTCGTGGCAGTCACCGCCAGCGCGCCTACCACCAGCGGGTGGATGGATGCCAGTTCCTTCAGGTGCCGACGGTGTTCCCAAGACTCGCCCCGCATGGCCCGGATGGTCGAACGGTCAGCGGAGAGCGCCAGGCCGCCGGCGGTCATCATCCCGCCAAAGTGCCCGAACGCCACCGCCGACTGGGCGACGGCGCTGTGGTTGTAGAAATCGGCCCACGGCGCCACGGCCACGGCCAGTTGGTGCACGATCGTCATGGTTTCAGTCCTTCCAGAGGAACATCATGCCGTAGCTGACAAGTGCGACACCCATCGAACTGATGGCCACGGCCCTGTGCGTGCTGCGTCCCGATCCTCCACCGCCGTCATCATCGGGTGCGGTGGCCCCGGTGACCACAAAGCCGGCGTCGGCCGCCATCATCAGCAAACTGTGGACCCAGCGGCGGGTCCGGCCCGCCTTTTCGTGACGGCTCTCGATCAGGTTCCAGACGCCCGTCACGGTGTTGACCGCGAAAAGACCAGCGATGCCCCCGGCCAGCGCTGCATACAGCCCTCGGTTGCCGCCATCGCCAGGATCGTTGTAAAGCTGTTGCCCCACAACATATTCTGCCGCGAAGAGCGGCACTGTGAGGTAGCTCGCATATTTGTGGATGGTCAGCCGGGTGTAATACAGATCACTGTATCGCACCGCCCTGGACCGCCGCGTGCCGGGATCCGGGTCCGTGTCCACCGGAAACATCGGCAGATCGTTCGCCGGCACCACCGATCCCAGGAGGGACAGGTTCTCGATGCGCGGTGCCAGACTGACCGCAGGGAGCGCCTGACTGGAATCCGCGAGCCAATCGGCTGACACCATGGAGCCACTGTCCTGCGGGGCCGCCAGTAGCGTGAGGGAAAGGAGCAGCGGGTTCATATGGCATCTTCGTCCAGCAAAGCCAGAGTACGACGGAAGAACATTTGAGATAGTCTAACTCTGATGGATGGACACCCCATGAAAGTGGTTGCAGACTTCTCACTGCAACACGACGAGCCAGGTGGCTCGCCGTGTTGCAGCGGGTCAACGCACAACCAGGGAGGCGCCATGCACCCCGCCTCAGGCCTCCGAATCACTCCATCATGGACTCGATTCGATGACGACGGCCGTTCCATAGCAGAGGACTTCCGTCACGCCCGGGGCCAGCTCGCCGGCATCATAGCGCACGCCGATGAGTCCATTCGCCCCAACTTCTTCCGCATGCACCAGCATGATGTTGAAGGCTTCTTCACGGGCCCGCTCGCAGAGCCGGGTATAGATCGTGATGTTGCCGCCCAGGAAGATCTGAAACCCGGCACCGATGCGGCCGACCACCGACCGGGAGCGGACCGTGATTCCACGCACCACACCCAGCGTCTGAATGATTCTGCAGCCCTCGAAACTGAATCCTGTTGTCGTGAACCGTGAATCAATGGCCATGGGAGCTCCGAGGAGAAACAATGGCAGGGAGAGGTGCCCGCCGAAAAACCCGGTGGTAGATGAGGCTGTTGATGATCACGACCGCCACACCGATGAGCAACTCCATCCCGCGGGGCGGCGCGGCAGGATGCATCCACTCGGGACGGAAGCGGTCGACCAGATTCAGCGAGTAGCCCCGCTGCGCCCCCTGATCGCGCAGCCAGCGCTGTGTGCTTTCGAACGGCCAGTGCCACCCGGCGAACGCGAGGCCGGCACCGAGAACAGCGGCGGGCAGGTGAACCCACCGGATCCACCGCCAGCGGAGCACGCCAAACCCGGCCGCCGCGACGAACTTCATGAAAGTGAAATGGACGAACAGCAGCAGGTCAGCCAGAATTCCGCAGATTACGTCCGCGGCGCTTTCGGGATGACAACCCAGAGCACCAGGTAGACGAAAATGCCCGGGAAGGCGACGGAGAGAATCGACACGATCACGTAGATCACCCGCAGCATGGTCGGGTCGAGATCAAAGTGCTCGGCCAAGCCGCCGATCACCCCGCCGATCATGGAGTTGGTCGTGGAGCGCCTCAGTGTCGTAGCCATTCAGGTCCCCCTCGGGAGTGGTCGGAGGAAATGTACCCAGACTCCTGAATGGGCCGCGAGACGATACCCCCGCACGGTGTGCTAGCGAGAATGGCGCCGCACAAGTCGGATACAGCCAACGAGGACAGCCGGTGGCTGCCCCCGTTGCGCCGCTGCGCTGGCTGCTAGTTCTGCCCAAGTACCGTCACCTCCGCCCGTCCCTCCCGGCCGCCCCGAACGCTCTTGTAGGAGAACTCCACCGATCGGATGATTCGCGACTCTCCCGGGAGGTCAATGACGCGCGACCGGGTATCGTCGCCGAAGTAGAGCCGCGTCTCCGGCGAATATGTCTGTCCGTCGCCGAAGGTGATTCGGACATTGAACATCTCGAGGTCGCCGCTCTTCACATCGATTCTGAGCCGCCGGAAGCGCCCGTCGCCCAGACCCGAGATCACATCATGCTCCGAACGGAAACTCACCGAACGGCTGCCGAGCGATCTCCATTCGCCGCGATCACCGTCGGGCCGCCCCGCGATCGGACCATCATGCGGACGCTCATCCCCGCGCCGGTCGCCGCGCACACCGAAGAGATGGACCACCGCACGTCCGCGCCTCACCCGGCTTTTGTAGCTGAATTCGACCCGCTGGATGATCCTCGCCTCTCCGGGCAGATCGATGGCTCGGCTCCGGCTGTTTTCCGCGAAGACCAGGCGGGTTTCCGGTGAAAAACGCTGCCCGTCGCCGAAGGTGACCTGGACGTTGAACATCTCGAGAGTGCCCTGATCGACCTCGATCTTGATGGCGCGGAAACGACCCTCGCGCGCCGTCACAGCGATGACATCCCGGTCCCGCGCGAAACTGACTTCCCTGGTGCCGAGGGATTCCCAGGCCTGCGCTGCGAGCGGGGCGGGGGCGAAGGCCAGGACCAGCAGGGCCGCGGTCAACCATCGAATGCTGCGAATATCACTGCGGCGCATAGGACGCTCCTTGACTGGTGGGTGATCTGATCCGGTCAAAGATGACGCCGCCGGCCTCCAGGTGTTAGTTCGGCCGGTTCATGGTCCTGCAGTAGCTCGTTCGATCAGGATCGAAGAGATGAGCTGGGCGATCGGGACCGGGATCAGCGGCCAGCCATCGGCGCGCTGCTGGGCCGCCAGCGGAAGAGCTACAAGGCTGAGGGCGCCGACAAGAGCTAAGCGAATCATGGAGCCTGTGCGGTTGAGGATGCGCCCGAACGACGCAGTGGGAGGCAAGGTTCCCGGAAGGCACGATCATGGGGTGGAAGGCTTGGCTTGATCGGGGCTCGTTCCGCCGCCGCAAAGCAAGCGCAGAGGCGGGACCCGTCTTGCGCGGGATGGCGAGGCTGCGCATTATGTAACTATATGGTTACACACAATCGCCTCGCCTTTCACGCCATCGCGGATCCAACCCGGCGCGGTATCCTCGACGCCCTGCGTCAGCGGGAGCGCTCCGCCGGAGAGCTGGCGAGCCTCTTTCCTGTCAGCCGTCCAGCCGTCTCCCGGCATCTCCGAGTCCTGCGGGGCGCCGGCCTGGTGCGGCAGCGGCAGGTGGCGCAGTCCCGGCTCTACTCCCTCGACCCCACACCGCTGCGCGAGGTCGAGCGGTGGATTGAACACTATCGGGGGTTCTGGACCGCGCGGCTGCACGATCTCAAGCAGTTCGTCGAGTCTACCGAGGGCCGCATCTCCACACCGGGGGAACACCCATGAGCTGGACCCATGAACATTCCTGCACGCTCACTGCGACACCCGCGCGGGTTTTCCGGGCCTTGGCCGATCGGACAGAACTCACCAGCTGGTTCGCCGAGCATGCCGCACCCGGTACGGCATCCGGTGAATCCTTCCGCTTCTGGGGCCGCCACACGCTCGGTGCACCGAGCGCGGCGGAGGCGACGCAGCAGCTCACCCGTTTCGAACCAGACACCGCCGTCGCATTCACCTGGCGGCTGCATGACACGGACACTGAAGTGACAGTGACGCTGGCGGCCGAGCCGGATGGGGCGAGCACGAAACTCACCCTGCGCCATGAGATCCGGGGCGAGCTCGGCGTCCCGCGAAGCAGGGAACTGATCGACGATCACTGGCGGTTCAGTCTCGGCAATCTCTCCTGCCATCTCGCCGGGGGCGGGGGGATTGTGTGGCCGGACTACACCGACCCGGCACCGGAGGTTCGCATGGTGATCACCATCGAGGCCCCGCCCGAAGCGGTGTTCCGCGCCCTGATCGAGCCGGAGCAGATCAATCGCTGGTTCGGGACCACATCGGCGATTGTCGAGCCGAAGGTGGGAGGGCGCTACGATCTCCATTGGCAGTACAAGGTGGACGGGAAGGAGGTGCATGGCGGGCCGACGACGATCCTCGAGTTCGTCCCGAACCGGAAGCTGGTCCTCGACTGGCCGGACTGGCGGGGCGACACGTCAGTCACTGGCCAGACGATCACCTGGCTGCTCGAGCCGGCGGGGAGCGCGACGCGTGTCACGTTCATCCACGCAGGATTCAGCCGCACGACCGACATCAGCGACTACCCCTTCGGCTGGGTCTGGTTTCTCGACCAGCTCAAGAAGGCAATGCCCTGATCACCTCCTGACTGTGGAGACGGCGATGGGCTTCAATCTCCTGGCGCGGCTGGCCGGTGTGGCAGTATTGGTCATGGTCGCAAACATCCTTTGCACCGTATTGTACATGGTCGCCTATGGCCACCTGATCAATCCCGGCCACGACGAGGCGTTCTATCAGGCGCATGTGCAGATCGCCGCGCCCTACTGCAGCATCGTCGCCGGTATTCCGCTGATGTTTCTTGCGGGGTGGTGGGTGGCGGGGTGGAAGGCGCATCGTTCCGCCATCGTCATGGCGCTGGCCGTCTGGGGCGTCTACGCCACTCTGGACGGCGCCATCCTGGTGGCGAGCGGGGCGAGCAGGACGATTCTCCCGCTCTTCACGGCATCGTTCGTGACGAAACTCGTTGCGATCTGGGCCGGGGCCGCGCTCCGCGGTCGGGGAGCCCAGTCGGTCTGACCAGGCGTCGGCTCAGCGATACCCCGCCGCCTGCAGCCCGAAGAGCTCGGCATACAGGCCGCGGGTGGCCAGCAGGGCGTCGTGGGTACCCTGCTCGACGATCTCCCCTGCCGTGAGCACGAGAATCCGGTCGGCCATCCGCACCGTGCTGAAGCGGTGGCTGATCAGCACCGCCATCCGCCCCACGGTGAGCTCCGAGAAGCGCTGGAACACTTCGTACTCCGCCCGGGCATCAAGTGCCGCGGTGGGCTCGTCGAGGATGAGGAGCTGCGACTCCCGAAGATAGGCTCTGGCCAGCGCGACCTTCTGCCACTCGCCGCCGGAGAGATCAACGCCGCCTTCAAACCTGCGCCCGAGTATCTGGGCGTAACCGTTGGCCAGCCGTGCCACGACGCTGTCGGCCAGGCTCCGTTCCGCCGCCGTCGCGATCGCCGCCTGATCCTCCAGCTGGCGGATGTCGCCCACCGCGATATTCTCCCGCAGCGGAAGATCGTAGCGGAAGAAGTCCTGGAAGATCACGCCGACATGGCGCCGCAGGCTTTCGACGTCATACTCCCGGAGGTCATGCCCGTCGAGCAGGATGCGGCCCTCGGTCGGGTCGTACAGCCGGGCGAGCAGCTTGGCGATCGTGGTCTTGCCGGCGCCATTCTCTCCGACCAGCGCGAGGCGCTCCCCCGGCACGAGCCCGAAGCTCAGGTGCCGCACGGCCCAGCGTTCGGAGCCGGGGTAGCGGAACCCGACATCCTCGAAGGTGAACCCCTGGCGGATCGGCGTGGGAAGCTTCAGGGCGCCGGCGCTGGCGCGAATCCGGGGCTCCAGCGCCAGAAAGGAGAACAGGTCATCGAGGTAGAGGCTCTGCTCCACCAGTTGTGAGGCGGAGAGCAGGGTTCGCTGAATGACATCACGGCTCTGGCGGAACGAAGCCGCCAGGAAGGTGAGCACGCCGATCGTGAAGGGGCCGGCGGGGGACTGGTGACCCGTCACGGTCAGCCAGATGATGGCGCCATAGGCGCCGTAATATCCCAGTGTGCCAATGAGGGCCAGCAGCGAGGAGACAACCGCCCGGCGGACTGCCAGCGCCTTGTTGGCTTCATAGAACTCGGACGACAGGTCGGTGTAGCGCCCCACCAGAAAGTCGGCGAGGCCAAAGAGCTTGACCTCCTTGGCGGAGACGTCGCTCGCGCCGATGTAGCGCAGGTAGTCGAGCTGGCGCCGTTCCGCCGTCCAGGAGTAGAGCAGCGAATACGACAGCGCCGCGAACCGGGTCTCACCGAGAAACGACGGCAGCACCGCGAGGGCGAGCAGGATGAGGAGCCAGGGGACATAGAGCGTGAGCGCGACGGCCAGCGTGCCCAGGGTCACGAAGTCCTGGACCGAGGCCAGCACCCCTGTCACCAGCCCGATCCGGCCGACCGTCTGGCGGCGCGCCCGTTCGAGCTTGTCGTAGATTTCGGCATTCTCCAGCTGCTCCAGATCGAGGCTCGCCGCATGCTTCATCAGGTCGATGCTCGTCCGGTTGGCGACCAGATCGCCCAGCAGGCCTTCTACCAGCGCGGAGAGCCGGGCCAGCAGCTCCCCCAGCACCGCCAGCCCAAGCTCGATGACAAGCAGAATGGCCAGCGCCCGGATGTTCGTGTTGTGCAACCAGCCCGGCCCCGCGCCCGCCGAGCCGCTCTGCACCAGGGCAACAACGCCATCGATGATCAGCTTGCCGACCCACAGCACCCCGACCGGCAGCAGGGCACGGCTGGCGCGCAACACGATCATCCCCGTGGTGTAGCCGTGGTGGGTGTCCCAGACCAGACGAAAGAGTCTCGGCAGGTGGCGGGTGGCGCGGAGCCGCTCGCGCCAGCTCGGCGGCGGCTCGAGCGGCTTCGCCGGCCGGCGGCGCGGCCGATCAGAGGGGAACACGGTCATGGGCGGAAGGTAACGCTGATGCCATTGGCCGGACCTGTCATGCTTGCCGGTCCCGATCTTCCTTCGGGGCGACCCCACGGATGTGTTTCAAATTCCCTTGGGCGACCCTGAGGGTCGCCCCTACGAGTGTAATCCCAACCCTCTACTCCCTCCCCCCCATGTCTCCTTTCTGGCACACCCTGCTCGTCCCTGACGAACCGGTCGCCGCGAAGATCCTGCGCCCGATCATCATCTATCTCTTCCTCATCCTGGGCCTGCGGCTCGCCGGAAAGCGTGAGCTGGCCCAGCTCAATCCATTCGATCTCATCGTCCTGCTCACCCTCTCCAACACGGTGCAGAACGCGATCATCGGCAATGATACCTCGATACTCGGCGGCATCCTCGGGGCGACCACGCTGCTGGGAATCAATTACCTGGTCGTAATGCTGGTGTTCCGGTACAAGCGGGTGGGCGCGATCATCGAGGGCGGGCCCGATGTGCTGATCAAGGACGGGCGCGTCATTGAAGCGCGGCTCGCCAGCGAGACCATCACGATCACCGAACTGGAAGAGGCGGCACGCAAGCAGGGATTCGCCTCGCTGCGCGATGTGGACCAGGCGATCCTCTACCCCGGCGGCAGCTTCTGTTTCATTGCCAAGGTCCCGACGGGAGAGGCGATTCATCATCACCAGGTCATGGCCGAGCTGCACCGGCTGCGGCAACAGG
>JAWXBX010000013.1:0-18196 GCA_034440415.1 Gemmatimonadota bacterium | reverse complement strand
TCGCAGAGACGCTGCCGCCGAAACCCGAGCCGATGATGATGTAGTCGAGAGTATCCGTCACGCCGAACGCTATCCGCCTTACCGGAGTCGCCGCAAGCAGCGAAGCAAACGTTGAACATCGGGGTTGGCCCCCCCACCTTCGGGTAGTAGTATGGCCGTGACCTTTCATGCATGAGTCTTCATGAAGCTGCTGGCCCGGCTCGCCAGGCAACAACTCGTGGTCGTCACCGGGAAAGGCGGCGTCGGAAAGACGACGGTCGCCGCCGCGCTCGGCCGCCTGCTCGCGGCGAGCGGTCGCCGGACGCTGCTGCTGGAGATCGACCCGCGCGAGAGCCTGCACCAGCTGCTGGGGACGGAGCCCTCCGGTGGCCACATCGTCAAGGCCAGTAGCCGGCTCTCCGTCCAGAATCTGCAGGCGCAGGCCGTTGTGGATGGCATGGTACGCGAGAAGCTCCCCATCGCCGCCCTCGCAAAGAAGGTCATTGCCAGCTCGGTCTTTCAGCACTTCGCTCAGGGTGCGCCTGGCATGAAGGAGATGGCCGTGCTCGGATATGCGCTCCGGACTGTCGAGGGTCACTACCGGCACAAGGCTGACGTCGTCGTGCTGGACGCTCCCGCGACCGGTCATAGCGTCTCGATGCTCGCCGCGCCGCTCGTCCTCGCCGATGCGATCGGCGGCGGGCAGCTCGGCGAGATGGCCAGGGAGCTGGCCAGGTTCATCGCCGACCCTGAGCGCTGTGGGGTGGTACTCACCGCGCTCGCGGAGGAGATGCCGATCCAGGAGGCACTCGAGCTGATCGCGCTGCTGCGTGAGAAGATCGGGCGCCCGCCGGAGCTGGTGATCGCCAACGCCCTCTACCCGCCGTTTCCGGCCCCTTCCACCGCGGGCAAGGGCGCCGGGGCAGGGCTCAAGCCCACTTTCGATCTCTGGCGTCAGCGCCGGGCGGTGAATGACCGCGAGCTTGCCCGACTCCGGGCCGACTGGAAAGGCCGCCTCATCGAGATACCTTTGCTGCCGCTCGATCGTGGCCCCGCGTTGCTCACTGGTGTTGTGACCGCCCTCGAGGATGGGCTCGCATGAGCCTCGGCCGACTCGACCAGCGGCTTCTCGTCGTGGTCGGCGCCGGAGGTGTCGGGAAGACCACGCTGGCAGCCGCGCTCGGACTCTGCTCCGCGCGGGCGGGCCACCACACCCTCGTCATGACGTTCGACCCCTCGCTTCGCCTCAAGGACGCCCTCGGGGTTGGAGAGGAGGCACGGGACCGGGCGGTGCGAGTGAAGACGGCAACCAGAGGGCGCCTCAGTGTGGTCCTGCTCGACGCACGCACCACATTCGACCGCCTGATCCGTCGCTACGCACCGGACGACGCAGCGGCTGAACGGATCTTCACCAACCGCTTCTACCGCGACCTCGCCGGCAACCTCGCCGGCATCCTCGAATACATGGCGGTGGAGCGTCTCTTCGAGGTGGCGGCGGAGGGCGACTACGATCGCATCATCCTCGATACGCCGCCGACGCGCCAGGCGCTGGATTTCCTCGAAGCTCCTGACCGGATCGTGGGTTTCCTCGACAGCGGTGCCGTTCGCCTTGCCCTCAAGCCGTGGTGGGAACAGGGCGGGGGGCTCAAGCGGATGCCCATGCGGATTGCGGCGAAGGGAGTTGAGCGCATCGTCGACCGGGTCATCGGGATCCGTCTCCTGCACGATATGGTGGAGTTCTTCCGCGCCTTCGCCCCACTGTACGACGGCTTCCGCGAACGCGCCGCCGAGGTCCGCAGCCTGCTCCGTGCGCCGGACACCCTGTTTCTTCTGGTGAGCGGGCCCGGGGAGGATCGCATTCCCGATACCCTGTTCTTCGCCCGTAAGCTCAGGGAGGCGGGCCACCACCTCGGACCGATCGTGGTCAACCAGGTCCACCCGACGGTGGCCGCGCCGGCAGACCGCTCCACCGGCGCGTGGCGCGGCGGGCTGGATCTCTTCCGCTACCTGGGCGAACGGGACCAGCGCGGTCTGGAGCGGCTGCGGAAACTTCTCTCCCGGGGCGAACCACTGCTGGCCATTCCCCTCCAGGCCGCTCCGCCGACCGATCTGGCCGAACTGGAAGCGCTTGGCCAGGTGGTACTCGGCAAGTTCACGGCCTGACGCCCCCTCTTCCGCCGGAGCGCGATGCGGCGCGCATTACCGCATTGCGGCAAGTCGCGCTTGCCGTGATTGCCGCAGTGCGGTATGTTGTGTCTGTCCACAGCGGAGGCCCAGCATGATCCGGCTCATCAAGCGGTACGGCGGCGGCAGCAGGAAGCTCTACGATACCGAGGAGAGCCGATACGTCTCACTCGATGAGATCGCGGAGTGGATTCGTGACGGTCAGGAGTTGCGGGTGGCGGATAGCGCGACCGGCGAAGACGTGACCGGCCAGACGCTGGCGCAGATCATCTACGAAGACCACAAGCGTGGCTACTCGTTTCTGCCCACTGAGTTCCTTCATGATGTCATCCGCCGTGGTGGCCGCGCGATCGCGGACAGCGTGGAGCAGGTCCAGACCCGGGTGGACCGCCTGGTGAAGGCATCGGTCGAGAAGATCACCCCGGTGGGCGGAATCCAGGACGAGCTGGAGCTGCTGCGGGACCGGCTGGCGGAATTGGAGCAATCGCTGGGCGAACTCGAGGTCGAGTCGCCGGCGCGCAAGCCGCGGCGCAAGCAGGCCCGGCGATAGAGTTGTGATGCGGTTCAGTATCCATAGCACTGTCCGGTCCCTGGTGGCCGGCAACCCAGGAGGAGATTATGGCGATCAAGAAGAGTTCCAAGAAGACCCAGGCGCTCCCGATGTTGAAGGAATCGGCCCACGAGATCTGGCTGGCGGGACTCGGCGCCTTCGCTCTGGCGGGCGATGAGGGCAGTCGGCTGTTCAAGCAGCTGGTGAAGAAGGGCGAGGGCGTGGAGCAGGTGAACAAGGGACGGATCAACCGGCTGTCGAGCCGAGCCGCGGATCTGCGGGGTGAGGCGCGGTCGGCGGTGTCCCGCGTGACGACCCCCATCGAGGCCGGCATGACGAACGCCATGAATCGGCTCGGCGTCCCGACCCGCAAGGAGATCGCGACCCTGACCAAGCGGGTTGAGGAACTCACCCGCGTCGTGGCCAAGTCCAGGACGCAGGCACGGAAGACCCGTCGCACGCCGAAGGCCGCGTCGGCCAGCGCCTGAGCGGGGGAATCATGGCCACCGTGCGCCGTGGTCAGCGGGGTCGCCGGCTGGGGCTTGCTCTGGCCGGCGGAGGTCCGGCGGGCGCCGTGTACGAAATCGGCGCGCTCCGGGCCCTCGAGGAGTCGATCGACGGCCTCGACCTGAACCAATGTGATGTCTACGTGGGTGTCAGTGCGGGCGCCTTTGTCACCGCCTCGCTGGCCAACGGCCTGACTCCCACACAGCTGGTCCGGGGGCTGGTGACGGATGAACCCGGGGAGCATCCCTTCGACCCGACCAGTTTCTTCCGGCCGGCGTATCGCGCATGGGCCCGCCGGGGGTTGCAGCTGCCCGGACTGCTCGCGCATGCGCTGCTGCAGATCTCCAGCGCGCCGCACGATGAAACGCTGATGAAGTCGCTGGTCCGCTTCTCCCGGGCGCTTCCGCTCGGGCTCTTCGACAACGAGCCCATACGCCGGAACCTCGAACGCACCTTCGCGATCAAGGGGCGCACCGATGACTTCCGCAAATTGGCGCGGAAGCTGTTCATCGTGGCGGCCGACCTGGAGGCGGGCACCCCGATCGTCTTCGGCGCCAGGGGGTGGGATCACGTTCCCATCTCCCGCGCGGTGCAGGCGAGCACCGCCGTGCCGGGCCTCTATCCGCCGGTCGAGATCGATGGCCGCCTCTGCGTGGACGGCGTCCTGCTCAAGACCCTGCATGCCTCGGTCGCCCTGGAACACGGCGTGGACCTGCTGCTTTGTCTGAATCCGCTCGTCTCGATGGATGTGGCCGCCGGGGAGGCCAAGGGCAAGCTGCAGCCGGGCGCGCTGCTGCGGCGCGGCATGCCGGCGATTCTCTCCCAGACCTTCCGGACCATGATCCACTCGCGGATGGTGGTGGGCATGGCCGGGTATGGTGCCCGCTTTCCCGACGCGGATGTGGAGCTGTTTGAGCCGGAGCGCGACGAATACCGGCTGTTTTTCAGCAATATCTTCAGCTTCAGTTCGCGACGGGAAATCTGCCAGATCGCCTACGCCGCGACCCGGCGGGACCTCTGGCGCCGGCGCACGACGCTGGATGCGATGCTCCGGCGCCACGGCCTGCGGCTGCGCATGGATCTGCTGCAGGATCAGGAGCGGGATATCTGGGAGGGGATGGGGCTTCCCCGCAGCAGCATCTCGAATGAAGTAGGGGATCGCCTCACCCGGGCGCTGGACCGGCTGGAGGGGGTGCCGCGGCCAGGGCGGCGGCGGGCCAAGGCGCGCCGCGCCGTGTAAGAACGACGGGCTCCGTCGCCCCTAGAGCGTGCGGAGTGCTTCGAACTCTTCCTCAAACGCCCGGATCAGGTCGTGAGGATCCCGCACCAGTTCGGTGTCCGCGAGGACTCCGATTTGGACCCCGCCCGCAAAGCTCAGAATCGAAATACCCACCCCGATATCCGCCCGCTGCGGCACAAAGAACATCAGGCTGCGGACCCTCCGCCCTGCCAGCGTAATATCGCGCTGCGGGCCCGGCACGTTGGTAACGACCGCGGTGCACTTGTTGGCGAGGAAGTCGATGAGCCCGCGGCTGACCACCTGTGGCAGCAGGGTGAGCATGGCGCGCTGAATGCCGTAGACAACGATCGGCACGACCGACTGCTTGAGCGCATCCATCTGGACTTTCACCGCCCGGACACGATTCCCGATCTGTTCGACCCCGGCCGGCAGTTCGAGTGGGACCGCAGCGAAGCGGTTCTCGAGCTTCAGCGGCTCGTGCGCGCCGCGGACGTTCACCGGCATCGAGATATGGAGCGTCTCGACCATCTCCCCGGCATGACGGACGAGATACCGGCTGAGCGCGCCGGTGACCATCGCCATCAGGACGTCGTTCACCGTGGCATCGAGCCGGACCCGCGCTTCCTTGATGACCGTCAGATCGAAGGGAGCCGTCCAGGCGACCTGTTTCTTTCCCGACACCTTGGCGCCGTGCAGGGCGTGGCGATCGGGGCGCCAGAGCATCCGCGTGAGCAGGATACCGGGCGCGGCGAAGGGAACGCTGATCGCCTTGAGGAGCCCTTTCCCCATCGCGCCGGCCGCGGGACGGATACCCCCACGGGCCGGGGCCGTCTCGTGCTCCGACGTCATCTCCTCCATCAGCGCGAAAATCACCGACACCAGGGCGATGCCGTCGCCGATGCTGTGGTGAATCCGTCCCAGCACCGCGCTCGCGTCGGTTCCGAAGTGCTCGATAAACTGGAACTGCCAGGGCGGGAAGTCCGGCGGCAGCGGCGTCGATGCCTCCGCGCCGATGTAATCCTGGAGCTGTTCGGTGGTCGCCAGATGGGAGATCCGCGCCGGCACGATCTGGCGCGCAATGTCGAAGACCGGGTCCGTCTCCCAGTAGGGTACGCCGCGGACCCAGGTGAGCCGGTCGCGGAAGCGGGCGTACTGCCGGCCACCGCCGGCGTCGATCACCCGGCGCTGGAAGGTGTCACGGAACGTGGCAAGGTCCATCCGGTCGGTGATGAACACCCCGTTGATCACCATCAGGTTGGTGGCGGTGTCCTGCAGCCAGACGGCATCGTTTCCCGACACCCGTTCGCGCATCGACTCAGCTCCGGCGGATGGCGAGAAAGAAGGCGATCACGAACAGCCCGCCCCAGACCGGCCATGGAGCGGCAAAGCCCATCGAGATGGCCCCCGCGACGAGACAGGAGCCGGCGATCAGCGTCCCGCGCAATCCCGAGAGTGGATTCTCCGATGGCGTGCGGGCGACCCGCTCCAGCACCCGGAGCCCATCGGTTACGAGAAGCGGCATCTTGGCCATCGCGTCGACCATGTCCGGCGCTCCCCGCATTCCCTCGGTCAGCAGTCGCAGTGGACTGAACTGCTGAATGAACAGTGCCCGGATATGCCGCTTGGAAACCTCGGCGACATCGAAGCCGGGCAGCAGCACATGGCCGACGCCCTCGAAGGTCACCAGCGCCTTGACCATCAGCACGAGTTCCACCGGGAAGTACATCCCATACTGCGCGCCGCGACTCAGCGAGTCGAGGATGAGCTGCCCCAGCGAGTAGCCTTCGAAGGTCGAGGTCCGCTTCCACCGATTGGCGATCTCGGCGGCTTCGCGCCGGAAGGCGGCCGGGTTGGCGCCGGGTCCGGGTTTGGCGATGGCCGCGAGGTAGCGCGCGGAATTGTCGGCATCGCCCATGACCAGGGCGAAGTAATAGTAGAGTAACCCGCGCCGAAGATCCTCGTCGAGCCGGCCCACCATGCCCAGATCGATGAAACCGAGCTTGGGACCGGGGAGGATCATGAGGTTGCCCGGGTGCAGGTCGGCGTGAAAGAAGCCGTCGCGATAGAGCATCCGGATGATCGACTCGGCGCCGCGATCGGTGAGGTGCCGGCGTTCCTCTTCGGGCAGGGCCTGGGCGGTTTCCGAATCGGGGCGGATCCCGTCGAAGAACTCCATCGTGAGAATGCTGCGCCCCGAGAGGTCGCGGTAGATCTCGGGGAAGACCA
This sequence comes from Gemmatimonadota bacterium, assembly GCA_034440415.1. Lineage (GTDB taxonomy): Bacteria > Gemmatimonadota > Gemmatimonadetes > Gemmatimonadales > GWC2-71-9 > JADJOM01. The sequence goes on along the minus strand of JAWXBX010000013.1, from coordinate 11,510 downwards.
CATCGGGGGTATCGGCGAAATTGGCCGCGAAGGTCTCGGCGTTGTCGGCCTCCCGGCGCAGGTCGACTTCGCGCAGGGTGTATTCGCAGAACTCGGTGACCAGCTGCTTGGGCTGGAATCGGGGAATGATCAGTTCGGCCAGACTGCCGAGCAGGCCGAGCAGCTTGGCGTCGCGCTGCAGCGTCTCGCGGATGCCCGGCTTGACCACCTTGATGATGACCGGATCGCCCTCGTGGGTCGTGGCCCGGTGCGTCTGCCCGATCGAGGCCGATCCGATGGGGATCGTATCGATCTGCAGGAAGAGCTCCGATATCGGACGGCGCAGGTCCTTTTCGATGATGGAGACCAGTACCGGGAGCGGTACCACCGGCAACTGATTGAGCAGCGACTTGAGTTCGCTCGTGATGTTCTTCGGGAGCAGATCCTCCCGCAGGCTCAGGATCTGTCCCAGCTTGATATAGGTGGGCCCGAGCCGCTCCAGCCGGCGCCTGAACTGTACCGCAAAGGGCTGGGCGCGCAGCTCGCGGTCCACGAAGGGCGCGGAGAGCACCGCCAGCAGCCGGACGAGCAGGAATTTGGCACCGCGGCCGGTGTCCTCCGCCCGTTCGTGCCGGACGTACGCCGCGAGTCCGCCGAACAGCAGGCCGAGGAAGTGGCGGTAGGTTGCCGCGAAGCGAGTGAGCAGGCCCGGCGGGCTCGTGACCCGCATGATCTCGAAGCCGCGGGCCCGCAGCAGGTCCTCGTTCGAGGGGTCAGCGATTGCGCCCATACTCCTCGTGCGACGACACCCACTCCAGTGACGAGATGGCCGCGGCCAGGGAGACCTCTCCCGCCAGCACCACCCCGGCGATGATCTCCGCCAGCTTGTTCACCTTGCCTTTGCCGACACAGCCCAGCACCTCGAGGCATTCGCGCTGGGTGGGCAGCCCGGTGCCGCCGCCGTGGGTGGCCACGATCAGCGACGGGATGGTGATCGACAGGTAGAGATCCTTCTCGGGCGTCAGTTCGGCGTACGCGATGCCGGCCGAACCTTCGGCCACGTTGGCCACATCCTGCCCGGTCGCGATGAACATGGCGGTAATGGCGTTGGGCGAGTGTGCGCCATTGTTATTGGCGCCCGAGAGGATCGAGCCCACGTTCGCCACACCCCCATGGTAGACCAGGCTCTCCGGCTCCACCCGCATCACATCAAGCAGGACGTCCCGCTTGATCACGCACTCGGCGGTGACCCGCTTGCCCCGGGTGCGCATGAGGTTGACCTGGGAAGCCTTCTTGTCGGTGGCCAGGTTGGATTCGAGGAAGAACCGCCGGATGCTCTTGTTCTGCTCCAGGATCCAGGAGCAGGCCGCGAAGGTGGCCCGGCCGACCATGTTCTGTCCCGCCGCGTCGCCGGTGAAGTAGTTGAAGCGCAGGTAGGCGAATTTGCTCGCCAGATAGGTGTCGATGTACTGCAGCTTGCCGATCCGGGTCGTGGCCTCCGCCTCGCGGCGGATATCGCCCATGTTGACGTCCACCCAGTCCCGGAACGCGCGAGCCTCGCGTGCGCTGTCGAAGACGAATACCGGGGCCCGCTGCATGTGGTCGCCCTGGACAGTGCAGGTCACCCCGCCGGACAGATTGAGCACCTTCATGCCGCGATTATAGGACGCCACCAGGGTCCCCTCGGTGGTGGCGAGGGGAATGATGAATTCTCCCTGGGCATGCTCGCCATTGACCTTTAGCGGCCCCGCGAACCCCAGCGGGATCTGGGCCACCCCGCTGAAATTCTCGATGTTGCCTCTCGTCGCCTTCGGATCAAAGGAGTACTTGCCCACGTGCTGCAGATTGGCGCCGGTGATCTGCGTGATGAACCGCTGCCGCTCATGGATGATCTCCGGGGTGTAGTTGTCTTCCTTGGAGTAGGGCACCGACGTGAGTCGCCGCTGCGGCTCGGCCACGTGGTCTTTGACCTTGAAGGAGAGACTGCCCAGACCCTGCACCTCGATGCCGATTTCGATCTCGTGGGTCCCGTCGGGCAACTGCTGTCCCGGCGCCCGGAGGTGGGCCACCTGCTTGAGCGGGAAGGAATGCGGAGCGTCGGGGGTGACCGCCGTGGCGGAACGCCACCGGCCGTCTCCCAGGTCCACCTCGAGCTGGGCGGCAGGAAACTCCTGGTGATCGAACTTCACCCGCACGATCCGGGTGAGGGTCACGTCGCTCAGCCGGTTCTTCAGGCTGAAGCGAAAGCCGTTCGGGTCATTGGTCAGCGAGCCGAAGGTGTACAGCTGGCGGAGCAGGAGCTGGGGAATCTTCATCAGGCGGTTCCAGGGGATGAGGGCCGTGCCATTAATGTGTCCTGCCGCTCGAGCAACCGCCAATTCAACTGTCCCGGGGCAGGGTGCCGGTGTCCAGTGCCCGCAGGAGGACGGCGACTTCGTGGGGCCGTTCCGTCGGCACGGCGTGTCCGACGCCGGGGTAGGTCACCAGCCGGGAGTGGGGCAGCCGGCGGTGCATGGCATCCGACCAGCGCGGCCGCAGCACCTTGTCGGCGGTGCCCGTAATGATCAGCGTCGGCGTGGGGACCTCGCCAAGCCGTTCCAGCAGGGAGGGGCGCCCCGCGACCGCCCGAAGGGCCTGGACCAGCGCGGGGCCGTGCATGGCCTTCACCACGCTCTCCCACCGTTTCACCTCGTCGGGATTGGCCTTGCGGAACTCCGGGCTGAATGTGCTCCGTGACGCCTCATGCGCGAGGAACCGCGGCGGTCCCGCAACCTGGATGATCCTCGCGAGCGCCTTGATCTCCGCAATGCGGAAGAGCTCCTCGGCGGCGGCGCTGGTGCCGATCAGGGCGAGTCCGTTGAGGCGCTCGGCGTGCCGCAGGGCGAAGGCGACAGCCGCCATCCCGCCCATGCTGAAGCCGGCGAGGGTGAGCCGGTCCACGCCGAGCTGCTCCACGATCGCCTGGAGGTCGTCGGCGAGGTCGGCGATAGTCCAGGCTGCGGCGGGTACATCGCTGCGGCCATGACCCCGGAGGTCGGGAATCAGCACCCGGTGGTCCCGGGCGAGCTCGGTGGCGAGCCGCGTGAACATCCCGGCGTCGCACCACATGCCGTGCGCGAGGAGCACGACGGGGCCGGCGCCGAGATCGTCGACGCAGAGCCGGAGGCCATCCCGGGTCACCCAGCGTTCAGTCAAGCGGTCAACGGTGCCGGAGGGGTTGGCGGGGCGGCGGTCGTGGGCGCACTGGAGAGTCCGAGACGCATCAGTGGCCGCCCTCAAGATGAAGCAGATCTTCCGGGGTATCGATATCGGGGTTGGCCCCGGGGACGGTGATGCGCCGGACCCCGCCGGGTACCGCCGCGAGCAACGCCCCCACCCCCGCATCGCCGGTGGCCTCCTGCGCCAATGGCCAGTCGGCGCGCGCGAGCAGCACCGGGTGTCCCGGCTCGTCGGGCGCGGCGGCGTAGTGCGGACGGACGCTCCGATGATGTTCGCGCCAGTCAGCGATGAGCGCCTGAATGACCGGGCGCTGCAGCAGCGGCTGATCGGCCAGGACAATCAGCGCCGCCGCGGCTTCCGGGAGCACGCCTGGCCGGGAGAGCGCCCCCAATCCGCGCTGGAGCGACGTGGACACCCCCTCACGCGGATCGGGGTTCTCCACCAGCCTGAATCCCGCCGTATCGAGCGGCCAGACCAGGCTGGTTGAGGCGGGGGGGATCACCGCGACGGCACCGGCGAGCTCGCCGGCCTGGATGCTCTCCGCAATCGTGGTGGCGACATGCGTGATGATCGGTGAGCCCTGCCAGCGGGCGAGCAGCTTGTCCCCGCCGAAGCGGCGGCCCTCCCCGGCGGCGAGAAGCAGCGCGTAGATGGCCGACTCACGCACGCCGTGCGCACCGGATATCATGCCCCGGCGCCACCATGCGGTCTGCGGCGATCGCTTCGGTGCTGGAACCGAGGCCAGGACCCGGTTTCAGGCTGCCGGGCCGCGGTGCGGCGGACAGGTGTCGAGCCAGGCCTGCTCGACCGGGTCGAAGACGCGGGAGCGAGTCAGGAAGCGAACGCCGAGCGGCGCCTCGAGGGAGAACCCGCCGCCGCGGCCGGGCACCACGTCGATGATCAGCTGGGTGTGTTCCCAGACCGCGTACTGCAGCGCCCCGATATAGAATGGGGTCCCGCCGATATCTCCGAGCAGGACGTCACGCGCGCCAATCCGGAATTCACCGCGCGGAAAGCACATCGGGGAGCTGCCGTCGCAGCAGCCCCCCGACTGGTGGAACAGGAGTGGACCATGCTCTGCCTCGAGCTCGCGAAGCACGGTCGCCGCCGGCTCGGTGACCAGCACCCGCGCAACAGCGTGCTGGTCATCCGGTTGAATGGAGCTCAGAAGAAACCCAGCTTCTTGGGGCTGTAGCTGACCAGCATGTTCTTGGTCTGCTGGTAGTGATCCAGCATCATCTTGTGGTTTTCCCGGCCCATGCCGGACTGCTTGTAGCCACCGAAGGCCGCGTGGGCGGGATAGAGGTGGTAGCAGTTGGTCCACACCCGTCCGGCCTTGATCGCGCGGCCCATGCGGTAGCAGGTGTTCGCGTCGCGGCTCCAGAGGCCGGCGCCCAGGCCATACAGCGTGTCGTTGGCAATGGCCAGCGCATCGTCCTGGGTCTTGAACTTCGTCACCGAGACGACCGGGCCGAAGATCTCCTCCTGGAAGACCCGCATCCGGTTGTGGCCCTCGAGAATCGTCGGCTGCATGTAATAGCCGTCCTTGAGGTCGCCGGGATGGACCCGCCGGGCGCCGCCGGTGAGCACCTTGGCGCCTTCCTTCTTCCCGATGTCGATGTAGCTGAGGATCTTCTCCAGCTGATCGTTCGAGGCCTGGGCGCCGATCATGGTTGCGGAGTCCAGCGGGCTGCCCTCGACGATCGCCTTGGTGCGTGCGACCGCTCGCTCCATGAACTTGTCATAGATCGACTCCTGCACCAGCGCCCGGGAAGGACAGGTGCAGACTTCGCCCTGGTTCAGCGCGAACATCGCGAAGCCCTCGAGCGCCTTGTCGAAGAAGTCGTCGTCGGCTTCCATGACGTCGGCGAAGAAGATGTTCGGCGACTTGCCGCCCAGCTCCAGGGTGACCGGGATCAGGTTCTCGGCGGCGTACTGCATGATCAGCCGCCCGGTCGTGGTTTCGCCGGTGAAGGCGATCTTGGCGATCCGCGGGCTCGAGGCGAGCGGCTTGCCGGCTTCGACGCCGAAGCCCTGCACCACGTTCACCACGCCGCTGGGCAGGATGTCGGCGATCAGCTCCATGAACGCCATGATCGAGACCGGCGTCTGCTCGGCCGGCTTCATGACCACGCAGTTCCCCGCCGCGAGCGCCGGCGCGAGCTTCCAGACCGCCATCAGCAGCGGGAAATTCCACGGGATGATCTGGCCCACGACGCCGAGCGGCTCGTGGAAGTGATAGGCGACGGTGTCCTCGTCGATCTGGGAGATGGCGCCCTCCTGGGCCCGGAGCGCGCCGGCGAAGTACCGGAAGTGATCGACGGCGAGCGGGAGGTCGGCGTTGATCGTCTCGCGGATCGGCTTGCCGTTGTCCAGGGTCTCGATCAGCGCGATCGCCTCGAGATTCTGCTCCAGCCGGTCGGCGATGCGGTTGAGGATGTTGGCCCGGTACGTCGTGGAGGTATGGTTCCAGCTCATGGCCGCCGCATGGGCGGCGTCCAGCGCCTTGTCCACATCCTCATGCGTCGAACGGGCCACCTCGCAGAGCGGCTGCCCCGTGATCGGCGTGGGATTGGCGAAGTACTTGCCTTTCACCGGTGCGACGTATTCACCGCCGATCCAGTTGTCGTACCTGGCCCGGACGGGGATGGTCATCTTGTATGCCGCCGCCCCTGCAGGGAGCTTGGCGGTGGCGGGGGGCATCATGGTTGAGGTCATGTCAAATCCTGGTGGAGGAGGGAAGCTCCAATAGTGTTGGCGTCACATGAAGAAGTGGTGAATTCGGGGCGAACGGTCGCTGCGGCTCCTTGACCCCGCTCCTTCGCCTTGGTAGGATATCCGGCGTCATGAGTATCCGCCAGAGTAATTCTACGAATCGAAATTCGAACCGCGTCCTCGGGGCGACGGGTCAGGCGTAGGCGATTCGCGGATCGCGCTGTAACGCCCAAACCCGGCGCATGAGCGGCGGGTTTTTTCTTGGGCCGGTGGGTGGATGGGCGGCCCCCCGGGCCCCCCGTACTGGAGCAGTCGTGGTGGGCCGATAGTCGATTCGCCAGCGCAGGAACATTGGGGTGTAGCTCAACTGGCAGAGCGCCCGGCTGTTAACCGGGAGGTTGCAGGTTCGACCCCTGCCGCCCCAGTACGTCATTCAACCGCAGTACACCCCGGGGAGCTTCCGGGGTCCCCCCGTTCCTCAGCCCAGCTGCTCGTACGCCGGCAGGGTGAGGAAGTCCTCCGGTGCCTCCCCCAGGACCAGATGGTCCATCAGCGCAGCCGACCGCATGAGTCGCGCGGTATCGCCGGAGGTGCCTGCCAGACGGGTGGCCTCCTCCTCGCGGAACTGCCGGTAGAGCTCCGGGGTGCATCGCCGTCCGTCGGCCAGGGTCACGCCCTGCGTCACCCACTGTCGCAGCTGGGTGCGGGAGATCTCCGCGGTCGCTGAATCCTCCATGAGGTTGGCGATACCCACCGCGCCCCGGCCATCCAGCCAGTTCTCGATGTACTCCAGCGCCACCCGGATATTCGTGCGCACTCCGGATTCGCTCACCTGACCGCCCGGAATGGCGACATCGAGCAGCGCGTCGCGGGTGGTCCGGACCTCCTCCCGCAGCCGGTCCTTCTGGTTGGGCCGGGTTCCCAGCTTGGCGTTGAAGATCTCGAGGACGGCCCCGACCAGGTCGGGGTGGGCCACCCAGGAGCCGTCAAATCCATCGTTCGATTCGCGGGTCTTGTCTTCGCCGACCCGCATCATGGCGGTGGCATTCACCTCAGCATCCTTCCGGGACGGGATGAAAGCCGCCATCCCGCCGATGGCGTGGGCCCCACGCCGATGGCAGGTGCGGACCAGGAGCTCGGTGTACGCCCGCATGAACGGCACGGCCATCGTGACCTGGCTCCGATCGGGGAGCTTGAACTCCGGCCGATGGCCGAAATTCTTGAGGATCGAGAAGATGTAGTCCCACCGGCCGGCGTTGAGCCCGGCGGCGTGGTCCCTCAACTCGTAGAGGATCTCCTCCATCTCGAAGGCCGCAAGAATGGTCTCGATCAGGGCGGTCGCGCGGATGGTGCCCTGGGGGATGGTGAGCGCTTCCTGGGCATGGCGGAAGACATCATTCCACAGCCGGGCCTCGAGATGACTCTCCAGCTTGGGGAGGTAGAAGTAGGGACCGCTGCCGCGGCGGAGAAGTTCGGCGGCGTTATGGAAGAAGTAGAGCCCGAAATCGAACAGGCTGGCGGAGACCGGCGAGCCGGCGAGCAGCACGTGCTTCTCGCTCATGTGCCAGCCGCGCGGCCGCACCACCAGAGTCGCGATCCGTTCGGCCAGCCGGTACTCCCGTCCGTCCGGCGCCGCAAAGGCGATGGTGCGCCGCACGGCATCCTGACAGTTGCCCTGTCCCGCGATCACGTTTTCCCAGGTGGGAGAGAGCGCATCCTCGAAGTCGCCCATGAAGACCTTCGCCCCGGAGTTGAAGGCGTTGATCATCATCTTCCGCTCGACCGGGCCGGTGATCTCCACCCGCCGGTCATCGAGGTCTGCGGGCGCCGGCGCCACCCGCCACGGCCCTTCCCGAACACTGATGGTCTCGCGGAGGAAATCGGGGAGGGCGCCCGCCTGGAAGGTGCGGCGCCGGGCCCGGCGGGTATCGAGCAGGGCCTGACGGCCGGGACCGAAGCGGCGCTGGAGATCGGCCACGAAGGCCAGCGCTGCGGGAGTCAGGACCCGCGCACTGTCGGGGAGTACGGGGCCGATGACCTGGAGTTGATCGACAGCGGGAGTGGGCACGGCGTCACCTCGGATGGGCTGGACGGCTGATTCTCTCAACCTAGCCGAGGCGGCGTCGCCGGGGCAGGCATCCTCCACCTACATTGCCGCCCATGAATCCGACTCCCGCCTTCCCGATTCATGACCCGTACGCGGCCCTTCGGATCCCCGACTTCCGCCGCTTCATCGCCTTCCTGCTGACCCAGACGCTGGCCCAGATGATGATTGGCGTGGTGGTCGGGTGGCAGATGTACCGGGTGACACGGGATCCGCTGGCCCTCGGCCTGATCGGTCTGGCCGAGGCGATTCCCTTCATCGGTTTTGCGCTGCCGGCGGGGCAGGCGGCGGACCGCTTCGACCGCCGGCGCCTCTGCCTCGCCGCGCTGCTCATGCTGCTGGCCTGCTTCGGCGCACTGCTGGGCCTGACGCTGCTGGATCTGGTCCGGGCGGACACGGCATGGATGGTCTACACGGTCATTTTTCTCAGCGGCATCGCGCGGAGTTTTCTCCAGCCGACCCGCACCGCCTTCGCGGCCGACCTCGTGCCGCGCGAGCTCTATCTCAACTCCATCACCTGGCGGAGCAGTACCTGGCAGTTCGGCGCGGTGGCAGGCCCCGCGGTGGGCGGGCTGGTGCTGGGCTTTGGTGGGGCCGCGATGGCCTATGGGGTCGCCTTCACGCTGCTGGCCGTCGCCGTTGTCGCGCTCCTCCGGGTGCGGACCCGTCCGCTGCCCGCCGCGCGCGACGGCGTGAGCGGCCTGCACGGACTACTCGAGGGGGTGCGCTTCGTGCGGACCCAACCGGTGCTGCTGGGCGCGCTGACGCTGGATCTCTTCTCGGTGCTCTTCGCCGGAGCGGAGGCACTGCTGCCGGTCTTCGCTCTCGACATCCTGCATGTCGGTGCCGAGGGCCTCGGCCTGCTGCGTGCCGGCCCCGCCATCGGTTCCGTGCTCACGTCGGTCTATCTCTCCCACCGGCCGCTGCAGGCGCGGGTCGGCCGGACCCTGCTGGTTTCGGTGGCGCTCTATGGCGTCTGCATTACGGCCTTCGGGCTGTCGACCAGCTTTCTGCTCTCGCTCGCGGTCCTGGTGATGTCAGGGGTGTTCGACAACGTGAGCGTGGTGCTTCGCTCCACCCTGCTCCAGACCCTGACGCCGCGCCATCTGCTCGGTCGGGTGGCCGCGGTCAATGCGATCTTCATCGGGAGCTCGAATGAGATCGGGGCCTTCGAGTCAGGTGTCGCCGCCAAACTGTTCGGCGCCGTGCCCGCGGTGGTGTTCGGCGGGCTCGTGCCCATGCTGGTCGTCGGGGTCATCGCGTGGCAGGTACCCAAATTGCGGCGGCTGGTGTCGATTGGGTGAGGAGTCGGTCCGCCGTCAGCCGTCAGCCGTAAGTCAGTCGTCAGTCATCAGCCACCGGCCATCGGCCATCAGCCATTGGTGCGAACGAGGCCCATCATTGCATGGTGTCATCGCAGCCGGATCAGCTCGGCGCCGAGCTCCGTGGAGAGGACGCGGGTGACCTCGGTCTTGCCGACCCCGGCCTCGCCTTCGAGGAGCAGTGGGCGTTCAAGCGCGAGTGACAAGTACAGCGCCGTCGAGAGCTCCCGGTCGGCGATATAGCCCTGGGCGGTGAGCTGCGCCTGAAGTTGGTCAATGGAGCGGCGCGGGGTCGTGAGCGGCGTGGTGCGAACGGGTGCATATGCTCGAAGAGGGCGGGGAGCAGGAATGTAGCCTGCTGGCCGCACTCTCCGGCAATATTCTCACGTCTGGCCGACTCGGCAACCACCCGCTACACGGGACTTCGGTCCAGGACTAGTTGCCAGGCACGACCCTGGGTCCGGTAATCGCGGCTCGTTCGGATCCTGCGTGTTGGTTTGGGCGGCGCAATACGGGCGGTTGAACAACTGATGCCGACTCGTTGGCGCCGCGCAATGGAACCAACTGTGAGGGCCAACGCTGTACCGATTGAGAAAGAAATGCGAATGGAGCGACCGGCCTGTACAGCGCGAAAACCGTCTGCCAGTTGCCCGCGTTGAAGTCGGTGTTCCCGGTACGCAGATGGCTCCCGTCTGCCGGGAGCCATCCGTAAAACGGCCACAATCCACTGTGGGTACCGGAACCCACAATTGTCGTAGGCGACTGGGCCGTGTACTCGCGCAAGAGGCCGCTCCAGCCGGTCAGAGTGCTGCCCGAGTATTGTGAAACGGCGACAAGCAGCAGAAACCGCGCCGCGTCAGGGCGCCAAACGGGCACATCTGACCAGTCAACCGGCGAGTATGACAACGGCACGCAAGGGAACGCATACAGCTCGTCGCTTCTAAGCAGCTGTGATGCCCCATCAGCAAGCCTGATGAGATGTGTCCTCGCGTACGGGCGCGTTGCTTGTGCCGGTGTACTGGCGGGGAGGCAAATTGGTCCGTTCGTGAGCGAATACTCACCCCGCGCAACCACCCAGGCGCCGTCAGGCGACACTTTCGCCTCGAGAATGTTGGCGCCATAGCGTCCTGGCTCCGCGACAGAGTCGAGCTTGAAGAAATTCCCCGTACCATCTTGCCGTCGTAAACTCATGGAGTTTGGACCACCAAAAGTGAAGTCGTAGAAGAAGTCGACAGTGTCACGCTCGAGGTAGTCTTTGCGCCAGATACCTGGAAGTGTGCTGAGTAGAGTGCCGGTCTGGCTGTAGACTTTGACTTTGGTCGTGTTTCCGGCATAAGTGGCGCCGTCCGCGATGAGCCGCCCGCCTTGGGCCACCGACGTTTTTGAGCCGTCACCGTCGATCGGAAACGAGGTCGGAGCATTCCGAGCTATCACGAGCCTCCCACTACCGTTGTATTGCATTTCGAGACCGCACAGCGGCGCCGTGCTGCGCTCTTGTGAGAGTCGTCGGAGGGCGCCATAGGCGTCGAGTTGATATACGCCGGCGTAACCGACATTGGAGGGAGTTAGGGGTCCGCCCGTCACCAGATCAACGCGCGACGACTTGGCCCCCTCAATGATGTAGCCAACGACTTCTCGAGCTGTCAATGTGGGATCCATGGTCCATAGCTGAGCTGCAGTACCCGTAACATATGGAACGGCGAATGATGTGCCACGGTACGAATTCAACGCGCCAGATGGACTTAGCGAATAGACACCTTCGGCAGGCGCAGCTATGATCGTCGAGTCAGTGCCAGTCCACACATGGCTCTCACGGCGAGACAATCCTCCCTGAACCGTGCCGGTCACCAAGAGAATCTTTCCTCGGTACGATGGGTCGAGGAGTAGCTCTGCCGCAACACCATCCGACGCATTCAAAAGCTTATTTGTAGAGGACTTAAGCGCGTTGAGAGAGCCTGTAAGGCCAAATGCTCCCAGCGTGTCGTTGTCGCCCGTCGCTAGAATGATCAGCCGATCCGAACCGGAGTCTAGGTAGCTGGCCATTGCCTCCTTCACTGACCTTCTCTCCGTTGTGAGAAGTGGCTCCGCTTTTCTGTACAGTAAAACGGGGCGTGATCAGTGGATCAGCGAGCAGGGTCATGCCGCCTCGGCGAGCGGCAGCGGGAAGAAGT
>JAWXBX010000012.1:0-5208 GCA_034440415.1 Gemmatimonadota bacterium | reverse complement strand
TCCACGGCCCCACCGTGCTCCGCGCCCTCGGCGTGGACGCCGCGGACCCGGCCTTTCGGGACGCCCGGCGGCGCCACGTGGTGCAGCTGGTGGTTCAGGGCCTCCGCGGCCAGCTCGGCACTACGGCATCTGGTCGCTCCAGCCGAGAATAGTTGTCAGGCATGCTTCCCCGTAACAGGATCGTACGATCATGACAGACGTGATGACGCCAAGGCCCGGCACCGCGAGTCGGCCGGCAACGCCGCTGGCCACCGAGAAGGAGGCCCGGGATGTGGCCGAGGCCGCGCGGGAAAATGAGTGGGCTGCGCCGAGCTTTGTCCGACAACTGTTCGAGGGCAATTTCCAGCTCGGGCTGATCCATCCCTTCCCCGCGCCCGATCCGGTGGAGGTCGAGCGAGCCCGCCCGTTCCTCGAGAAGCTCGAGGCGTTCATGCGGGAGCGGGTTGACAGCGACCGCATCGATCGCGAGGGACAGATTCCCCCCGACGTGATTCAGGGGCTGCGGGAGCTTGGCGCCTTCGGCATCAAGATCCCCACCGAGTACGGCGGCCTCGGCCTCTCCCAGCTGATGTACACCAAGGCGATCGGCCTGGTCACGAGCCAGGACGGCAGTCTCACCGCACTCCTCTCCGCGGCCCAGTCGATCGGCGTGCCGACCCCGCTCAAACTGTTCGGCACGCCGGAGCAGAAGAAGAAGTATCTCCCCCGGCTGGCGAAGGGGGCCATCTCCGCCTTTGCGCTGACCGAATCGAACGTCGGCTCGGATCCGGCCGGTGTCTCCACCCACGCCGAGCTCTCGGCGGACGGCACGCATTACATCCTGAACGGCGAGAAGTTGTGGTGCACCAACGGCACCGTGGCGGAGCTGTTCGTGGTGATGGCGCGTACCAGCGGGAAGAAGATCACCGCGTTCATCGTCGAAGCCGACTGGCCCGGGGTCGAGGTGGTACAGCGGCTGCACTTCATGGGCCTCAAGGCGATCGAGAACGGCATCATCCGCTTTACCAACGTGAAGGTGCCGGTCGAGAATATCATCTGGGGCGAGGGCAAGGGGCTCAAGCTCGCGCTGATCACGCTCAACACCGGCCGGCTCACGCTCCCGGCCTCATGCGTGGCGGGCGCCAAGCGCTGCCTCGAGATCGTGCGTCACTGGGCGAGCCAGCGGGTGCAGTGGGGCCAGGCGGTGGGCAAGCACGACGCCGTCGCCCAGAAGATCGGGCGGATGGCCGCTGAAACCTTCGCCATGGAGGCGGTCAGCGACCTCGCCAGCCTCATGGCCGACGCCGGGGACCGGGATATCCGGCTCGAGGCCGCAATCGCCAAGATGTGGAACACCGAAATCGCCTGGCGCATCATCGACGACACGCTGCAGATCAAGGGCGGGCGCGGTTACGAGACCGCCGACAGCCTCCGGTCGCGCGGCGAGCGCCCCGACCCGGTCGAGCGGATGATGCGCGACTGCCGGATCAACCTCATCTTCGAGGGATCGTCGGAGATCATGCGGCTGTTCATTGCCCGTGAGGCGGTGGACACGCACCTCCGGGTGGCGGGGGCACTGATCGATCCCAAGTCGACCGGTTCGCAAAAGCTGAACGCCCTGATCAAGTCCGCCGGCTTCTACGGTCTCTGGTATCCCAAGCTCTGGATTCCGTTCAAGGGGTGGTTCGGCTACGGCGAGTTCGGCCGGCTGACGGGGCACCTGCGCTTCGTGGAGCGGTCCAGCCGGAAGCTGGCGCGCACACTGTTCCACTGCATGGTGCGCTTCGGGCCCAAGCTCGAGAAGCGCCAGGCGGTCCTCGGTCGCCTGGTCGAGATCGGGGCGGAGCTGCTGGCCATCTCGGCGGCATGCAGCCGGGCCCAGGCGATGGTGGCCGCCCAGCCGAGCCAGACCGGCCCGCGGGAACTGGCCGATATCTTCAGTCGGCAGGCGCGCCGGCGGGTGGAGCAGAAGTTCCGCGAGGTCTGGTCCAACGACGACATCGCGACCTACGCCACTGCGCGGCATGTGCTGGACGACCATTTCCTGTGGCTCGAGGCGGGGATGGTGCGGGACGGGAAGTAGGGAGTAGGGAGTAGGCGGGAGGCAGGAGGAATTTGAAAGGGCGGAGTGGACCGAATGGTCTCCTCCGTCCTTTTCATTCTTCCATCAGTCGCCGCATTTCGGTCTTCTGGTCCGCCCGGCCGCCATGGTGCGGAGCTTACCGGCTCCCTGCAGCGCTTGGCTTGCAGGTATATCCGTATGCCAGCTGCTGCAGTGCCCCGCCCTGCTCCTTGAACAGCGCACTGATCGTGACGCATTTCTCCAGTGGTGCTTCAAGGGCGACCGTGCCGCGGAATCGACCGGCAATTCGGGCGCCGGGGTGGCGCGCCTCAAACTCCGCCCGACTGGAGCTGCCCTGCGCTGCGGGGTCGACGACCAGGACCAGGCGCTCGGCCCCGTCGAAATAGAGAGTCGGCGACTGCGAGGTCTCATCAACACGAATGCTCGGAACAATGACCACGCCGCCAACTTTCCAGCGCGGGGGCGGGGCGAGTCGCCGGGGCAGTCGGGCACTGGCAAGGGCTTCCCGCTGGCCCCGGCTCGCGAAGATGCGCTCGACATCGGGCAGCGTCGTCTTGCCCAGTATGAGGCCCACAACGTCGGTCTCGGCAATGGCCACAGCGGCATTGCCCTCCTGTGCCGTGAGCGCGGCAGGCACAAGGGCGAGGACGACCAGAATGTGAGGTAGCACACGCATTCGGGGAGCTTTCCGAGGGGGACAGCTCCACGATGGGCAACCACCGTACCGCCTCCCGACCCAACCCGTAAGCGCTTGCCCTGCAGAGCAGTAGCGCCCGGTGGCGGGCTGGAGGGAGATGGTACCGGCAGCAGCGTGCGGCAGACGCGGGATAGTGCATGGATCGGCAGCGGAGGCGGAAGCGGCCCGGCGCTGGGAGGTATGGCGAATTAGATTCGTGGCACTCCGTGGTCAGCACCAGATCGCCAGGCCCGCATGCACCAGAGGGACGACCACCTGGGTCGCCCGCCTCATGGCTCGAAGGAGAACTCCATGGCTATCGCCGAAGGACGCACGATTCCCTTTGTGGGCCCCGAGCACGTCGATGTCGCGGTTCTGGAGACCTTTGGCTACGAAGGTCCGGAGCAGGAGATCCTTACCGAGACCGATGAATTCAGCGCCGTCTGTCCCTACAGCGGGCTGCCGGACTTCGCCACGCTCGCGATCCGCTACATGCCGGCCTCGAAGTGCATCGAGCTCAAGAGCCTCAAGTATTATGTCACCAGTTACCGCAACGTCGGCATCTTTCAGGAGCATGCTACCGCGAAAATGGCCGAGGACCTGACGAAAGCGCTGGCCCCGAAGTGGCTCGAGGTGAAGACCGTCTACAGGGTGCGCGGGGGTTTTCTCACCACCTGCGTCGTCCGCCTCCCCGCGGCCTGATCTCCCCGGACTCAGCTCCCGCGACTCCGACCCCAGAGTCGCCACTCGCGCGGCAATGACAGGTAGTAACCCGTCACGACACTGACGAGCGAGATGATACTGGCCGCAACGAAGAGGAAGTACACCGCCCGCGCACTCGGGATGAAACGCCGCAGGCTGCCAAAGGTGTGCAGCCCCATCACCGTCCGATGCAGTTGCCCCCGTCGATCGATCCGGCTCAATGCCCCCGTAGCAGCATTGACATGCACGACGGTGCCGGCATCGTCTCCCAGTGCGACCCGCCAGACCGGCAATGCTCCGGCCTGATACAGGCCATCGTGCCGCTCGACCAGTGTCGGCGCACCAATCGTGGCCCGGGGTGAATCCAGCAACACCACTTCGCGTGCGACCGCTTCATCGACCACGACACGGCTGCCGTCGCCGGCGTCGAGGAGCATGACCGCCCCCCTCCCCCCGGTCAGGCGGTAGACAATTGTCGCGCCGAGGCGTTCGACGGTCAGCTGGGTGACCGGGGCGATTCCGCTGTCGGCGGCGATGGCGGTCTGGACGGCCTGGGCCGGCGTCACGGTCGCACGGGCAAAATCGGGCCCGGTCTCGCGCCGACCTCGACCCTGCGCGGCGTCTCCCCCAGCCGCCATGATACCAGTGACGATCCACATCACCAGCATCAGCCCGATGCCGACACCCACCCATTTGTGGATTTGGTAGATCAACCGCACAGCGCCTCCTTCTTCAAGTGATGGCAGGCGGACATGATAACCCGGCGACGATAAACTCAGGATGAAATCGGCGCATGGGGTGGGGCGGCACCCCCGGCGACCAGTTGCTCCGCCAACCGGCGCAACCGATCGGCCCCGGGCACTGCAGCGACCCAGCGTGGCGGCACCGCGCGCTCGCCATCCCGCGCCCCCATGAGTCCGCCAGCGACCGCCGCGTTCGTGTCGGTGTCGCCCCCCGCCGTGGCGAGCCATTGCAGCCCGCGCTCCAGATTCGGCTCATGATACGCGAACCAGAGCGCTGTCTCGACACCGTGCACCACGTACCCCGCCTCCGGCCCGGTAATGGGCAACTCCTCACGCCGTTCGAGCGGCACCCGGCGGATCGCATCACACAACTCGGCCGGGGCGGCGTTGCTGGTCAGCGCCTCGAGCACATCTCCGATGAAGTCGCGCCGGCCGCGGAGAAAGCACGCCACGGCGACGTTGATGGCAACCGCACCCCAGCCACACCGTTCGTCCGGATGGGTAAGGACCGCCGTGTGATAGCTGCCGCTGATGAGATTGGGGGGTGTGCCGAAGGTCCGCAGGGCGACGGGCAGGCAGCGCGACAACACCCCGTTGCCGGCCTGTCCGCCAGTGGATCCAGGCGGGGAATCATGCTGCCGGATATGCCTGAGTGCGGTCCGGGTCCACAGCCCGATGCCCCGCCCATCCTGCTCGGCCCACTCAACCCAGCGCAGCGCCAGCCGCCGCAGGTCCACTTCCCGCTCGAGCAATTCCTCCGCCAGCAGCACCATCAGGGCCAGGTCATCATCGTAGGGCGACTCGGCGGTGTCCCGGCGGATGATGTCCTGCAGGCCGTCGGGGAATGCGGCGGCGATCGCCTCCGCCGTGTGAAGAAATTCCGTGGGCACACCGAGGGCATTGCCGGCAGCGAGTCCGAGCAGCGCGCCGCGCGCGCGGCTCTGGAGGTCAGGAGGGGTCATGGTCCGTGGTGCGATTGGAAGCGGGCGCCGCCCGGGGAGCACCCCAGCACCGGCCGGAAGGCC
>JAWXBX010000011.1:0-3793 GCA_034440415.1 Gemmatimonadota bacterium | reverse complement strand
GTCCCGCCGCCGACGCGACCAGCGAGATCGTGGCTCAGCACTACCGCCGGTGCATTGTCCGCCGCTTCCGCCGCGGTGAAGTAGCGGCCAGCGGCGAAGTGGAGACCAAGCAGGGCCGCCGCGGTGGGCAGCGTGGCAGCCACCGTCACCTCTTCCTCCGTGCCGCCGGGCCAGGCGATCGGTGCCTGCCCGATCAGGGTAAGCGAGGCCCCACGCACCGCCGGGATCCGGGCAACCAGTGCCTCTGCGTCCATCCGCGAAAAGACCGGGTAGCTGTCCAGCGGGAAGATCTGCCCGTCGACGGCAGTCGTGGTCCGTGCCTGGAGCACCACCGATTGCAGGTCCGTGGTCTGTTCGATCTGCTGTCGTCCGAATCGCTCGATCCCGTCGCCCAGTGAGAGCACGGCCACAAGCGAAGCCGCCCCGATGACGATGCCCAGGGTCGAAAGGAGGGTGCGGAGCGGGTTCGCGCGCAACGTGTCCAGCCCGATCACGATGGAGTTGAGCGCGGGGATTGGCATGGGGAAGTTACGCGCTGGACCGGTCAGGGTTTCCGGCGGGAGTCGTGCCGGCGCGCGCTAGCTCTCTTTCGGCCGGGCCGCGGCGATCGTCGGGTTCGTGGTTTCGGTCTGCACGTCCTGCTCGATGCGAATGATGATCGCGGTGATGTTGTCGAGCCCGCCCCGCCGATTGGCGTCGTTGATCATCCGGTCGACCCACTGCTGCGGACCGCCCTCGGCCTGCAGGATGGCGGCGAGGTGCTCGTCCTCCAGCATGCCGGTGAGGCCATCGGAGGCGAGCAGCAGCACGTCGCCCGGCCGCAAATGCCCGAAGTACAGATCCGGCACCACCTCGGCATTCGCGCCAATACAGCGGGTAATCACATTGCTGTAGGGGTGAACCCGCGCCTGCTCGGCGGTGAGCAGGCCGAGATCCACCTGTTCCTGCACGTAGGAATGATCCTTGGTGACCTGCAGGAAGTTGCCGTTGCGCAGCAGATACGCCCGGCTGTCGCCGACCTGACCGACGAGAAACCGCTGCGGCAGCAGCGTGAGCACCGTCGTCGTGGTGCCCATGCCGCGCTTGTCGTGCTCGGTGAGCGTGCGGTCGAAGATCAAGGCGTTGGCCTCGATGATCGAGTGCCGCATCCGCTCGCCGGCCTGGTCGTCACTCAGGCCACGCAGGGTGCCCAGCTCGCGCGAGATGATGCGGACCGCCATCTCGCTGGCGACCTCGCCTGCCGCGTGCCCCCCCATGCCGTCCGCCACGATGAAAACACCGCGGTCGGCCAGCATGAGATAATTGTCTTCGTTCCCTGACCGGACAATGCCGGTGTCGGTACGGGCTGCGCAGGTGAACCGCACGAGTTCGGGCTACCTCGTCAGAAGTACGACGGCGACGATCGCGAGGACCACCAGGACAACCGCAGGGATGACCCACGACGGCAACCCGCCCGGCGGCGGCGAGGACACCATGACGGGTCGCCGCGCGCCCGACTTGCTGAGCACCGGCTCCGCTGGAGGCATCGGACGAGCCGGTCGCGCCGGCTCGGCAACTGGTACCGGCGCCACTGGTACCGGCGCCACTGGTACCGGCGCCACTGGTGCCGGCGCCTTTGGCGGAGGCGCTGCCGGTGGCATCGGCGTCGCCGCAATCGGCACCGCCGGCGTTGGTGCGGCCGTGGAGGCGGCGACCGGTGTGGGGACCGGCGGTGGCGCTGGCGCGGGGGTTCCCGGTGCCTTGATGGCCCCCATCACCTTGGTGCCCGAGCCGCTGCCCATGCCGAGATGCTCGTCGGTCGGCTCGAACATGACGGAAATCTCGCCGAAACGAACCACGGCGCCTGGCCCCAGCACCGCCTCGCCCTGCAATCGCTCGCCATCGACCCAGGTGCCATTGGTCGAGTCGGTGTCGGTCAGCACCCAGACCCCGTCCCGCCGCTGCAGCTTGGCGTGCGTACTGCTCACACTATCTTCCGGGATCACGAGGTCATTGTACTCCGCCCGCCCGACATTCACGACCGGCACCCGCACCATCAGCCGTTGCCCCTTGAGCGTCCCGCTCCGTACCAGCAGGGTCGCGAGCGTCGTGGTCGGCCCGGAGGAGCGTAGCACCGGCCTGGGTGACATGACCGGCGGCGCGGCTGGGGCGGCGGCAGGCGCCGGCATTGGAGGCGGCACCGGCATGCCATGCATCGTGTGCGACAACCGCTCTACCGCGCCCGAGGGTGGTACAGGCGCCGGCGGAGTGGGTGCGGCGGCCTCGACCGGCGCGGCGCTGGACGGTACCGGAGGCGGCACCGGTGCGGGAGGTGCGACTGGCGCAGGGGCCGGCACCGGATCCGCGGCTCGGTCGGCGTAGAACCGGAACTCATGGTCGCCGACCCGGAGCACATCGGCCCGGGCCAGCACCCGCTGGGCCTCGATCCGCTCCCCGTTCACAAAGGTCCCATTCGTGCTGCTGTCAACCAGGACGTAGCCTTGCGGTGACGAAAAGATCTCCGCATGACGGCGCGAGACGTCCTTGTTGGGCACCACGATATCGCAGCCCGCCTCCCGCCCCAGCACCATCGGTGCAACGCCGATCGTGTACTCCCGGCCATCCGTCAGACAGACGAGACGGCCGCCCGTGGCGGCCGTCGCCGGCTTGGGAGCGCCCGCCTTGGCGGTCGCCGCGACCATCTTCGCAACATCGGAGGCGTTGACGAACTGGGTACTGCCGCTGCGCCGGGGGTCGTGAACCAGCAGCTCGTGAATGCCGAGCTGAACCTTGTCGCCGTGCAGCACCGGCGCGGGATCAGTCCCGAGGCGCATGCCATTCAGCAGGACATCGTGGTCGCCCACTCGACGAACCGAGATGCTTCCATCCGGTGCGCCCACCACCACGGCGTGGGCCGCCGCAACGCCGGAAAGGCGCAATCCGCATGACGGATCAGCACCGATAACCAGCTCGCCGGTGGGGATCGGGTGGCGCTCCCCGCCGATTTCAAGTTCCATCATCAGGCACGCCTTCGTTGCAGACGGAAAGCCAATTGTATCCGGCACCTTCTAACCGCGCAAGCGATTTGGGGTTACGCACTCAAGCAGGCCGGCCCCTCTTGCCCCCGGAGCTGCAACTGGTACAGCCGTTCGTACAGCCCCCCCTGCTCCAGCAGCCCACGGTGGGTACCCCGCTCCTGAATGACCCCATGGTGCAGCACCAGGATCTCATCGGCGTGGAGGATCGTGCTCAGCCGGTGGGCGACGACAATGCTGGTGCGCCCGGACATCAGGGTCCCCAACGCGAGCTGGATGGCCGCTTCGGCTTCGGCGTCGACGGAACTGGTGGCCTCGTCGAGAATCAGAATGCGCGGATCACGGGCCAGGGCCCGCGCAAAGGAGAGCAGCTGCCGCTCCCCCACCGAGAGCGACTTGCCCCGCTCACCGAGTACGTGCCCATATCCCCCCGGGAGCCGCGCGACAAAGCGATCCGCCCCCACCTGCCTCGCCGCCGCGATCGCCCGCTCCGGAGCCACCGGTGCGTCGAGCCGGAGGTTGTGGAGCAGGTCGCCGCTGAACAGGAAAAGATCCTGCTGGACGAAGCCGATCAGTCCGCGCAATTCCGCCAGGTCGAGGTCGCGGATATCGACCCCATCGATCGTGATCCGGCCCCGTTGCGGGTCGTAGAAGCGCAGCAGCAGGCTGATGATCGTCGTCTTGCCAGCGCCGGTGTGCCCCACCAGCGCGGTCGTCTGGCCCGGACGGACGGTAAAGGAAACATCGCGCAGAACCCAGGCCGGGTCCGCGCCAGAGGC
>JAWXBX010000010.1:0-35704 GCA_034440415.1 Gemmatimonadota bacterium | reverse complement strand
TTTCTCGACTGCACGTCGGGCGACCCCGAGTCTGCGCAGCAACTCGGCCGGCGGATGCAGGAACGGGGGGTGAGCTATGCCGACTGTCCGGTGAGCGGCGGGACCAACGGCGCCGAAGCGGCCGCGCTCACGGTGATGGTGGGCGCCGACGCCGGCACCTTTGAGCGGGCGCGGCCGGTGCTGGCGCATTTCGGCAAGCGCATCGAGCATCTCGGTCCGGTGGGTGCCGGCAGCGCCATGAAGGCGGTCAACAACGCACTGCTCGCGGTCAACATCCTGGCGTTTGCCGAGGGGTTCACCGCGCTGGCGCGTGCGGGCGTTCCGGCCCGCAAGGCGCTCGACGTGCTGAATGCCTCCTCCGGCCGCTCGTTCGTGACCGAGAGTCTGGTGCCGGATCGGGTGCTCACCGGTGCCTACCCCAACACCTTCCGGCTGGCGCTGCTGTCCAAGGACATCGGGATCGCGGTCGGGTTCCTCGAGCAGCAGGGGATTCCCGGCCCGCTGCTGCATCTGGCCGCCGAGCGGTTCGCGGCCGCCCGCGCGGCCCTGGGTGAGTCGGCCGACTACCTGGAGGCCATTCGATTTCAGGAACGCGAGGCCGGGGTCGAGATTAGGGGATGATGACCGACTGGGCCGCCACCCAACGCTGCGCCGCGCGGGTAATCCTCGCGGAGGGCCTCGCCATTCAGGGCGAGGTTCACCTCCAGCCGCGGGTAGCATGGCGGGACGGGCCGGAGACGATCATCGAGCTGCTGAACCGGGAGGACAATTTTTTCCCCCTCAGCCTGCCCAGCGGAGAGGTCGTCTTTGTCTCCAAGGAGCAGGTGGCAGCGCTGACCTATGCCACCCCACCCGATGGCATCGATCCCGCCCGGGAGACCAGCGCCCGGATGATTCCGCTCGAGGTCAGAATGGTGGGCGGCGTGGAGTACCGCGGGATCGCGATGAGTGAGCTGCCGCCCAATCGCGCACGCGCGCTCGACCTGCTCAACGCCCATGAACGGTTCTTCCTGCTGGTGACGTCCGAAGGTTCGCTCTGTCTCAACCGGCGCCACGTCCGCGCCGCCCGCCCTCTCTCCTGACTCCCGTGGCCCGACTCGATCGTTTCCTGCAGGCGCTGCACGACCACAAGGCCGAGGGGCTCGTGCTTGCCCCGGGTCGCCCGGCCAGTCTGTTGTTTGACGGGGCGCCGCGCCCGGTGACCAAGGACCCGCTGGCGGGGCCGCAAATTCTCGCACTGGTGCGCGAGGTGACGCCTCTCGCCGTGCAGGCCCACCTCGAGGGAAGCACGCCGTTCCGCTTCGATTACGCCGGCCCGGTGGGTGGCGTGGACTTCGAGGTGACGCCCGAAGCCGACGGCCTGCGGGTGACGGCGCGGCCCATGGTCGGCTCGGCCAACGGTGGTGCTCCCGCCGCTGTGGTCGTGCCGGCGGAGGCGACCCCCGCCGCCGGCCCGGCAGCGGCCGAGGCCGTCGCGCCGAAGGTGCCCGGGCGCCGTACCGCGATGTTCAGCGCGGCGACCGATGGCGGTCCCGAGCGGGTGGAGATGGAGCAGCTCCTTCGGCTGACGTCGGAGCGGGGCGCGTCCGATCTGCACCTCCGCACCGGGGAACAGCCGATCATCCGGGTCGATGGTGAACTGGTCCGGCTCGAGGGTACGGTCCTGGAGGCGGAACATCTCCTCGGCATGATTACCTCGCTCATGCGGCCGGCCGATTCCCAGGTATTCAAGGAAACCGGGGATGTCGATTGGGCCTGGGAGGTGACCGGTGTGGCCCGCTTCCGCTGCAACGCGGCGCAGGAGCGGCGCGGTCCGATGGCGGTCTTCCGGGTCATCCCGTCGCGCATTCTGACGGCGGAGGAGTTGGGGCTCTCCCCCGAGATCCAGAAGCTCTGCTACCTCACCAAGGGGCTGGTGCTGGTGACGGGCCCGACCGGGTCCGGCAAGTCGACGACGCTGGCGGCGCTGGTGGATCTGATCAACCGTACCCGGACCGATCACATCCTGACCATCGAGGATCCGATCGAGTTCGTGCACCCGCCCAAAAAGTGTGTCGTGACCCAGCGCGAGGTGGGCCAGCACAGCCAGTCGTTCAAGAACGCCCTCCGCGCCGCCCTGCGGGAGGATCCCGACGTGATCCTCGTCGGTGAGCTGCGCGATCTCGAGACCGTCGCGATCGCCATCGAGACCGCCGAGACGGGGCATCTCGTCTTCGGCACCCTGCACACCACCACGGCGCCGTCCACCATCGACCGGATCATCGACCAGTTCCCGGTGGACCGGCAGTCCCAGGTGCGGGTGATGCTCGCCGAGTCGCTGAAGGGCGTGATTGCCCAGGTCCTCTGCCGCAAGCAGGGTGGGGGACGGGTCGCGGCCAAGGAGATCCTGCTCTCCATTCCCGCCGTGTCCAACCTGATCCGGGAGGGGAAGACCTTTCAGATCCCGTCCATCATGCAGACCAACCGCAAGGGGGGCATGGTGACGCTCAACGACGCGCTCATGGAACTGGTGGAACAGAAACTGGTGGAGCCGCGCGAGGCGTACATGAAAGCGGCGGAGAAATCCGCCTTTGCTGCCGCGCTGAAGGTCAAGCGCTTCGACACCTCCTTCCTTGGAGACTCTTGAGTTCCCATGGTGGTCCCTCCTAGATTAGATCAGTCATAGGGTCCGTCCCCCTCGGGCCTCCAGTTCCCAGCCGACATGCTGCCGGCGGGTGTACAGGAGCGCTCATGACCACGCAGTCCCCGCAGCAGTCCACTGCCTCGCCTTCCGTCGCGCTGCCTCCTGCGCAGTCCGATGGCCCTGGAATCCTCCTCGATCTTGCCCTTGAAGCCAGCGCCGCAACCGGCGCGGCGCTGCTGGTGCCCGAGGGCGCCATGCTCGCCGTGCTGCAGTCGCGCGGGGCAAATGCGCCTGCCGTCGGCGAGTTGCTTGTCCTCGAGGGGTCCGTCGCCGGGGAGGCCTGGTATCGCGGCCGGATGGTGAGCGGCGCCGAGCCGCCGCCGCGGGCCCGTCAGGCGGCGCTGTGGCAGGACGAGCGGACCATCGATGTGATGGCCGTCCCGGTCATGACCGCCGGACGCCCGGTTGCCGTCTTCATGTTATACCATCGTCACCTCGGCCACTTCCGTCGCAGTGACGCGACCACGCTCTCCCGGCTCGCCTCGCTCGCCTCCAGCCTCTGGTCCACCTCCCCCGGCGCTCCGGGGCTTTCCCATCCGCGCAACGCCCACGAAGCTCGCGCGGCGGCCCGCATGGCGCTGCTGGCCGCGGGTTCCCTCGATGAGGCCGGGGCGTGGGCGGAGGTCGGCCGGACGGCGGCGGCGGTGGTCGAAGCGCCGTCAGCGCGGGTTTCGATCATCGAGGGTGACGAGCTGGTCTGTCTCGGCGCCACCGGGAAGTTCAGCCCTGATCTGGGCCGTCGCCGGCCACGTGATTTCGGGTTTGAGGGCGTCGCGCTGGAGACCATCGATGGGGTCCTGGCAACGGACTGGGTGCCGGAGGCCGGCGCTGCTGCGCCAGCGTCCTGGATCCGCTCGCTCGTCTCCGTGCCGCTGCGCCGCATGGAACAGCTCATCGGCGTGATCACCGTGGCGGATGAGACGGTGGGACGTTTCGGTGAGGCCGATCGGGAGGCCCTGCTGCGTTTCGCGATCCACGCCACGGCGGCTCTGAACGAGAGCCGGCTGCAGCACGACGCCGAGCGCCATGTCGCCGAGGGGCGGCTCGCCTCCGAGGTGGCCGCCGCGCTGGCAGCGGCGGAGGACACACCGTCGCTGCGCCGGACGATCGCCCGGGAATTCCGTCGTGCGCTGGGGGCCGACGGGGTGCGCCTGGTGGAAACGATCCAGCATCACGTCGCCACCACTGCGGTGGATGGCGAACTCACCCTCGTGTCGCGCCCGCCCGAGCCGGGGCGCCGGTTGCTCTGCGGCCATGAGCTCATGCCGGGAGAGCTCACCCATCGGTGCGTCATTCCCGACGGCCAGGGCTTCTTGCTGGTGGCGGGGCTCGGTCAGGTGACGGATCATCCCGGCTGCCTTCAGCTGGTCCGACGCCGACAGCCGTTCCAGCCCGGGGAAGAAGATCTGCTGCGCCGACTGGCCGGCATCGCGGAGCTGGCCCTGGTCTCGCGTCTGACGAACATCCGCCTGAGCCAGTACGCGGACCGGATACGCTCCGTCGCCGAAGTCTCCGCCAGCCTGCACCAATCGCTGCGCCCGGTCGATGCGATGAGCCAGGCGGCCGAGATGCTGCGTCGCGCCCTGGGCGTCAGCACGGTCCGGATCGCCCTGGTCGACGAGGTCTGGCAGGAGCTCACCTTTCCGATCAGCCGTCGCGGCAGCGAGGTGCGGGATGGGATTCGCCGCCCGCTCGAGCGCGGCCTGCTCGAAGAAGTCTGGCGCACGGGGCGCACCTATTTCTTTCCCCAGAACGCTGGCGAGGAGGCACTGGGCCTCGGCCTCAGCCTCGATACCCAGCCGCGCTGCTTCGCCGCGGTGCCCCTGCGATTGCGCGGGACCATTGCGGGTGTCGTCGTCATCGAGGATGAAGCGCACGACCACGCCTTCGAAATCGAGGACGTCCGCATACTCGAGATCGTCGCGCAGCAGCTTGGGGTCACGCTGGAGAATCTCGAGAGCCTGGAGGAGGAGCGGCGACAGCGGATCACCGCGGAGTGGCTGCGCCAGATGGCGCGCACGGCGACCGACACCGAGGCCCGTCCGGCGCAGATCTTCGAGCTCGCGACCGATGCCGCGTTCCAGGGCATTGGGGGGGCGTGTGCGCTGGCGGCCTTTCTTCCCGGCGACGGCACGACCCTCGTGATCACCTCGCGCGGGCCGGTGCAGCGCCCTTGGATCGAGCCGCGACCCATCGACGGATCGATCGCCGGCTGGATGCTCGATGAGCAGGGTGCCGTGTTCATCTCGGCCAACCTTGCCGAGGATCCGCGACTGAGTGCGGAGGCGCGGCAGTGCTCCGGGGCGCTGGCCCTGGCGGCGGTGCCGATCTGGTGCGAGAACCGGATCACCGCGGTGCTGCAACTCGCCCGCCCGGTGGGGACCTCGTTTGCGGTGGCGGATGTCGAGCGCCTCGCGCAGATCGCCGACCACGCCGGGGCGGGGTACCAGACCGCCATGGCGGGCGAGGCACTGCGGAAAAGCGAGGAGCGCTACCGCCGGCTCTTCTCGGCGGCCACCGATGCGATCGTCACCCTCGATCGCACCGGCGTCATCACGTCGTTCAACGAGGCCGCCGAGCGGCTCTGGAATGTGCGGGCACGAGCGGTCGTGGGGGGCCGCTGGGATGTCGTGCTGCCGTTCGATGCGCCCGAGGTCGTGGCGGAGCAGGTCGGCCGGGTGCTGGGTGGCGCCTCCTGCGCTTTCGAGGCCGGGCTGCGCCGCCCTGACGGAGAGCGCGGCGTGCTCGCGCTCACGATTTCACCGCTGGTCGAGGACGGGCTGACGACGACAGTGCTCTGCATCGTCCGTGACGTGACCGACCAGCGCCGGGTGCAGGCCCAGCTGCTCCAGGCGGAAAAGATGTCGGCGATCGGGCAACTGGTCGGCGGCATGGCCCACGAAATCAATAATCCGCTGGCCAGCATCGTGGTCAACATGGAATTGCTGCTGTCGGAGGCGAAGGACTCCGCGCAGCTCGAAACGCTGACCGCCATCAAGGTGGAGACCGATCGGGCCGCGCAGATCGTGCGCAACCTGCTCACCTATGTGCGCGGGCAGGGTTCGGACCGGGCGGTGGTCGACCTGCGGGAGGCCGTCCGTGGTGCTGTCGCACTGCGGCGCAATCAGCTGCTCAACCAGCAGATCGAGGTGCTGGTCGAGCTGCCGGCGGAAGTGGTGCCGGTGTGGGGCAATACGGTCAACCTGCAGCAGGTGCTGATGAACCTGCTGGTCAACGCGGAGCACGCCATCCGGGCGCATCGTGGACGCGGGCATGTGTGGATCCGCTTCACCGCGGAGGAGGGGCGCGCCGCCGTGGTGGTCGACGATGATGGGCCGGGTGTGCCGCCCGAACTGCTGAACCGGGTGTTTGATCCCTTTTATACCACCAAGCCGGAAGGGGAGGGGACCGGGCTCGGGCTCTCGGTCAGCGCGGGCATCGTCGCCGATCACGGCGGCCGGATCACCGCGGCTCAACGACCGGGTGGGGGCGCGCGGTTCACCGTCGAGCTGCCGATCAGCCACGCGGAGCCGGCCGGCCCCGAGGTGGCCGCGCCCCGCCCGGTGCTGCCGCCCGGGGCGCCCGCTCGCCGGGGACGCATCCTGCTGGTGGACGATGAGCCGGACATTCGCCGCAGCATCTCCAAGTTCCTCACCCGCATCGGATGGGAGGTGGATCTTGCCGATTCGGGCGACGAGGGATTGCGCCAGCTGGCCGGCTCGACCTACTCGGTTGTGCTGTGCGATCTCCGCATGCCCGGCATGAGCGGCCACGAGTTCTATCGCCGGCTGGAATCGATGGCGTCGCCGGCCATCGCAACGCTGATCTTCATGACCGGCGATGTGCTGAGTCCCGAGGCCTCCCGCTTCCTGCAGGAGGCTGGCCGGCCGGTCTTGTCCAAGCCCTTCGCCCTGAAGGATCTGATGGAGGTGCTGGCGCAGGTGGTCCCGGCGTAGGGCCGGGGCGGAGCTCCGGCTCCGCTCCCGCCCGTCGGTCGGTTGGCCCCTGCAACGACACCACCCGCGCCGCGATATTGGGGCATGCATCCAGCCCCCATCCTGGTTCTCGTCGCCCCGCAGGACATCGTCAATATCGGCAGCGCGGTACGGATCGCCCGCAATTTCGGGCTGGCCCAGCTCCGGCTCGTCACCCCCGAGGTCTTCGACCCCTGGCGCATCGAGGGGATCGCCCACAATACCGGCGAGTTCATCGAGCAGATCACGATTCACGACAGCCTCACCGCCGCGGTCGCCGATTGCACTTGGACGCTGGCGCTGACCGCACGCGAGCGCGCCGCCAAGCGGACCGTGTACCGGCCGGGTCCGGGTGCCGCGGAGCTGATCGCGCGGGCCGAGCTGGGACCGGTGGCTTACGTGGTGGGCCGGGAGGACAAGGGACTCACCAACGAGGAACTCGACCAGTGTTCCGCCCTCGTGACGATTCCGACCAACCCCGAGTACAAGTCGCTCAACCTGGCGCAGGCGGTGGCCATCATGGGCTACGAGAGCTGGCTGGCGCGCGGCGGAGAGCGACGGCCCATCAAACCTCCCCGCAAGAAGAGCACGCCCGCGCCGATGGACCTGCTGGAGCGGATGTTCGCCGATTGGCGCCGGGCTCTGTTCGGAATCGAGTTTTTCAAGAGCCGCCACACCGAGAACGTGATGCGCGGGCTGCGGGAGGTCCTCTATCGGGCGGAGCTCGATGTGCGGGAAGCGGCGCTGTTCCGGGCCATGGGGATCGAGGTGGTCCGTTTTCTCGACCGTCACGGCATTCCGCTCCCGCCGGAGGCGCAGGGACCGGGGATGCCGCCACCGCTGGAAGAACCGGACGCCGGTGGTTAGAATTAGCCGTCCTTCCAGCCCATCCATCCGGGAGTCAGACTCGTGGGGCGTTCGAGTGCATACTGGGCGACCAATCTGTACCCCAATTCCCGCCAGGAACCCGCGCCACTGGCCCCCGTCACCGATCTGCCGCCCCCGCTCGCCGCGCGCTTCTCGCGGCTGCGTGAAGGCCTCTGCAAGCTCCCCGGCGTCGCCGAGCATGTGAAGTACATGGGCCCCTCCTGGCACTGGTCCTGGGAGTATGCCGTCGGCCACCGGAAGCTCTGCTGGCTCCACGTCATGCGCACCGGCCCGGCGCTCACGTTCACCCTTGCCGACACCGAAGAAACCCGGGCCCTCGCCGTGCCGCGCCTCCCCGCTTCCGTGGCGGCAGCCATCCGCTCGGCTCAGCGCACCGGTCCGGTCCGCTGGTGCGGGCTGGAGGTGGGCGATCAGAAGGCGGCGGATGCCTTTCTCAGCTTCATCCGGCGAAAGCTGGAGTGGGTGGTGGCGGACAGCCCGGCGGCGGCCGCCGGCCGACGGTCGCTGGCGAGCTGAGTAATGCCGACCGCGCTTCCTATAGAAGCCGGCCCGTTGCAGGTTTGGGAAGCCACCGGTTCCCGACTATACTTGTCGCCGCGAATCGCTGGACCAGTAATGGTTTGCCATCTCGTGAAAGAAATCACAACCTAGCGGACTTCGGATGCTCTCCGGCCCAGGCGCCTCTCGGCGCTCGGGTCCAGATCGCCCCCGCTTCCGATGAGAGATCATGCGCAACCTCGCCTTTCTCGGTGCAGGCTCGCTCCTGCTGGCGCTCGGCGCGCTGGCAGTCGTTCCGCGCACCCGCCCGGTGCAGGCCGCACAGTCGGCGAGCGACACGCTGCCGGCCTGGAAGCTTGCCGCCGGCGACACCGCCAACCTGAAGGGTCCGAAGCAGCCCGTCTTCTTCCGCCACGATATCCATTCCGGCGTGAACAAGATGACCTGCCAGTACTGTCACTATTCGGTAGCGGAATCGAGCGAGCCCGGCATTCCCACGATGGCAACCTGTATGGGTTGTCACCTGATCATCGGCGGCTCCGATTCGAGTCACAAGGTCGAGATCAAGAAGGTGCGCGACGCCTGGAACGCCAAGCAGCCGATTGAATGGGTCCGGATCCACAGCGTCGCCCGGCATGCGCATTTCCCCCACATGCGGCATATCAAGGCGCTCGGGCCCAATGCCTGTCAGACCTGCCACGGCGATGTCGCCCGGATGCCTCAGGTTTTCAAGGTGAACAACATCAACAACATGGGCTTCTGCATCACGTGTCATGTGGAGCGGAAGATCAGTCGCGATTGTACGGCGTGTCACTACTGAGCCATCAGCCATCAGCTTTCAGCCGTCAGATCAGCGTCTGACGGCTGATGGCTGACGGCTCATCCGGAGCTTCAATGTCTGACGAAACATTTCCCGAAGGCATCGATCGGCGCCGCTTCCTGACCGTCCTCGGCGTGACGGGCGCGGGTGCGGCGGCGATGTCCGGCTGTTCCACCGACAAGGTGGAGAAGCTGGTCCCGTATCTGGTGCAGTCCGACGACCAGATTCCCGGCATCCCCACCTGGTACGCGAGCACCTGCACCGAATGTGGCGCGGGCTGCGGCCTCCATGTGAAGACGCGCGAGGCTCGGGCCATCAAACTCGAGGGGAATCCGGCGCATCCGGTGAACGCGGGGAAGCTGTGTGCCCACGGGCAGTCGGCGCTGCAGGGGCTGTACAACCCGGGGCGGATCAAGGGCCCCATGGCCCGCCAGGCCGATGGCAGCTTCAAGCCGGTCACGTGGGATGAGGCAATCGCGCTGCTGGGGCAGAAGCTTCAGGGTGCTGGCGGCAAGCTGGGGGTCATTTCGGGTGCGGGCCGGGGCACCTTCTCCGATCTCCTGAGTGCCTGGACCCAGGCGCAGGGCGGACGGGTGGTGCGCTACCAGGCCTTCGATTTCGAGCCGGTGCGCGCCGCCAACCAGCAGGTGTTCGGCACCTCCGAAGTGCCCGCCTACGACTTTGCCGCCGCCCGCTACATCCTCTCCTTCGGCACCGACTTCCTCCAGGATTTCGTCTCGCCGGTTGAGCACCAGCGGGGTTTCGCCGAGTCGCACGGCTTCAACGACGGCCAGATGGCCAAGCATGTCATGCTCGCCCCGCGCCTCTCCCTCACCGGCATGAACGCCGATGAGTGGGTGACGCTGCGGCCCGGCAGCGAAGCCGCGATCGCCCTGGCCATGACGAACGTCATCCTTGCCGAGCGCACCGGGAATCCCGCCGATGCCAACGGGCTGCGCGGAGCCCTGGCGGCATGGACCCCGGAACAGGCGCAGGAAGCGAGCGGTGTGGGGGCCGAGGTCATCCGCCGTCTGGCGCGCGAATTCGTCTCCGCCCAGCCGAGCCTCGCGGTGGCCGGTGGTATTTCGACGCAGCACCGCGGGGCGATCCAGCTTTGCGCCGCGGTCAATCTGCTCAACTATGTCGCTGGCAACGTCGGCCGGACGGTCAAGTTCGGCGCCGATCTCGACACCGGCGACGGCTACGGTGCCGTGGAATCGCTGTTGCGGACGATGGAGCAGGGGCAGCTCGCCGTCGCCATCGTGCACGACGCCAACCCGGCCTACAGCCTGCCGAAATCCGGGGGCTTTGCCGCGAAATTCGCCAAGGTGCCGTTCAAGGTCTCGACCTCCCTCTACCTCGATGAGACCTCCCAGCTCTGCGATCTTCTCCTCCCCGGGCATCATGCCCTCGAGCGCTGGGATGATCTGCGTCCCCGCAAGGGTGCCACCGGCCTGCTGCAGCCGGTGATGGAGCCGGTCTTCCAGACCATGGCCACCGGCGATGTGCTGCTGAAGGCGGCGCAGAAGGTGGGCGGCGCCGTCGCAGCCCTCCCGGCGGTCGCCGCGCCGAGCTACGAGGCGCATCTCAAGGCCCAGTGGCTCACGGTCGTGGGTACCGACGAGGCGTGGCGGGCCGCCCTGCAGCGCGGCGGCATCTACGGCGACTCGCCGGTGACGAGTGTCAGGCTGGCGGCCACCGCCGCAAACGTCACCTACACCGCCCCGGCATTCGATGGGGAAGCGGGCCCCGAGGGCTTCTACTTCGCGCCGGTGCCCTCGGTCATGGGCGACGGGCGCTTTGCCAACCGACCGTGGATGCTCGAGCTCTCCGACCCCGTCACGAAGATCACCTGGCATTCCTGGGTCGAAATGCACCCGGAGACCGCCCGGCGGATCGATGTGCGTGAAGGTGAAATCGTCCAGCTCACCTCGCCGCACGGGACCCTTTCCGTCCCGGTGTACATCACCCCGGGCATCCACCCCGAAGTGCTGGCGGTGCCGCTCGGCATGGGGCACACCGCCTTCGGTGATTTCGCGACGGGGCGTGGGGTGAACGCGCTCGACCTGCTGGATGCGAAGGATGGCCAGGGTTTCCTGCCCTATCAGGCGACCCGCGTCACGCTCGCCCGCACCCGCGAGTTCAAGCAGGTCGCCAAGACGGAAGGCACCACCCGTCAGCTGGGCCGCGGAATCGCCGATGCCATGACGCTCGCGCAGGCCAAGGCGGGAATGACGCCTGCCCTCGCCCGCAAGGCAGAGGGGCATGAGGAGCACGAGATCAACACCGAGCTGGAAGTCGAGGCCATCGAGGGCTTCCGCGAATCGCAGCTGGAGCAGCGCAAGCGCGGCGCGTACGCGGTCGAGGGCCAGCCGATGTGGGGCATGGTCATCGATCTCGCCCGCTGCACCGGCTGTTCCGCCTGCGTGACCGCCTGTTACGCCGAGAACAACATCGCGTGGGTCGGGGAGGAGGCCATCCTCAAGGGCCGCGAGATGACCTGGATGCGGATCGAGCGGTACTGGGAGGGCGGGGAGGACGGCGACCCGCTTGAGGCCCGCGTCGTGCCGGTGCTCTGCCAGCACTGCGACAATGCGCCGTGTGAGCCGGTCTGCCCGGTCTACGCGGCGTACCACACCCCGGACGGTCTCAACGGTCAGGTGTATAACCGCTGTGTGGGCACGCGCTACTGCGGCAACAACTGTCCCTACAAGGTGCGCTACTTCAACTGGTCGGCCTACAACAAGACGGCCTTTCCCGAACCGCTCAATCTGGGCCTCAACCCGGACGTGACGGTGCGGGGCCGCGGGGTCATGGAGAAGTGCACCTTCTGCATCCAGCGGATCCGGGGGGCCCAGCACACCGCCAGACTGGAGGACCGCGAGTTGCGCGACGGCGATGTGGTGACCGCCTGCGCCCAGGCCTGTCCGTCCAACGCCATCACGTTCGGCAACATGAAGGATCCGGCGAGCCGGGTGGCGCAGGCCCAGCAGAGCCCGCGCGGGTATCATGTGCTCGAAGACCTCAACGTGCGCCCGGCGGTGACCTATCTCGCCAAGGTCCTGCACCGGGCGGAGGGCTGACCGATGGCCACCATCGTTCGCGATCCGGGCACACCGACCCAGACGCACCATGAGGTCACCCGCGACGTCGTCAATACGCTGGGGACAGCCGGCAAGGGCTATCTCCTGCTGCTGGCCGGCGCCGTGGGGCTTTTCCTGGTCGGCGTCGGGACATTCATCATGCTGCTCAAGGATGGACTCGGGCTGGCGGGGTACAACCCGCCGGTGTTCTGGTCCGTCTTCATCACCACCTTCGTCTTCTGGGTCGGTATCGGCCACGCCGGTACGCTGATCTCGGCGATTCTCTTCCTGTTCCGCTCGCCATGGCGCACGGCGGTCTACCGCGCCACCGAGGCGATGACCGTCTTCGCGGTCATGACGGCCGGGCTCTTCCCGATCATCCATATCGGTCGCCAGTGGTTCTTTTACTGGCTGATGCCCTATCCCAACCAGCGCTGGCTCTGGCCCAATTTCAAGTCGCCGCTGGTGTGGGACGTGTTTGCGATTTCGACGTATCTGACGGTGTCGACCACCTTCCTGTGTGTCGGCCTGGTGCCTGACGTCGCCGCCGCCCGCGACATCATGTCGGGCTGGCGGCAGAAGGTCTACCGCATCTTCTCGCTGGGCTGGAAGGGCACCGACAACCAGTGGCGCCACTACAGCCGGGCGTATCTGTATCTGGCGGCGCTGGCCACCCCGCTGGTGCTCTCGGTGCACTCAATCGTGTCGTGGGACTTCGCCATGTCCATCATTCCCGGCTGGCACGGGACGATCTTCGCGCCCTACTTCGTCGCCGGCGCGATCTATTCCGGCGTCGGGATGGTGTTCACCCTGATCATTCCGCTGCGCAAGGTGCTCAAGATCGAGCACATGATCACCGACTACCATTTCGACAACCTGGCCAAGCTGACCCTGTTCACCGGGTCCATCCTGTTTTACGCCTACCTGATGGAGTACTTCATCGGCTGGTACAGCGGGAACGTGTTCGAGCAGACCACCTTCTGGCGCCGGGCGTTCGGCCCGATGTGGTGGGGCGGCTGGACCATGATCATCTGCAACGCCTTCGTGTCGCAGCTGCTCTGGTTCCGGAGGATCCGCACCAACCTGACGTCGCTCTTCATCATCTCGATCTTCATCAACATCGGGATGTGGTTCGAGCGCTACGTGATCATCACCTCCTCGCTGAGCAACGACTTCCTCCCGTTTGCCTGGTCGCAGATGAACCCGACCTGGGCCGACTGGGGCATCCTGGCCGGTTCGTTCGGCTGGTTCGGCATGTGGTTCCTGCTGTTTGCGCGGACCTTCCCCGTGGTCGCCATCCAGGAAATCAAGGAGCAGATCCCGTATCCCCGGCTCCGCAAGGGAGGCCACTGATGGCCCGGACCGTTCCCGGCGTCCTCGCCGCCTTTCAACACATCGATGCCGCCTGCGACGCCATTCAGGCGCTGCGGGCCCAGGGCCGGAAGGACTTCACCGTCTACGCCGCCGCCCACAACCACGAACTGGAAGAGGCGGTGGGCAAGCCGGTCAGCCCGGTACGCCTGTTCACGCTCTTCGGCGGCCTGACCGGCGCCTGCGCCGGCCTCGGCATGACGTACTGGATGTCGCTCGACTGGCCCCTGCTGGTAGGTGGCAAGCCGATCGCGAGCGTTCCGCCCTACGTGGTCTTCATCTTCGAGCTGATGGTGCTCCTCGGCTCGCTCAGCACGGTGGCCGGGGTCGTCCTCCTGTCCCTCGCCAAGCCGACGACCGGCCTGGCCTACGACCCCAGGTTCAGCGATGACCAGATCGGGATCTTCGTCCCGTGTACCGGCGCGGATGCCGCCGCCGTGGAGCGCATGTTCACGGACGCCGGCTCGGTGGGGGTGCGTCATGCCGCGTAAGGCGTTCCTCGCCGTCGTCGCCCTCACGCTGCTCGGGACCGGGTGCGACTACTGGTACAACGATGTGCCCTCGCCCGACGATGCGATGCACCTCGTCCCCTGGTTCGACGCGATGATCAAGCAGCCGCCGGTCTATCCCTACCAGCGTGCCGATGTCCCCCGCAATACCGTCGCGGGGACCGTCCCGATCACCGGCAGCGAGGGCGACTGGGCCGCGGAGTTCGGTGCGGGCATCACCACGACGGCCGACAAGCTGGCCAATCCGATCGCCGGACAGCCGGCCCCGGCGCGTGGGGACACGCTCTATCACACCTTCTGCGCCACCTGCCACGGGATGGCCGGCGCGGGTGACGGCCCCGTCGGGCCCAAAGTGGCGGCCCCGTCACTTCTGACCGATCGCGCCCGGGGCTACACCGACGGGTATCTCTACACCATCATACGGTATGGCCGCGGCGTGATGTCGCGCTACGGCGACAAGGTCCATGGAGTCGCCAGGTGGGAGGTCGTGAACTACGTCCGGCAGCTGCAGACGGCCAGTCAGGCCGCAGCGGCGACTCCGGGAGGAGCCAACTGATGGCCAGTCCTTCGGTGCGCGACCAGCTGGTTGCCCGATCGGTTTCCGCCCGCTACAACCTCTTCGTGGGGCTCGGAGCGGTCCTTGCCGTCGTCGGGCTGGGGAGCTTCCTGCTCACGCTGCAGGGAGAGCAGGCCGACAGAGCCTGGCACCTCTTCCATGTGAACTGGATCTACTTCACCGGCCTCACCGGTGGCAGCTTCGCTTTCGTGGCGGTGCAGAAGATCACCAAGGCGAAGTGGTCCGGCGTGATCATCCGCTTCGCCGAGGCCACGCCGTTCTTCTTCTTTCCCGTGTCGCTGGCCGGGTTCCTCCTGATCTTCACGGTGGGCTACCCGCACATCTTCCCCGACATGCACGGCCTCGGGCATGGCAAGGAAGTGTGGCTGTCACACGGCTTCATGTTCGCCCGGCTCGGCATCGGACTGTCGTTGCTCTACTACCTCGGTTTCAGCCTGGTGAAAGCGGACCTCATCCCCGACATGCATGAGGTCAAGGACGCGGTCGTCGGCAGCCGGCGCTCGCTGTACGACCGCTGGACCGCCGCCTTCGACACGACGCCGGAGGGTCGAGCCCGGCATGATGCCCGCATCTACACGCTGGCACCGCTCTACGTCATCACCTACGCGCTGGTCATGACGATGGTCGCCTTCGACTGCATGATGGCCCTGCAGCCCCACTGGTTTTCCAACCTGCTGGGCGGCTGGTACTTCATGGGGTCCTTTCTGGGCGCCCACACGCTGCTCGCGCTCATGATGCTCTATGGCCGGCACGAAGTCGGCATCAATGAATTCATCAGCCAGAAGCAGCGCCACGACCTCGGCAAGCTGTGCTTCGGTTTCTCGGTGTTCTGGACCTACCTGATGTGGTCGCAGTTCCTGGTCATCTGGTACGGCAACCTCCCGGAAGAGACCGGCTTTGTGTTCGCGCGCCTCTGGGGGGCCTGGCGCCCCATCGGTATCGCGGTATTCGTCGGCATGTTTGTCATTCCGTTCACCGGCCTGCTCGGTGTCGCGCCAAAGAAGACGCCCATCACGCTGGGATTCTTCACCGCCGTCAGCCTCTGCGCCCTGTGGCTGGAGCGCTACCTGATGGTGCTGCCGTCCGTCACCCACGAAGCCGGGCCGGTCTTCGGCCTTGCCGAGGCGGGCCCGACGGTCGCGTTCCTCGGTCTCTTCCTGCTGTGTTACGGACTCTTCGCTCGCACCTTTCCGATGGTGTCCCCACGCCTGGCAATGATCACGCTGGAAAAGGAGTCCGGGCACCACTGACAGGCATCGGGAGCAGGGCAGACACGGCAGAGGCCCATCTCAACGTGAGGCGGGCCTCCTTTTCTTGCCGTGCATAGATTCGATATTCGAACCGCCCAACCGCCACTCCCTCGCGCCGAGTCGCAGCTACGCTGCTCCTAAGGCGCTTCGGTCGCCGCCCAATCGCCTAGTATCTCCGCCTTGAATTCACCCGCGCCAGCAGCGATCCCATCGCCTGCGACGGCCCGCTGACCGCGACCATCCGGTCGCCCTGTCGCACCGTGACCGTCAGACGGCGCGATGATTCTGCGGAATTCCCCGTGTCGGCCAGGTCGGCCTCGACGAGGTGCGCGACCTGGGTGGCCGGGCCGGCGATGGTGCGAACCAGCTCGCCGGAATCCATCAGCTGATCCACCGCGGTCACATCATTGCCGGTGCTCCCGGGCTGCACCCGCATCTGTACCACCGCGAGTCCGGGGACGAGCGGGATCTCCCCTGTGGCCGGCGCATTCCCGTTCTCGGGGATGAAGGTGCGCCACAATCCTCGCAGGCCTGGATCGGCGCCCACCGGCTGGATGACGAATTCCGGGTCCTCGAGCTGGGCCGAGCCGAAGGTGACGGAGGCGCTCTGGGCGGCCTCGAACGTGGTCTCCGGATCGGTTTCGACGGTCCGGGCAAATTCGAAGGAGGGTGCTTCCGGCGCCGGCGCAGTGGCCCGCGTCAGGCTGCGCGGTCGGGCGATCGCGACCGAGTTCCGCGGCGCTGCTGCGGGTGCAGGCGCGATCGGGGATGGGTGTGATACCGCGACTGGCGCGGGTGCTGCGGGAATCGTCCGGACGTCGCCAGGCAGGACCGGTGCCGGTTCGTGGCGCGCACCGTTGACGGCCCAGCCTGAGAACAGCGCCACCGCCACGCTGGCGGCCCAGCCGCTACGGACCAGCCACCGGTGCCGAGCCTCCAGCCGCCGACTCGCCGCCCGTTCCTGCAGCTGGCCGAACGGCGGGGCGATGATTGGCGGCGGTCCGATCCGCGCCAGGAGCTCGGTCGTCCGGTCGCGCAGGGCCGCGATCGTGTCGCGTTCGAGTTGGCAGCGGGGACAGCGCGACAGGTGCCGCTCGATTTCCACGCACTGCGAACGGCTCAGTGCCTGGTCGAGGTAGGCGTGGAGTTCGTCTTCAGGAATGTGCCGCACGGCGCTCCTGCTCCATTCGATCGTGGGCCTCGATCAGGCGACGGCGGGCGCGGGCAAGCGTTGTCCCGACCGCACCGAGAGCCAGGCCCGACTGCCCGGCGATCTCGGGATAGTTGAGGCCCGCATCCCACAGCAGCAGCACCTCGCGGTCTCGTTTGGTCAGCGTTGCCAGCGCCTCGTCGACCTTTGCCCGGCGCTCATCCACTTCCATCGACTCGTCGGCCGGGAGCGGAATGCTCGGCTGCACGATTGGGTCGTCCTTGAGCAGCGTCAGGTGGCGCTTCCGTCGCACGGCGGCGCGGGCCTCGTCGCGGGCCAGATTCGCCGCCACCGCGAATAACCATGCCCGGGGCTTTTCCGGGCGGTGGTGCATGGCGCGCATGAATACTTCCTGCGCGAGGTCGTGCGCCCGGTCGGCATCCCACACCTTGCGGTAGAGGAACCGAACGACCGTCGTATAGGTGGTGCGATACAGCTCTTCGAGCTCTTCGCCCATGTGGAGCTCCCGGACCGGGGCCGGCTGATGACCTGCGATGGCTGGCGCTGCCGAAGATCGACTGAACTACGACGAGCAGCGACGCGGCACCATGCACAACCAACCTGGCCTACTGTCGGGTTGGTGTCCTATGTCATGACATTACATCGACTACCCGGAGAAGATACACCCCGGGTGCAATCCCTTTCCCTTATCAGGCCACTCGCTGCAGAGGTCCGGTTTGGCCGTCCGTCCGTCGGGTCGGACCCGGCCATGCAGCGTGCAGTTGCAGCCAGGCTCATCCAGATAACCGCAGGCCGAGATCATCTCCGCGTCGATCGAGGTGTCATGCTCCCGGCTGATCTTGCAGAGGTACGGCGACTGGCGCGACCGGATCAGCGCCTCCCGTTCCGGCTCATCGCGGCGGCAGAGAATCTCCACCTGCAGGTCCCGGCAACAGGCTGATCCACGGGTATGATCAGCGGTGCTGCACGGCGCAATGGAACAGGGATTGATCTCCTCCAGCACCGACAGCGGCCGACTCGGCACCGGGAGCGGAAGGGTCAGCTCAGCCAGTTGCTGGCGATCCACCACCCGGAAGCGGTCGGTCCCAAGCCGCCGTGGCTGGATGGCGCCTCGAGTCTGTTCCGGCATCGGACCGGTGTGCCCCAGCGCCGCACAGCGGGCCGTTCCCGTCTCCGTCCCCCCCTTAAGGTAGCGACAGCGGACGTGAAGAACCGCGTCAACCAGCAGAGACTTGTTGTCTGGGCGGATTGTGGAAAAGCTGATCCGGTCGGTATGGCCCAGCAGCCAGGTGGCCTCGTGATCGAGTGACTCCATCCCCTCGTCCAGGGCCCCGATCCGCATGGTAACGGGCAGTTCCTGACACTGGGTACCGAGCGCCGAACAGGGCGGGGCGTGATGCATGGGGGAAGCTTATCGTCCTCTCGCACTTTGGGGTACAGGGGTGTACATTTGTGAACCTTTTCACAAGGGTAATTCCACCCGAGTAAGCGGAGGCAGGACACTGATGCGCGTGCACATGATAGCGGCAGGACTCGCCCTGGGCCTGATGGCCTGCGGCGGCAAGGGAGAAGAGAAGCCGGCCGAGCCGGCAGCGGCGGCACCGGCGGCGACCGGCGCAACGCACGAAGTCGACATGCACTTCGATGGCAAGGTGGCGAATTTTGCTCCCGCCGAGCTGACCATCAAGTCGGGCGACGTGGTGAAGTTCGTGGTCAAGAGCGGCCCCCCGCACAACGTCGCGTTTCACGCGGATAGCATTCCGGCGGGCGCGGCCGACGTGCTGAACAAGGCGATGGCCGAGACGATGGCACCGCTCACCGGCCCGATGAAGATCGGGATCGATGAGGCGTACGAGATCTCGTTCGCGGGTGCGCCGGCGGGCGAGTACAAGTACTTCTGCACGCCGCACATCCCGTTCGGGATGCACGCGAAGATCACCGTGCAGTAGTCCGCGGCTCCGGCTGACTCGGGGGGCGGGGCGCTTGGGATATCTCCCGGGCGCCCCGCCCTTCGGCGTTTCTGCTCCGCGCACTTGGGCAACCGCACCCCCCCCCAGATCTCCGGCTCCGGCCTTTTCCTGTCAGATCCAGCCGTGCTCGCGGTACCACAGCGCTGTGGCGGTCAGACCCTCGGTGAGCGACTGTGCCGCACTCCAGCCGGTGTCGCGGAGCAGCGGCGCCGGCGAGCCGGTCCAGGCCGGCTGGAAGAACTCATTCGCCTTGTCCGCGGTGAGAATGGTGGCTTTCCCCGTGATGCGGGCGGCGGCTCCGGTGATGCCGAGCGCCAGTCGGGCCAGCCCAAGCGGGAGGTGTACGGTGCGGATGCGTTTGCCGAGGGAAGCCGCTACACGGGTGACGAATTCGCCACTCGTGAAGGTTTCGTCGTGGCAGGCGTAGTACGTCCTGCCGATGCTGGCTGCCGACGTTCCCGCAGCGACCAGCGCTGTCGCAAGGTCAGGTCCGGAGACGGCCGAGAGTAGTTGGCTGCCGTCACCGAAGAGCGGCACGATGCCGGTCCGCGCGAGCTTGAACACCTTGAGCACTTCGGTGTCGCGCGGGCCGTAGACCATCGGAGGCCGGATGATCGTCCAGGCGAGCGCACTCGCGCGCACCGCCGTCTCGCCGGCCAGCTTGCTGCGGCCGTAGGCCGTGACCGGTGAGGCGGGCTCATCGCCGATCAGTGGCCGTCCCGGAGTCGAGGGGCCGCCGGCCGCCATTGAGGAGACCAGCACGAACCGTGTTGGCCCTCCGGCGCAGGCCGCAATCAGGTTGGCCGTTCCGTCGCGATTGGCCCGGAGAAATCCAGGCTCGTCCGTGGCCGCGGTGAGGCCGGCGACATGGTAGACCACGTCGACGCTCTGCGCCGCGCTCTGAAGCGCGGCAGTATCGTGGAGGTCACCCTGGATCAGTGAGACACCAAGCGACTTGAGCAGCTCTGCGCGGGCGGGGGACCGGACAAGCGCGGTGATGGTATCGCCCCGGCGGACGAGCGCCTCGACGAGATGACTGCCGACGAAGCCGGTGCCACCTGTGACCAGCGCCCTCATAGGGCCCGGTCGTACATCCGGTAGGTTTTGTAGACGGTGAAGTCCATCTTCTCGAGGCCGGCGTTCATCGCGGGATTGTCCTCCAGGATCCAGCCGGCTTCGCCCCAGTAGATCTGGTGCTCGCGGGACTTGGTCCAGATCCAGTGGTAGAGCACGGCATCGACGCCCTTGCCCCGCCACTCCGGCACGACTCCCAGCAGAAGAATGCGCGCCCGGCGGATCCGCTTGGCCTTGAGGGAGAAGAGCAGATCGGCGATCAGGGCCGGGGTGAGCCGGCCGCTCCGGTGCCGCCGGAAGATGGCATTGAGGTCCGGCAGTGCCAATCCGAAGCCGATCACCTCGCCATCCTGCTCCACGAACGGGATCAGGTCCGGGTTGGCAACGGGCTTGAACTGTTCCGCCAGGTGGTCGATCTCCCGGTCGGTCATCGGGACAAAGCCCCAGTTCTTCTCCCATCCCTTGTTGTACAGCAGCTTGATGCGGTCGACCTCATTCTTGAAATCGGCCATGTTGAGCGGCCGGAGGGTAAGGTTGTTGCGCTTCTTGATGAGCTCGGTGGCGCGCACCAGACGGTCGGGGACGGGGATGTAGCAGGCCTCGTATCCGCCCCGATAGACCAGCAGGTCCTTCGCCTTTTTGAAGCCAGCGGCCTCAAGTAGGCGGGAGAAGTGCGGTGGATTGTGCGGCATCATCAGGGTCGGGGGCGTATCAAATCCGTCGACCAGCAGCCCGCACTCGTCGTTGGTGGAAAAGGATGCCGGCCCCCGCATCACGTCGTGGCCCCGGCCCCGGAGCCAGGCCGCGGCCGCCTCGAACAGCGCATCCGCAATCGCCTGGTCGAAGATGGTCTCGAAAAACCCGAAGAATCCGATCTGGTCGGAGTGATACTCGTTGTGCAGCCGGTTGGTAATGGCCGCGATGCGGCCGACGACCTCGCCTGCCCGCTCGGCGAGGAAGTATTCGGCGGCGCCATGATCGAAGAAGGGGTTCGTGCCCCGGTCGAGCAGCTTGTAGATGTCCGAACGCAACGGCGGGACCCAGATCGGGTCCCGCGCGTTGAGTCGGTACGGCAGAGCGACGAAACGATTGAGGTCCGCCCGGCTGACGACCGGACGGACCTGCACGGGCGAGGTCAGATAACCCCCAGCTCCTTGCCGATCAGGCCGAACTGCTCGAGGCAGAAATCGATCTGGTCGAAGGTATGGGTCGCCATGACGCTGGTGCGCAGGCGGCACTGGGACGGCGGGACCGCGGGCGGCATGACCGGGTTGGTGAAGACCCCGGCGTCGAAGAGCCGGCGCCAGAAGACGAAGGTCGTGTCCATCGGGCCGATGAGCACCGGGATGATCGGCGTTTCAGTTTCGCCGATGTTGTAGCCCAGGGACCGCATGCCCTCCTGCAGCCGGTGGGTATTGGCCCACAGGTCAGTGCGACGCTGGGGCTCGGTCTTCATGACTTCGAGCGCGGCCAGCACCCCGGCGGTGTTGCCGGGCGGCAGCGACGCGGTGAAGATCAGCGGGCGGCTGTGGTGCTTGAGGTAGTGAATGACATTCTCCGACGCCGCGACGAAACCGCCGATCGAGGCGAGGGACTTCGAGAAGGTGCCGGCGATGATGTCGACTTCGTCGGTCAGCCCGAAGTGCGCCGCCGTGCCCTCGCCGTTGGGGCCAAGCACGCCGATGGAGTGGGCATCGTCGAGCGCCAGCGCGAGGCCGTGTTTCCGGGCGATGCGCACCAGTTCCGGCACGTTCGCGATATCGCCTTCCATTGAGTACACGCCGTCGACCACGATCATCGACGGACGGCCCTCGCGGGTCTTCTCGATCTTGCGGTCGAGACCGGCGAGATCGCCGTGATTGAACCGGAGGGTCTCGCCGTAGGACATCTTCGCTCCGTCGACGATCGAGGCGTGGTCCAGCTTGTCGAGGTAGACGAGGTCGCCCCGGCCCACCAGGCCGGAGATCAGGCCCAGGTTGGCGGAGTAGCCGGTGGAGAAGACCAAACAGTCTTCCTTGCCGAGGAATTCCGCGATCGAGCGTTCAAGCTGAACGTGGAGATCCAGGGTCCCGTTAAGAAACCGGCTGCCGGTGCAGCCCGAGCCGTACCGGTGCAGCGCACGCGCGGCCGCATCCAGGACCTGGGGATGGTGGGTCAGGCCGAGGTAGTTGTTGGACCCCAGCATGATCCGCTTCTGTCCCTCGATGACGACGGCAGTGTCCTCGGAGTCGGAAATCGGCTTGAAGTACGGGTACATCCCGGCGGCCTGGACTTCCTTGGCCTTGGTGAACTGCCGGCACTTCTCGAAGAGCGCGATGCTCTGGAGGATCTGAGTATCCACGGGACCTCGTTCGCTCAAGCTGGAGTCGCTAATTGCCGTCACTAACCCGTTACAACCTAAAGGCTTGAAGGTGCTGGCACAAGCCAGCGCCTGGGCGGAGTGGGTTGAGGTGATCTGGTGGTGTATGCTTCAGGACGATGCCCTTGAGCCCACGCCGCACACCCCATCGATTGCGCCCGATTCGCTGGGCCGGTATCGCGGCCGCCCTGCTCCTGTCAGGGGCGGCACTCGCTTCGGAATCCACCCCGGATTTTCCCCGCTCCGTCCCCGGGCGATTCGAGGTGTCCGGCCTCGACTTCCGTCCGACCGGAGCGTGGCGCACTCGAACTGATGCGGTGCGGTCCGCCCGACGGGCTCTCCTCCCAGGCGGGGCGCTGGCCCGACTGAACAGCGGCTCCCCGGCTCTGCGGGTACAGGGGAGTTATCACGTGCCGGTCATACCCATCACCTTCCCGGGCGTTCCGTCGCCCTTTCCCGCGGCAAATTATGCCACCGTGCTCTTTGCCCCGAACGGCCCGGGGCAGCCGTACAGCGTTCGCAGCTATTACGCCGGGGTGTCGCGCGGCGCGGTCGACATCGATGGGGTCGTCTTCGGTTGGGTGACCGCCGACAGCGCGGACACCTACTACGAGGACGGGTGCAACGGCGTGGGGGTGCTCACGAGCTGCCCCCACGGCGGCCAGCGGTTCGGCGACCTGCTGCTCGAGGCCATGACGCGGAGCGATACGGGGACGGTGGACTGGGGACGGTTCGACAACGACGGTCCCGATGGCCGGCCGAACTCCGGCGACGATGATGGCGTGGTGGATTTCGTGACGTTTCTGCAGCCGGAGGTCGATGGCGCCTGTGCGACCACCAACCTCTGGGCCCATCGCTTCGATCTGGCAGGGTGGAACGGTGGCTCTCCCTATGTGACCATCTCTC
Organism: Gemmatimonadota bacterium; assembly: GCA_034440415.1. Lineage (GTDB taxonomy): Bacteria > Gemmatimonadota > Gemmatimonadetes > Gemmatimonadales > GWC2-71-9 > JADJOM01. Next base: position 12,571 of record JAWXBX010000010.1, on the reverse strand, counting down.
CCCGCCGGGGCGGCATGGGGCAGCCGCTCCCCGGCAGCTTCATCCAGGTGCGCGACTACACCCTGCAGAGCGCGGTGGGCGGCCCCACCGCCTGTACCGCGGGTGTGATCATGCCGATCGGGACCATGGCGCATGAGACCGGGCACGCGTTCGGGCTGCCGGACCTCTACGATACCAACCTGCGTGGGACCGGCCCGACCCAGGGAATCGGCGAATGGGGTCTCATGGGCAGCGGTAACTACGCGCAGCCCTACAGTCCCGCGGGGTACGATGCCTGGTCGCTGGTCGAACTGGGCTGGGCAACGATCGATACCCTGCGCACCAACGCCAGCATCAGCCTGGGGCCGGTGCAGTCGGGCGACACGATTCTGTACCTGGCGGTGCCGGGCACCGACGAGTACTTCCTGTTCGAGAACCGTCAGGCGCTCGGCTCGGATTCCGCGCAGCTCAATCCCGGCTGCCTGTTCGGGACCCGGAGCTGCGCCAAGTCGGCGGGGCTTCTCATCTGGCATATCGACAGCGGCCAGGTGATCGCGCATGGATTCCGGCGCGACAACCGGGTGAACAGCGGACCGGTGCACGGCGTCGCACTGGTGCAGGCCGACGGGCTGAACCAGTTGCGGACTCCCGGCACCAGGAACCGGGGTGATGCCGGCGATTCCTGGCCCGGCTCCAGCGGCAACACCTTTTTCGGGCCGATGACGAACCCGGCGGCGCTCGACAACCAGGGCAGGTCGGCCGGGTTCTTCCTCGACTCGATTCGCCAGGTCGCGCCTGGTGGGGCCGTCGCCTTCCGCCTCACCACGCTGACGCCGGGCCAGGTCTTCGTCACGCTTCCCTGGGCGACGGACCAGGTGCTGGGGCAGGGCACGTTAGGCCCCGCCCAACTCACCTACCTCGACTCGCTGGGCAATCACAACGGCGGGTACGATGCGGGCGACTTCCTCGCCTACTATCGCTCAATCGGTCCCGACCTCAGACGGGGAGAGCCATGAGGGCCTCCGCTGTGCTGCTGGTCGCGGCTGCCCTGGCCGGGGTGGCCTGCGGCGGCGATCCCCTGGCCCCGGTGGATGGTGTGCTGGAGGTGGTTGTGTCGGGGTCGGCCTCGTCGCCGGGCGCCGTGGTCTTCCTGCTGCGGGGCGCGGGGATCGATTCCATCGAGAGCAGTGGCTACTTCACCGCCTCGGCGCCGTCGGGAACGGCGTGGCGGGTGCTCGTTGCCGGTGACCGGCTGCAGGGCCGCATTGCCCTGCTGCATGTGCCCGATGCGGGCACCGCCTATCAGGTGGTGGTCGAGGAAGCCGCCGACGGGGCCAGCTACGCCCTGCTGGCTCCCGCCGAGGTCCGCTTGCAGCTGCGCCGGGTATACCGTTAGGCATCATGGCGTCTTCACCGGGACCGCAGCTGAGTGTCGTCATTCCGGTCGGTCCGGGCGACGCGGCGTGGCGCGAGCTCCTCGGCCAGCTCGGGCCCCAGCTGCAGGCTGAGACGGAAGTTCTCGTCGCCGCCACCACCCCCGAGCCGCCAGAGTTCACCGCGCTCCGGCCGGCCGTCGTGCCGCCGGCGCAGTGGCGCTGGCTGGTCGGTCCACCCGGTCGCGCCAGACAGCACAACCACGGCGCCAGTGCGGCGGGTGGGGCTTTCCTCTGGTTTCTTCACGCCGACAGTCGGTTGCCGCCGAACGCGCTGGCCGTTTTGGGGCAGCGGCTTTCCTTCGACTCCGCCGCCCTCTGGTACTTCGATCTCCGATTTCTCCCCGACGGCCCACGCCTGATGTGGCTGAATGCGCTCGGCGCCCGGGTCCGTTCCCGCCTGCTCGGCTTGCCGTTTGGCGACCAGGGACTGGCGCTGTCGCGCCGGGTCTTTGAAGCGCTTGGTGGCTTCCGCGAGGATCTGCCATATGGGGAGGACCATCTGCTGGTCTGGGCCGCCCGCCGCGCCGGTGTCAGGCTGCGGCCGGTCGGGTGTGCGCTCTACACCAGTGCGCGGAAGTATCAGCAGCGGGGCTGGCTTGGTACTACGCTCACCCACATTCGGCTCACATGGCGACAGGCGCTTCCCGAAGGCCTCGCCTGGTTTCGGCGGCAATGAGCACACGTCCATGGACGACAGCGGTCGCGATCTTTGCCAAGACGCCCGGCCTCACGCCGGCGAAGACACGGCTGGCAGCCGGAGTGGGCCCGGCAATCGCGGAGTCATTCTACCTGCGCGCGCTCGAGATCACCGAACAGGTGGCCTGCGCCGCGGCCGCGACCGATCCTGGGCTCACTCCCTACTGGGCGGTTGCTGAACAGGAGGCGGTCGGGAGGGAGTGCTGGAGCGGCCTGCCGCAGCTGTGGCAGGGTGACGGCGATCTCGGCAGCCGACTGGCCCATGTCTATGACACCCTGCTGGCACGGCACGACGCGGTCCTGCTGATCGGTTCGGACAGCCCTCTGCTCGTCCCGGGGCACCTGCTGCAGGCCCGTGCGGTGCTGCGGGGGAATGACCGGGAGTTCGTGATGGGGCGTGCGCTGGACGGAGGCTTCTATCTGTTTGGCGGAAAGGTGCCGTTGACTCAGACGGTCTGGACGACCGTATCCTACAGTGGGGCAGATACCGCCGAGCAATTGCTGGCCAATCTCGAGCCGACTGGGCGCGTCGGTCTGCTCACGCCGTTGCCGGATGTCGACACCCTCGAGGCTCTGCTGGGTCTCCCGGCCTACGTAGCGGACTCCGGGGACCTGTTACCAGTGCAACGGACGCTGCTGGAGTGGATCCGGAGGCTCGCCCCGCGCTAGCGAAACGCTGCTCGCCTGACGTGCGGTGACGGGGGGCCGCAGGTTCCCTCCTGGCGCTCGGTTTGGGCGAGCGGGGACGCCCGCTCCAACCTCTGCACGCGCCCTCCGGGATCTCTCCGGCCCCTAGCAGCAGCTCCCGCTCGCTCCGTTGCTCGCCGCGGCGCCGGGCGCGCAGTCGAACAGGCCGAAGTGGTGGCTGGTGTCGCCCACGACCCGGAAGTGTGGTGCGTACCGCGTCTCATTCACCATCGCGGCGCTGTTGCCGCAGACGAGCATCGGCTGGCCGGTGCGAAAATGGTGGTGATCGTCCAGGGAAAAAAGATGGGGGCACTCCGGAATGGTGCCCTGGTAGTAGGCCACCTGGCCGTACTCCTCGCAGCGATCTTCCAGCGGCAGCTTGAAGGCGCGGATCGTGACCGACTCGAAGCGAATCCCGCCGACCTTCCGCTCGATCTCCTGATCCCGGAGCGCAATCGGCGACCGCGCCACCACCCGGTGGTCGAGGCAGCCGACTTTGCCGAGCAGCCGGCGGAAGTCCTCCAGATAGAGCGCGCCACCGAGGCATTCGCCCAGCAGCACCGGGTCCGCTGCCAGCGGCGGCGGCACGCGCCGGTCGGCGAAGACATCGGAGAAGTACAACTCCCCACCCGGCTTGAGGACACGGAAGATTTCGCGGAAGACGCCCGGCTTGTCCGGTGAGAGATTCAGAACGCAATTGGACACCACGACGTCCACCGAGCTGTCCCGGATGCCGATCGCGGCGAGGTCTTCGATGTACCCCTCGTGGAACACCACATTGGGTCGGGGATACCCGAACTCGCGGGTGTGGTACTCCACATGGTGTCTCGCCACGGCGACCTGCGCCGGCGTCATGTCCACTCCGATGACCCGCCCGTTCGCTCCGACAAGGCGGGAGAGGATGAAGCAGTCCCGGCCAGACCCGGCGCCGAGGTCCAGCACCGTCATGCCGTCCAGCGCCGGTGGAATGGGGGAACCGCAGCCATAGAATTTTTCCAGCACCTCCGGATGGATCTGCTGCACGATCGCGCGGATGCGGTGCGGCAACGACTCCGAGGTGCAGCAGGCGCTGGTGCGAAGATCACTGTTGGCCTGAAGCACCCGGCCGTAATAGTCCTTGACGCTCTCCTGCTGCGGCAGCGGCTCAAGGTTTCTGGTCGTGGTCATCTCAGGCCACCGCCCCGCCGCAGGAACTGCCCGCACCGGCGGTGCAGCCGTAGCAATGTTCCGCGGTCGCGATCGGGAGGTTCTGAATCTCCGCCAGCGTGTCCACGTCCCATATCGTCCGGCGCTGGCGTCCGATATCCAGCTCGAGCATCTGATTGAAGTCACAGTCGTACAGCACACCGTCCCACCCCACCGACACCAGCGAGCGGCACATGACGCCCTGCGTCGCCTGGGGATTGAAGTTGTCGATCAGCAGCTGCATGTAGGCCTCCAGCTTCCCCTCCCGCTCGAGGTCGTGGAGGAAGCGCTTGATCGGCATGTTCGTGATGGTGAGCAGCCGGTTGAAGCTGATGCCGAAGCCGGCGTGAAGTTCCCGCTTGTAGTCCCGTTCCAGTCCGGCCTGGCTGCCGGGGAGGTAGGCGCCGAGCGGATTGTAGACCAGGTCGAGCAAAAGACCGCTGTCGGGCTGACCGTAACCGAGGCTGTTGAAGCACTGCAGCGCCCGGATGCTCTTGTCGAAGACTCCACCGCCGCGCTGCCTGTCGACATTCCCCTGGGTGTAGCAGGGCAGGGAGGCGACGATCCGGACCTGGTGCTCGGCCAGGAACTCCGCGATCTCCTGCTGACCTGGCTCGAACAGCACCGTCAGGTTGCAGCGGTCGATGACCGTCCGCCCCCGGGCGCGGGCGCCAATCACGAAGTCGCGAAAGTGCGGATTGAGTTCCGGCGCCCCGCCGGTAATGTCCACGGTGTGAATGGAGGGCGCCGACTCGATCAGATCCAGCACGCGATCCATGGTGCGGCGGTCCATCAGCTCGGTGCGTTTCGGGCCCGCTTCCACATGACAGTGGAGGCAGGCCTGGTTGCACAGCTTGCCGGTGTTTACCTGCAGGATCTCGAGCGGGGTCCGGGTCAGCGCGACGCCATGTTGCATCAAGCTGTGGCCGAACGGGAGGAGGTCGAGGGCGATCATCAGAGCCGGTCGCAGTGGGTGCGGGGATAGTAGTCGCGCCGGTTCGACCGCACGACGTGACCGAATATGGTGACAATACGACCGCAGACCCGGCGTTGGATTGGTGGGGTCTTTACAGATCAAGTTATATTGATATGATTGGGGTGTGACGACACAGCTTGTGACTCCCGACCTGACCCGCCTGGCGCGGGTATTCCACGCACTCTCCGACGAGACGCGGCTCTGTCTCGTCGCCATGCTGCGGGATGGGGAGCGCTGTGTGTGCGACCTTACGGCAGCGCTGGATGCCGGGCAGTCCCGCCTCTCGTTCCATCTGAAGACATTGAAGGCCGCGGGACTGGTCCAGGACCGCCGGGAGGGACGCTGGTCGTATTATTCGCTCGTGCCCGGCGCCTTTGACGGGCTGGAGGACGCCATCGCGGGGATAAGTCCCGGATCGGCCATCCGCACGGTGAAAGCGCGTTGCTGCTGATATTTTTTTCACCTGACCCATCAACATAAATTGATTAAGGAGTGCTCATGAGTGACCTCACCAACATCGTGCGCGAGCGCTACGGCGCCGCGGCGACCCGCGTGCTTGAGGGGGCCAAGGCCGGTTGCTGCGGCACTGGCGAATGCGGCGATCCCGATCCGATCACCCGCGACCTCTATTCGGTTGACCAGACAGGCGCTCTCCCCCCGGCCGCGGTGCTCGCCTCCCTGGGCTGCGGCAATCCAACCGCGTTGGCCGAACTCAAGCCGGGCGAGGTGGTGCTCGACCTCGGCTCGGGTGGCGGGATCGACGTGCTGCTCTCCGCCCGGCGGGTGGGTCCGACGGGGAAGGCCTATGGGCTCGACATGACCGATCAGATGCTGGCGCTGGCGCGGGAGAATCAGGCGCGTGCCGGTGCCACGAACGTGGAGTTCCTCAAGGGCGAGATCGAGCAGATCCCGCTGCCTGACAATGCAGTCGACGTGATCATTTCCAACTGCGTCATCAACCTCTCGGGCGACAAGGATAAGGTCCTGGCCGAGGCCTTCCGGGTGCTCAAGCCGGGCGGCCGGTTCGCCGTGGCCGACGTCGTCACCCGTGGCGCGCTGCCGGCGGAACTGCAGGCGAGCGTGGTGCTCTGGACCGGGTGTGTGGCGGGTGCGCTCGACGTCGATGACTACGTCGCACGGCTGGAGCGGCAGGGCTTCGTGGCGGCAGAGGTGGAACCGACCCGGGTCTACACCGCGGAAGATGCGCGCGGGTTCATCACCAGTGCAGGCGCGGGTGCGGAGGTGGAGCATCTGCTCGCGGCGGTGGACGGCAAGGTGCTCAGCGCCTTCATCCGCGCGACCAAGCCGAAGGCCGTCGTGCCGGTCGCGGAGTCCGGCTGCGCTCCCGGCTGCTGCGGAACCGGCGCATGACGATCGACCTCCTCGGCACGGGCGCACTTCCAGAGGTGCGCGCGCTGCTCGAGGCGGCGCAGCTGCCGGTCGCCGACCTCGCGACGGCCCGCCCGGAGTTCTTCGGCCTGCGGGATGACGCGGGCCTGGTCGGCGTGATCGGACTGGAGCGTCACGGGCGGGCGGCACTGCTCCGCTCACTCGCGGTGCGCGACAACCAGCGAGGGAGGGGGCTCGGCACCACGCTGGTCCAAGAGCTGGAAGCGCGGGCGCCCGGCTTGGGCGTCACAGAACTCTGGCTGCTGACGACCACCGCGGAGCCGTTCTTCCGGCAGCTCGGATATGTCCCGTCGGCAAGAGAGGCCGCGCCCGTTGTCGTTCGTGAGACGGCCGAATTCCGGGGGATTTGTCCCACGTCCGCCGTCTGCCTCACCAAGGTCATTCCATGAGCGCACCTGCCGCCGCCATCCCGATGCCTGACAACGCCGGTGTGCTGCAGCGGCTCTCGGTCGTCGACCGGTTCCTGCCGGTCTGGATCTTCGCCGCGATGGCGCTGGGCCTGCTGCTCGGGCGGGTCTTCCCCGACCTGGGTGCCGCGCTCGATCGAGTCCAGGTGAGTGGCGTTTCGGTACCGATTGGCGTGGGCCTGCTGTGGATGATGTATCCTGTCCTCGCGAAGGTGCGCTACGGCTCGCTGGGCGAGCATGTCGGCAACGGGAAACTGCTGGGGATGTCGCTGGTGCTGAACTGGGTCATCGGTCCGGTGCTGATGTTCGTACTGGCGTGGCTGCTGCTGCCGGATCTCCCCGAGTACCGTAACGGTCTCATCATCGTCGGGCTCGCGCGGTGCATCGCGATGGTCCTGCTGTGGAACACGCTGGCCTGCGGCTCCGGAGAGCTGGCGGCGGTGCTGGTCGCCCTGAACTCGCTGTTTCAGGTGCTGACCTACTCGGTGCTGGGCTACTTCTTTCTGGCGGTAGTGCCGGGGTGGCTGGGGGCGGCGGGGACGACGCTGGATGTCTCGATGCTCGCGATCGGCAAGAGTGTGCTGATCTTCCTGGGCATTCCGCTGCTGGCGGGATACCTGACACGCCGGATCCTGGTCGCGCGGCGGGGCGAGTCGTGGTACGAGGGACGGTTCCTTCCGCGGATCGGGCCGACCGCGCTGCTTGGCCTGCTGTACACCATCGTCCTGATGTTCGCGATGCAGGGCGACCGGATCCTCGCCCGGCCGCTCGACGTGCTGCGCATCGCGCTGCCGCTGCTGATCTACTTCGGGCTGATGTTCGGCGTCGCCTTTGCTCTGGGGCGGCGGCTGGGATTTTCCTATCCCGATACCGCCGCGCTCTCCTTCACGGCGGCAGGCAACAACTTCGAGCTGGCGATCGCGGTCGCGATCGGGACGTTCGGCCTGGCCTCCGGCGAGGCGGTTGCCGCGGTGGTGGGGCCGCTCATTGAAGTCCCCGCCCTGGTCGGCCTGGTCTACGTCGCCCTCTGGGCCCGGCGCTTCTTTCCCGCCGCGGCCGCCGCGCCCAGCAGCTGAACCCTTCGCCTCCCGAACGCCCATGAGCGCTTTGACTGCTCCATTCCGTGTTCTGATTCTCTGCACCGGCAACTCCGCCCGCAGCCAGATCGCCGAGGCATTGCTGGCCCGCAAGTGCGCTGGCCGGTTCGCCGTCGTGAGCGCCGGGTCGAAGCCGGCGCTGCGGGTGAATCCCTTCGCTGTGCGGGTGCTGGGGGAAGCGGGAATCCCGTGGGAGGGGAAGGTGCCAAAGGGCCTCGACGGGCTGGACCAGCAGCGGTGGGACTTCGTCATCACCGTCTGCGACCGCGCCAAGGAAGCCTGTCCGATCTTCCCCGGCACACCGATCCTGGCGCACTGGGGGATGCCGGATCCGGCGGAGGTGGAGGGGAGCGACGAGGAGAAGCTCAGGGCCTTCCGGGAGACGTTTGTCGTGCTCGGCCGGCGAATCGATCTGCTGCTCGCGCTGCCGCTGGAGAAACTGGACCGGTTGCGGAAGGAGGCGGCCGTGCGGGCGATCGGGGAGAACTAGGGCTGATTGCTGACGGCTGACGGCTGACGCCTGATGGCTGATGGCTATCTTTCCCTTCTCACCTCCCAGCAGGTGTCTCCGGCTGCTTGACGCTCGTGGGCGGGGCGGCCACCTTGAAGAGGCACCAGCGGGGCAGATTCCAGGAGGCACCATGGCAGTCAATGATCCAATCGAGCGTCGCTCATTCCTGCAGGCCGTCGGCCTGATCGGCCTCGCGGTCGCCACCGAGGGCCTGACGGGCGCGGCACGGCCGCTTCCCGCCGCGGTCCGCGTCACCCGCCCCGGCCCCGACGACCCGCCGATTCCCAATGAGATCGTGCAGAAGATCTTCACCGAGCGCTTTCAGAATCGGCCGATCCAGCGCGGTCACGTGACGCTCGACGTGGCCGCGATGGCCGAGGACGGCCGCTACGTCCCGGTGATCGTGGAGAGCGACCTCCCCATGACGGCGGACACCTACGTCAAGGCCGTCTACCTCGTGGTCGACCACAATCCCGACCCGCTGCTCACCGTCTTTCACATGACTCCGGCGCTCGGACCCGTGGCGATCCAGACCCGGATCAAGATGAAGCGGACCAGCTGGATCCGGGCGATCGCCGAGACCAACAGCGGCGAGCTGTGGGCGGACTACGTGAAGGTCGAGACCACTCTCAACGGATGTGGCTGATATGCCGGAAACCGGGAAGACCAGGGTCGTGGTGCCCGAGCGCATCCAGCGCGGCGACGTAATCCGGGTCCAGATCGTCGTGCAGCATCCGATGGACACCGGGCTGTTCCGCGACGCCAATGCGGAGATCATCCCCGCCTACTTCATCAACGATGTGCAGATCCACTATGGCGACGAGCAGGTCGCCCAGTTCGAGTGGACCACCGGGATCAGCAAGGATCCGCTGGTGAGTTTCCAGCTTCGGGCGGAGAGGGAAGCCCTGCTGACGGTGACCTCGAAGGACAACCGTGGCAAGGAGTATCGCGGCAGCGCAGAGATCAAGTTCGCGACGACATGATCGGACGGGCGGTCAGGCGGTCAGGTGGGCGGACGCCAGGACGGGCAGGCGGTCGGGCGGTCAGGCGCACGCTGGCCGCCATTCTGTTGTGCCTCGCCCCAGTGACGCTGCATGCTCAGGATTCGGTGTCGGCCCCACGACCCCGGGCCTTCGGCATCACCACGGAGCGGACGCTGTACCCGACGCGCCGTCTTGGCGCCGGGGTGTATGCGGTGCTGGGCGACTCGGGGCAGGGCGCCGAGGGTCGGCCGAACGCGGGGTTCGTGGAGACTGCCGAGGGCGTGGTCGTCGTCGGTGGGCTGGCGAGTCCGGCACAGGGACGTGCGGTCCTCCGCACAATTCGGCGGATCACCGCCAGGCCGCTGCGCTATCTGGTCCTTTATGCCCATCATCCTGACATGATGTTCGGTGCAATCGAGTTCAAGCGGGCGGGAGCACTGATCGTCGCGCATCCCGACAAACGCGTCCTGGCGGGCGAAGCGGGACCGGACCAGATGGTGGCCGACTGGGACGGCGTGGTCGGACTGCAGGAGCTGCTCGGTTTTGAGTATGCCAACACTCCGGACCGGCCGGTGACAGGGAGCGATACGCTGCGGCTCGGGGGCAGGACCATCGTCGTGCTGCATCCGGGTCCCGCGCATTCGCCGGGCGACCTGATGCTGTGGCTGCCGCGGGAGCGGGTGCTGTTCGCCGGGGATATCCTGCTCGAGGATGGCGTCTCGATGGTGGTCGACGGAAAGTCGGCGGTGCTGCTGCAGGCGCTGGACCTGATCGACTCGCTGCACCCTCGCGTCGTCGTTCCCGGCCATGGCCGGATCGATTCCGATCCGACCGCCCTCACCCGGATCACGCGATCCTACCTGACAGCGCTGCGGGACAGCATGCAGGCAGCGGTGCAGCGCGGCACCAGCATGCGGAAGGCGCTCGACTATCTGCCGCCGCCGGACGCATCGCGCGCGGTCTCACTCAACTCACGCCAGCGGCGCAATGCCGCCCGGGTCTACCGGGAGATGGAGCGCGCGGCGTTAGGGGTGGAGGAGGAGGAGTAGGCGGTTGGGCGATTGGGCGCTTAGGCGGTTGGGCGACGAGGGAAACGGTGATGGATCCTATGAGACAGAGATGTGAGTCGAGTGTCCTCGGACTTCTGATGTCCATCGCGCTCGCGGGCGGGCTCGCGGCGCAGGACGTGGCCGCACCGCGGCTGATCTCTCCGGCGGAGCTGGTCACGCTTCAGGCGCGGCAGCCGGTCACCGTGATCGATGTTCGACAGGCGTGGAGCAGCTACCTGCAGAACCACCTGCCGGACGCGGCGTGGCTGAACATCGAGACACTGCGCAGTGGCCTGGGGTCGCTTCCGTTCCAGCTGTTGCCCGCGGCGCAGTATGCCGAAATCTTCGCGCGACTTGGTATTGGCCCGGACCGTCCAGTCGTGGTCTACAGCGCCGGCGACCAGTCGGATATCGACGCGACCTATGTGGTCTGGCTGATCCATCAGGTGGGGCATCCCGAAGTGCGCCTGCTCGACGGCGGCTACGCACGCTGGCAGCTCGAGGGCCGGCCCATCACCCAGCGCTACCCCCGCCTCGCGCCCGTTCGCCGGTTCAAGTCCGGGGCGTTTCACCCGCCACTCGCGACGCTGGCCGACGTGCGTGCGGCGATCACCGGCGGCAGTGATGTGCTCCTGGTCGATGCGCGTCCGGCGGAGCAATACTCCGGACTGGCTGGGGCGCAGGCCCGCAGGGGGCACATTCCCGGAGCCCTCAGCCATCCGTGGAAGGATGACCTGGAGGTGCGGGACCTGGTGCTGGTGTGGAAGGGGAAGGCGGATCTGCTGGCGGGTTATGAGGCGCAGGGCATCACGCCCGATCGGGACATCATCCTCTACTGCAACAGCAGCACCGAGGCGAGTCATCTCTACTTCGCGCTGCGTTACCTCCTCGGCTACCCCAGGGTCCGGATCTACACCGGCGCCTGGAGTGAATGGGCCGAACGCGAGGAGCTGCCGGTCGAACCTTAGCCGGTTCGGGTGCGCTGCTACTGCAGTGCGCGGAGGCTGTCAGACGGGTAGATGATTCCCCCGAGCATCACCCACTCCACGCGGCGAAGATTGCCGATATCCGCCATTGGGTCGGCGGCGAGGAGTACCAGGTCCGCACGCTTGCCCGCTACGACCGTGCCGATGTCCCGGGCGACGGGGCCGATCGCGGTCGCCGCATCTCTCGTGGCGGCGAGGAGCGCACGCGCGGGGCTGAGCCCGATGGAATCGACGAACAGCGCGAGTTCATCGTTGAGCTGGGCCCGCTCCGCCTCCGGTCCGTAGGCGGTGTGATCTGTACCCGCGGTGAGCCGGACTCCTCGTGCGGCAGCCTGGCGGGTGACTTCCATGCCGAAGCGACTGGCGGCGTTGGCGTATCGGTCGGGCAGGCTGGGGATGCGTCGAGGACGGAGGGTAGCGCGTGTCGCGCTGAGGAGCGAGGCCTGCAGCGTCGGTTCGAGATAGGTCCCGTGGGTGGCGAGCGAATCGAGTGCCGCCACCACCACCGGGTTCCGCGCCGAGACGGCGGTTGCGGAGTCAGCCGTCACCTGCAACAGGCTGCTGCTGGTGCGCAGGCGGGCGCGGGCTTCCCTGCTCACCAGCTCTCCCGCCAGCCCGGCGGCGTGCACCACGCCATCCTGGCCCGCCTGGGACTGTTCCAGCACACTCGCCGGCTGGACCCAGCCATGCCCCCACACCGGCATTCCGGCAGCATGAGCCGCGGTGACCAGCGCCGCAGTCTGGGCCGAATCCAGGTCTTGGTAGAGCTTGAGCCCGATCGCCCCAGCCTCCTGCGCGTGACGCACGATCTCGGCGGGGTCGCCGTGGGGCAGAAAGGTGAGTGGCCACCAGCCGAGCTGGCGCATGCCCAGCGCGGCAGGGGAGTGATTGCGACGGTTGCCGTTGGGGTCGATCTCGAGCTCGGGCTGGAAGAAATGCAACCCCGCCACCAGCTGCATGGCAAAGACGCGCGGGGTGGGCTGCGCCGCCGCGACGGCAAGGAGCAGCTGTCTGGGATTGTTCCCCATGTCGCGGACGGCGGTGATGCCGCGGGCGAGCAGACCGTGCAGATCGCTCTTGATGGAAGTGTCGGTGACGCCATCCACCCGGAACAGCAGGTGCACGTGGGTGTCGATCAGACCCGGGATGAGAAAGCCGCCGCGGGCGTC
>JAWXBX010000009.1:0-9481 GCA_034440415.1 Gemmatimonadota bacterium | reverse complement strand
GGTAGCAGGTGGCAGGTAGCAGGTGGCAGGTGGCAGGTGGCCGTTAGCATAGTTGGGTGGTGGCGGAGCTCCGCTCCGCCCCATTGCTGTCATTGCGAGGGAGCGCAGCGACCGAAGCAACCTTTGCCTGGGTCCCCGAGCGGAGCGAGGAATCCCTTCATGCCGGAGCCGAGTCCGGGTGGCGGTGCGCGCCTCTGCGGCGCTCCCCCCCCACCCCGCTCCCAGTGGACACTCGTGTCTCCCCTGGTGGACACTTTCCCGTTCGGCGGGTTGGGCGACCGGGCGCGGATGGGCGCGCCGGAGCGGTGCCGGCGTATGCATAAAATGTTTTCATGCAGCGGCCAAATCCTCGCTGACAGCTTCCTGTTCCGGCCCGCGAGTTGAGCATTCCGCGCCGCGATATCCTTGCGGCCGAATGCATCTGTGTCGTTCCGTCCCGCACATCTGCTCTTCCTGACCGCGCGGGAATTATTCCGTCATTGCAGCGAATCATTCTATGCATTTGCTGGCTGCGTTATGCAGAGTTTGCATTTCGATTTGGCCCGCGACGTCCCGCGCATTTCATCTGGTATGCCGTTTGCCCTACCCCCCCTCCGGCCGCGATGTTGTTGAGCGAACACGCGGTCCTCTGATGTGGGTCAACGGGTATTGGCCGCCTCAACCGGTGATATCCTCTGCCCGTGGGGCAGGAGGGTCGTATGGATTCGCGGATGCAGTTGAAGGTCGTCATGCTGGGGCGGCTGCAGGGATTCCTGCGGGCCAATCCCCTTGGCGACGAACCGGCCGATCAGGTGGTGGCGCGGTTCACGGAGAAGATGGACCGGCTGCGGGCGCTGACTGCTCAGCAGCGGGCAGGGCTGGTGGCACAGGCAGCGGAAAACCGCAAGCACCGGGAGGGGCGCCGGCAGATCATCCGGCGGCCGCTGCGTCACCTGGCGCGGGTGGCAGGTTCGCTCGAGGCAGGACAGCGGCAGATCGCCGCGGCACTCACGCAGCCGGTGAACAAGCTGAGCGGTACCGACTTCCTGACCACGACGCAGAGCATCGCGGCGACGGCGCAGGTGCATCGCGACCTGCTCCGCTCGAAGGGGATGTCGGATGTGGCGGTGCAGGATCTGCTCACGCGCATCGCCGACTATGATCAGGCGGTGAGCGACGCCAACGCCGGGCGGCGGGCCCATACCGGCGCGAGTGCGGAACTCCGGGCGCTGGGGAAGGAGCTGATGGAGCTGGTGCGTCAGCTGGATGGGCTGGTGGTGTACCACTTCCATGAGCAGCCGGAGGTGCTGGGCGCGTGGGAGAGCAGCGGACCGTTAAATTACGCTCACGCCGCCCGCTCCTGATACAAATACTTCTGAAACCCCACGAACACCGCCCGGATCTGCTCCGGCTCGCCCAGATCGGCCACGGCGTCGGGGATGGCGTCATGGTACTTGAGCTTGAGCAAGGGCGTGAGCTTCCCCTCGGCCAGCTCCTCCACCCCCACCTTCACATACTGCGACAGCACGAAGTCGAGAAAGGCCTGCCGCTTCGCGCCGAAGTGAGTGCCGATCGCAACCTTCGCCCTGGTCGCCCGCTCCTCCCGCGTCAGCGTGGGCAGTGCATAGGCGACGTGCGCCAGCACATCGAAGAGATCGCTCTTCTCGGCGTCGATGATCCGCTGCATCTCCCCCATCTGCTCCGCCCCGAACCCCTTCTCGGCCAACCCTTGCAATAGCTTCGCGCGGGTATCCGGCACGCTCCAGATAGCTCGGAGTTCCTCCTCGCTTTTGAAGAAGTCCGGCAGCTTGCCGAACAGCAGCTCCAGGAACTGCCGCGCCGACATCGGCGTGCCGTCGGGATGCCAGAAGGTGGTGACCATCATGCTCTGGATGGTGCGCGCCTTCCCGTCGGCAAGCTTGACCTTGATCCGCTGCCGGGGGACGCGCTCCTCCATCGACTTGCCGGATTCATCTCCGGGCGCCCACTCCTCGTCCGGCTTCGGCAGGCGGGGCTCCGCCGGCTCCGGCTCCAGCGGCTCCCCATCCCACTCCGGGTCGCTGAAGTGATGGTGCGCCTTCACGAAGTCATGGATCGTGAAGTAGTCCTTGCCGTCGTAGAGCCGAGTCCCGCGCCCGATGATCTGCTTGAACTCGATGATCGAGTTGATCGGCCGCATCAGCACGATGTTGCGAATGTTCCGCGCATCGACCCCGGTAGAGAGCTTCTGGGACGTCGTGAGGATGGTCGGGATGGTCTTCTCGTTGTCCTGGAACTCCCGCAGGTGCTGCTCCCCCAGCTCGCCGTCGTTGGCGGTGACCCGCTGGCAGTAGTTGGGGTCGGTGCTGGTCTTCAGCTGGTTGATGAGATCGCGTACCGCCAGGGCGTGGTCCTGCGTGGCGCAGAAGACCAGGGTCTTCTCCCGCTGGTCGATCTGCGCCATGAAAATCTCGACCCGCTTCCGCTCCCGCTCCCCGATCTCGATGATCCGGTTGAAGTCGGATTCCTTGTACAGCTTGCCCGCCTCGATCTCTCCCTCGACCAGCTTGTCGTCCGGCGTGTACACATACTCGTCGAGCGTGGTGGCGATCTGCTTCACCCGGAAGGGCGTCAGGAAGCCATCGTTGATCCCTTCCCTGAGGGAGTAGATGTAGACCGGGTCGCCGAAGTACCTGTAGGTGTCGACGTTGTCCTGGCGCTTCGGGGTAGCGGTGAGGCCGAGCTGCACGGCGGGGGAGAAATATTCGAGGATGCCGCGCCAGTTGCTCTCGTCGTTGGCGCCGCCACGGTGGCACTCATCAATCACGATGAAGTCGAAGAAGTCGAGCGGATACTCGCCGAACCAGGGACTGGGCTTTCCGTCCTTCGGCGGCCCGCTCATGAAGGTCTGGAAGATGGTGAAGAAGAGACTGCCGTTCTTCGGCACCTTGCCCTTCTTCCGGATATCCACCGGATCGATGCGGACCAGCGCATCCTCGGCAAAGGCGGAAAAGGCGATGTAGGCCTGGTCGGCGAGGATGTTGCGATCGGCGAGGAAGAGGATACGCGGCCTGCGCTCCGGTTCCCGACTCAGGCTCCAGCGGGCGTGAAACAGCTTCCACGCAATCTGAAAGGCGATGAACGTCTTGCCGGTTCCGGTCGCGAGGGTGAGGAGGATACGATCCTTTCCAGCGGCGATGGCCTCCAGCACCCGCTCGACGGCGATATCCTGATAGTACCGGCTCGGGTGCGATCCACCCTTGTCCTCGAAGGGCACGGCGGCGAAGCGATCGCGCCAGGCGTTCTCCCTGGCAAAGGTCTGGTTCCACAGCTCATCCGGCGTCGGATAGTGCGGCAGCTCGCCCTCTCTGGCGGTCTGCATGTCCACGCCGTAGATGCCCTGGCCGTTGGTGGCATAGGCAAACCGCACCGCCAGCTTGTGGGCGTAGTCCTTGGCCTGCGCCACCCCTTCGGTGAGCGGCCGGTCCCACGCCTTGGCCTCGTCTACCGCCAGCATCCGGTTGCGATAGATCAGCACATAGTCGGCGATGAGCGCCTTGGCCCGCTTCCCCGCGCCATCGATCCGGCCCGGCGTGATGATGTGCTCCCGCAGGATGCGGCTGCCTTCCACCACGCCCCACCCCGCCGCCTTGAGGGCGGGATCGATATGCTCGGCGCGGGTCTCGGCTTCGTTCATGGCGTGCCGCCTCGGCCAGCGTCGCCGCGCTTCTTCGGCTTCTTCGGCTTCGGCAGCTGCTTGATCTGCGCTGCGGCTCGATCGAAGTCGTCATCCACCTTGCGAGGCTGGGCGTCGAGCAGCTTCCGATAACGCTTGTATTCCACCTCCGCCTTCGCCCTGGCGTCATCGGCCGAGATCGTGCCGGCGTGATTCAGCAGCTCACGGCCGGACAGCTTCAGGAACTCATCCAGCTTCACGATCCAGTCCCGCATCGTCATGACAAGGCGGTTGAGCGCCCGGAGTTCGGCGAATTCCAGATA
Source organism: Gemmatimonadota bacterium (assembly GCA_034440415.1). Classification (GTDB taxonomy): domain Bacteria; phylum Gemmatimonadota; class Gemmatimonadetes; order Gemmatimonadales; family GWC2-71-9; genus JADJOM01. Next base: position 5,524 of record JAWXBX010000009.1, on the reverse strand, counting down.
GGCGTTCACGATGCGGTTGAGCGCATGGAGTTCCTCCTCACCGAGGTAGTTCTTGGCGATCGACACGTCATCCTTCCGCACCCCGCCGCCGGGGCGGGTCGTCTTGAGGCCCATCCTCGGCTCGCTGGCATCGGCGCGCAGGTGGATCACCTCCGCAGCGGTGTGGCCGTGAGCCGCCCAGTGCATCTTGTTCTGCATCGTCGCGAAGAACTGCTGCGACAGCTCCACATCCGGGGTGTAGTCCACGCTGGTGGCATAGATGTCCAGCACCTTCTGATAGAACTTGCGCTCGCTGGAGCGGATGTCCCGGATCCGCTCCAGCAGGTCATCGAAGTAATCCTTTTGCCCCTTGCCGGGCGGGTTCTTGAGCCGCTCGTCGTCGAGGGTGAAGCCCTTGACCAGATACTCGGTCAGGCGGGCAGTGGCCCACTGGCGGAACTGGGTGCCCCGATGGCTGCGGACGCGGTAGCCGACGGCGAGAATCGCGGGGAGGCTGTAGTGCTCCACCTCGCGGGAGACCTCGCGCTTGCCCTCGAAACGAACTATCCGGAATTTCCGGATAGTTGCCTCCCGGTCCAACTCGCTCTCCTCATAGATGTTGCCGAGGTGCTCATTGATGGTCCGCACGTCCTTCTGGAACAGCTCAGCAATGAGCGCCTGGGTCAGCCAGATCGTTTCATCCTCGAACCGGCACTGGATGCGGGTGCGGCCATCCTCGGTCTGGTAGAGGATGATCGACGATTGCGGCTGGGGGTCGGTGCTCATGCCGCGGTCCTAGAGCCCACCGGCAAAGGCCTGGTGCAGCAGCGACTTCTTCAACTCGTCCAGCGCGGCGAGCTTTTGCTGGTAGATGGATTCAAGGCCATGAGTTTCGAGATCGATGGCTTCAAGCTGATCGACGATGCGGGCTTGTTCCGCAGCTGAAGGCAATGGAATAGCCAGTGCGGAGAGCGTCCCTTGATTCAAGCTCTTGATGTTCGTCCCGATGCCGCCGTCGACCATCTCTCGCCGGACACTTGGCGATTTCAAGAAATGGCAGAGATATCTAGGCATCACGTCACCGCGATTGAGCCGCGCCCTGATCGTGAAGCCAGAATGCGTGACCCTACCGGAAATTGGTCCGACCAGAAGGCTGCGACCTATCAGGTCCATGTTGCCGTTCGATCGCACGAAGAGAAGGTCGCTCTCGCGTAGCATATCCAAATCGGGAAGTGCGCCATCAGTGGTAACAGTTTCCAAGTCGTCAAGCGGTGCCCAATAATTGCGCTGAAAGTCCCGAACGCCAACGATCTTGACAGAATCACCACGGCTTGACCTTGTGAAGTTGATCCCATTCCTGAAAGTCACCAGATCGCCGAGCCGTTTGTCCACCCACCCCTCGCCGCGCTGGGTGAACACAGATTGCAGATAGCTCTCAAACAACGCCCGGGCGTTCTGGAGGTTCTTCTCGGCGTTGTCCTTGGCGGTGGCGATGCTCTCGAACGCTGCGTCGAGGATGCCGACGATACGTTGCACGTCGGGGAGCGGTGGAAGCGGCAGCTCAAACCTCGCGAGCGCTTCGCCCGTGAAATGCTGAATGCCCGTGCCGCTGAACTGTCGGCTAAGTGTTCCATCGAGGTCTCGTGCGCGGAGGTAGTAGAGGCACCACTTCGCGTGCTGAGGCTGGTGAAAACGGACGCGGTGAAGCGCCTTCTGAAAGTGGATCGGCTCATCCCACTCCCAGATTGCGGCGCGACCAGGATAGCCCCCCTCACAAATCACTAGATCGCCTTTGGCCACACTGTATTTCGCCTCTTCCGTCGGCAGAAACCGCATCTCAAGCAAATCGGAGAGGTCGAATTCAAACCAGCGCACGTTCAAGTTTCGGAGGTAAGGACGCGACACCCCTTTGTTCTTCGCCTTGTCGAGCATCTTCCCCAGGGAATGTCTGGCGATTTCGCTGATTTGCTTGCGCTGCCACCCTGACTTCAAAGTATCCCCCGGATTGCATGCAGTACCCCCGCGCTCTCGGCATCCGGCTTCAGGATCAGTTGTCGCAGTCGCCTTCCTCATCGACCCGGCCGCTTGAGCTTCTTGATCCTGGCGGGCGGGAGAAAGTTTTTGCTGGTGACGACGCGCTGGCCGGTCCGTTCTTCCAGTTCAAGCCGGGCGTGCTTTGCGATGCTGCCGCCGGCCCTGGCGGCGGTCTTGTTGTCGTCCATCCCGGTGGCGGTGGCCTTGTCGGCGATCTGGCGGGTGGACAGTTCGGCCAGCGCGGTGAAGATCAGCTCCGCCTCGCTCATGTGATCGCGCAGGCTCTGCGCCTTGAGATGCTTCAGGGCCTTGTGATCCTGAACCGAAACGCCGGCCCATTCCTGATGGATGATGTTGGTGAGTATGGCGTATTGCTCGCCCTTCCTGACGTCGTGCGCGGCCCAGTAGTCGGTCAGCTTGTTGCGGGTCTCCTGCCCGGTCATCCGCTGTTGAATCCATCTGGCGCTCCGGCCGTGCTTCTGCCACGTCTCGCGCGCGCGGTCCAGCGACAAAGCCGGCTCGGCCATTTCCTGCATGCGCTCGTAGCCGACTTTGGCCAGCCAGAGCTTGATCGGTTCGGCTCTGGGGCTGGGGACGGACTGGACCAGGCGCAACAGGGTTTCGGCGGTGGCGACATCCGTCGCCCGCTGCTTGCCATCGGCGGCCGGCATTTTCAACTGGTGACACGTTGTCACCAGTTGACTGCCTTCCTTGCCCAGCCGCTCTTTCAGCTTGTTCCAGTACTTGCGGGCGGTCTGGTAATCTGGCTGCTGGGTCAAGACCTGGATGATGTCCACCACCGAAAACCACCACGTTTCGGTCTGCTCATCGTAGACCCGCCGGATTTCCCGGTCCTCAAATTGGACGGGCAGCAGTTTCACAGGAGCCCCCTGATGGTTTGCAGCACCCCTGCGCTCTCCACATCCAGCGCCGCAATCTCATCCATGATCGCCTGCGGCGTGCGGTACACCACTTCCTCGCCGCCATTCGGGTTCTTCACCGAGAGATCAAAGGTCGCCGGGTCAATGCCCTTGGCGTCCACGCTCCACGACTTGGGCGAGTCGGCAAGCGTCTTCTGCAGCGCATTGAACTCCGCCAGGTCGGCATCATTCAGCGGGTTGGTCTTGCCCATGTTCCGGCCCGGGTCAAGCTGGTAGTACCAGGTCTTCCGGGTCGGAGCACCCTTCTCGAAGAAGAGCACCACCGTCTTGACGCCGGCGCCCAGGAAGGTGCCGCCGGGGCAGTCGAGCACGGTGTGCAGGCTGCAGCTCTCCAGCAGCAGCTTCCGCAGTGACACGGAGGCGTTGTCGGTGTTGGAGAGAAAGGTGTTCTTGATGACCACACCGCCCCGCCCGCCGGCCTTAAGCATCCTGATGAAGTGCTGCAGAAACAGGAACGCCGTCTCGCCGGTGCGGATGGGGAAGTTCTGCTGCACCTCCTTCCGCTCCTTGCCGCCGAAGGGCGGGTTGGCCAGCACCACGTCGTAGCGGTCCTTCTCCTGGATGTCGGCGAGGTTCTCGGTGAGGGTGTTGGTGTGGATGATGTTCGGTGCCTCGATGCCGTGCAGGATCATGTTCATGATCCCGATGACGTAGGCCAGCGACTTCTTCTCCTTGCCGTAGAAGGTGCGCTCCTGCAGCGTCTTCTTGTCTTTCGTCGTCAGGCCGGTTTTCGCGTTCAGGTACTCGTAGGACTCGCAGAGGAAGCCCGCCGAGCCGACCGCGCCGTCGTAGATCTTCTCGCCGATCTTCGGGCTGACCACCTGCACGATGGCGCGGATGAGGGGGCGGGGGGTGTAGTACTCGCCGCCGTTCCGGCCGGCGTTGCCCATGTTCCTGATCTTGGCTTCATAGAGGTGACTCAGCTCGTGCTTCTCGGTTTGGGAGCGGAACTGCAGTGCATCGATCGCGTCGATGATCTCCCGCAGGTTGTAGCCGCTGGAGATCTTGTTCTTTATCTCGCCGAAGATCTCGCCGATCTTGTACTCGATGGTGTTGGGGCCGGTCGCCTTCTGCTTGAAGCCGGTCAGATAGGGGAAGAGCTTCCGGTCGACGAACTCCCGGAGGTCGTCGCCGGTCTTGGCCCGGTTGTGGTCGATCTGGCCGTCTTTACCCTTGGGCGCGGCCCAGTTCTCCCAGCGATAGTCCTTCTCGAGGATGAAGGCGTGCTTCTTCCCGTCTAGCCTGGCCTCGGTCGCCTTGTCCTGCTCCAGCCCGTCCAGATACTTGAGAAAGAGCAGCCAGGAGGTCTGCTCGGTGTAATCCAGCTCAGTGGTGCAGCCAGCCTCTTTCCAGAGGACGTCATCGACGTTCTTGAAGACCTGCTCGAACATGGGTGCCTTTCAGGACTCAGCGCTGGACCAGCCCGGCGTCACACCGTGGAGCGCACGCGCGTGCCGGGATGATCGGGGGGAAGCGAATGGAGCGTCATAGCGGTTCGGTCCCCTCATTGAGGATGTCGAGGTAGCGGGTGTAGCGGTACATCCGGTCCCGGCGCCGGCCGGTGATTTCCTTCACGATCCCCAGCTCGATCAGCCCATCCAGTCCCTTGTTGACCGGCGGTACCGACAGCCCGGTCTCTCCCGCCAGGATCAGCGCGGAGGCGACCGGCCGCTTCTGCAGCGCCTGATGCAATTGGAGTGCGGAGGCCCGGAGCCGCTTGAGCCCGGCCAGCCGAGCGCGATCATCCTGCACCAGGATGGCCAGACGGCGCGCGGTCGTGACCGCACCGGTGGCGGCCTCGCGGACGCCGTCCACGAAGAATCCTACCCAGCTCTCCCAGTCCCCGGTGGTGCGGACCCGGTCGAGCAGGTCGTAGTAGGTGGAACGGTGCTGCTTGAAGTACAGGCTCAAGTACAGCAGCGGCTCACTCAGCACCTTTACATTGACCAGGATCAGCGTGATCAGCAGCCGGCCCAGCCGCCCGTTGCCATCGAGGAAGGGATGGATGGTCTCGAGCTGCACATGGGCCAGCGCCGCCTTGAGCAGCGCGGGGGTCCGCTCCGGCTTGTCGTGCAGCCACTTCTCGAGGGCCCCCATGCAGGGGGCAACCTCGGTCGGTGGTGGCGGCACGAAGCGGGCGTTGCCCGGCCGGCTCCCGCCGATCCAGTTCTGAGTCCGGCGGAACTCCCCCGGCGCCTTGCCCGCCCCGCGGCCCCGGCTCAACAGCACCCCATGCATCTCGCGGATCAGCCGATTGGAGAGCGGGAACCCCGCGCTGAGCCGGTGCATGCCCTGCTGCAGCGCCGCGACATAATTGGATACCTCTGTGACATCGTTCAGCGGCACGCCGGGCAGTGCGTCCGCCTCGAACCGCAACAGCTCGGAGAGGGAGGACTCGGTGCCCTCGATCTGGGAGGAGAGCACCGCTTCCTTCCTCACGTAGCTGTAGAGGAAGAGGCGGGCATCCGTTCACAATTAAACGGTATATGCATACCGTTTAGTTTACAATTGTGGGGTCAGTGAGTCGTGGGTGGGGGTGGAGCGGCGATCGGCGGACCACAGCGCCTTGG
>JAWXBX010000008.1:0-3149 GCA_034440415.1 Gemmatimonadota bacterium | reverse complement strand
GGCGAGCGCGCGCTCGCCATCGATGACACCGGGCATCCGTCGCTCAAGATCGAGGGGTGTGTGGGCTGCGGCGCCTGCGTCCGCGGCTGCATCACGTCGCCCTCGTCATTCACACTTCGCCCGCTGGAGGGCTGATGCCGGAGGTCCCCTACCGTGTCGACAAGCCCTGGGGGTACGAGCTCATCTGGGCCCGGACCGATCGGTACGTCGGCAAGATCCTGCACGTGAAGGCGGGGCAGGTGCTCAGCCTGCAGTATCACAACCGGAAGGATGAGACGATGCATGTCTTGAGCGGCGAACTGATTCTCCGCACCCGGCCGGGCGACACGCTGGTGGAGCGGGCGTTTCGGGCCGGCGAGAGCGCGCACATTCCGCCCCTCCTCGTGCACCAGATCGAAGCGGTGGTGGATAGTGATGTGCTGGAAGCCTCGACGCCGGAACTGGACGATCTCGTCCGCCTGAACGACCGCTACGGGAGAAGCTGACCATGCAGGTAATCGTCCCCCTCGCCGGCAAGGGCACCCGGCTCCGGCCCCACACCCACCTCATCCCCAAGCCGATGCTCAAGGTGGCCGGACGTCCGGTCATGGATTGGGTCATGGACCGGCTCGACGGGCTCGGTGTGTCGGAGATGATCTACATCACCGGGCATCTGAAGGAGCAGGTCGAGGCCTACAGCCGGAAGCGCTATCCCTATCCCGGGCGCTACATCGAACAGAAAGTCCAGGACGGCACCGCCGGCGCGGTGAACCTGGCGCGGCCGTTCGTGAAGGAGCCGGTGCTCATCGTCTTCGTCGATACCGTGTTCGAAGCCGATCTGGGACTGATCAAGCGCACCACCGCGGATGGAATCATCTGGGCCAAGGAGGTGGAGGACTACCAGCGCTTCGGCGTGGTGGTGACGGACAAGGACGGCTACATGACGAAGATCGTCGAGAAGCCATCCACCCCGATCTCCAAGCTGGCCAATATCGGGCTGTACTACATCAAGGATGTCGAGGCGCTCTGGCGCGGGATCGACCATGTGCTGCAGAGTCCGACGAACAAGGGCGAGTACTATCTCACCGACGCCTTCCAGCACATGATCGAGCATGGACGCAAGATCCTCACCGCCGAGGTCGGGGGCTGGTACGACTGCGGCAAGCTCGACACGCTGCTCGAGACCAATGAGATTCTGTTGCGGAAGGGCTCGGCCCGCCGCCGGGACTTCCCGGGCGTCACCATCCACGATCCGGTGCTGATCCAGGACGACGTCGTGGTGGAGAACAGTGTGATCGGGCCCAACGTGACACTGGAGGCCGGCACGAAAGTGAGCGGCAGCACGCTGGCGCATGTGATCGTGGGTCAGAAGAGCATCATCCGCGACAGCCAGCTGCACCACTCGATGCTGGGCGACCGGGTGACGGTGCAGGGCCTGCGCGGCACCGCGACGCTCGGCGACGACTCCGAGGTCGTGGGCGACGCGTCGTAGCAGCGGGCCGACCGCAGGTCGGCCCTTCCGGCGCGCAGGTCGGGATCTGCGACGCCTCAACCATCACTTCGCCGCCATGTCCGCAACCACCGACCTCTACCGCTCCTACCTCGACCTCCGCTGGCATTTCGACCCGGCCGCGGGGAGCGCGGCCGGGCTCACGACGTACGATGAGCGGCTGGGCGACTTCTCGGTCGAGCGGATGCGGGAGCATCTCGTGGCCTACAAGGCGATGGCGGCCGCGGTGGAGGCACTGGACGTCGAGGACCAGGAGGAGGAGATCGACCGCACCGCCTTCCTCGATGAGGTGCGGGTCACGATCTCCCGCTTCGAGCGGGAACGGCCCCACATCCACGATCCCGCCTTCTGGCTGGCCCATCTCTACCGGGCGTTCCACTCCATTCTCCGCCGCCGCCACGCCACCCCGGCGGACCGGGCCCGCGCCCTGCTCGGTCGGTTGCGGGCGACGCCGGCCTTCCTGCGCAGTGCCAGGGAGACGGTCGCGGAGCCGCCGCAGGTCTTCCTCGATACGGCGGTGCAGCTGGTCGGCGCCGGCCCACCGCTGCTGCACGAGGCGGCCGACGCGATCCGGGCCGCCGATCCCGAAGCCGGCGTGGTGGTGGATGACGTGATGGCCGAGGCGCTGTCGGCCCTGGCCCGCTTCGGGCTGGCGCTGAAGGGTGAGTGCCGGGCGCATCACGACGATCAGTCGTTTGCCATCGGCGAGGAACAGTTCAACCGCCGGTTGCATCACGAGCACGCACTGGGCGCCAATGCGCCGATGCTCTACCGCTATGGGCTCCACCTCGCCGATGAAGTGGAGGCCGAGTTGATCGTGCTCGCCCGGCAGATTGATCCGTCGGTGCCGTGGCGCACGGTTGTCGAGCGGCTGCGGCTCCATGCGCCTCCGGGCCCCGATCTGGTCGACGCCTTCCAGCAGAATGTGGATCGGGCCCGGGCGTTCGTCCTCGAGCGGAACCTCGTGGCCATCCCCGATGGCACACTGCTGGTGCGGGAGACGCCGTCCTTTCTCCGTCCCCTGATGCCCTTTGCCGCCTACATCCCGCCGGCGGTGCTCTCCGGCGACGCGACGGGGACCTTCTACGTCACCTCCCCCGCGGCGGGCCACAATCCCGGTACGCATTCGATCCACGAGATCGCCGCCACCGCGATTCACGAAGCGTGGCCCGGCCATCACCTGCAGATGGTCACGGCCCAGAGCAGTGCTTCGCTGGTGCGGCAGGTGAGCTGGACGCCCGTCACCGTGGAGGGCTGGGCACTCTACTGCGAAGAACTGATGCTCGAGGAGGGCTTCTACGCCACGCTCGAGGAACGCCTCTTCCAGCGCCTGCACCTGCTGTGGCGCGCCATCCGGATCGTGCTCGACATCGGGTTGCACACCCGCGGCATGACCCCTGAACAGGCGGTCGACATGCTGGTCGATCGGGTGGCGATGGACCGGCCTCGCGCCGAGGCCGAGGTGAGCCGCTACTGCGCCTGGCCGACGTATCAGTTGAGCTATGCCGTTGGGCGGCGCGAGCTGCTGCGGCTGCGGGAGTCGTGGCGTGCCGAGGTGGGGCCCGACGTGCCGATCCGCGAGTTCCACACCCGGGTGCTCGCGTACGGTGGCTTGCCGGTGTCGTTGATCCGGTGGGGGATGGGGTTGGGGATCGATGAG
>JAWXBX010000007.1:0-17750 GCA_034440415.1 Gemmatimonadota bacterium | reverse complement strand
CGGGGACGCCCGCCCCTACCCCCTAGATTATCACCATGCCCGACCCCTCGCCCACCGTCCCGCTGCTGCTCGGTTGTGCCCTGCGACTTCGCTGTCCCCAGTGCGGTGGCGGCTCGCTCTTCCGGTCATGGCTCTCGATCCGCGAGCGCTGTCTCTCCTGTGGGCTCCGCATGGAGCGTGGCGAGGATGGGTATGTGGTCGGCGCCTACATGTTCAATTGCCACCCATTTTCCAAGACTGTGTTCCTCGCCTTTGACCTGGCCTTCCGCCCGGCCGACGAGACCGAGAGCACGTCGTGAGCGGCCCTCTCCCTCCGGCGAAGGTCCGGCTCGACAAGTGGCTGTGGGCCGCGCGGTTCTTCAAGACGCGTTCGCTAGCCGTCGAGGCAATCGACGGCGGGAAGGTGCGAGTGGCGGGGGAGCGGGTGAAGCGCGCCAAGCTGGTCCAGGCCGGTGATGAGGTCAGCATCCGGCTGGGGCCGTACGAGCAGGTGGTGCAGGTGCGTGGGCTGGCGGAACGGCGGGGACCGGCGCCGGAGGCGGCGAAGCTCTATGAGGAGACTGCGACAAGCCTGAAGGAGCGGGAGCGGGTCGCGTTTCAGCTCAAGGCGGCGCACGTCCTGTTCGTGCCGGAGACCAACGAGCGCCCCACCAAGCGGGACCGCCGGCGGCTCGAGGACTTCAGAAAGCGGGAGGGCTGGGAGTAGCGCCCGGGTTCGGCCTCAAGTAATCCGGGACCCGACCGATACTCACCAGAAGCGGCCATGGGCTCGAGGATGGCCCCCAGTACGCCGCTGCCGGTACTCCCGGAGTCCCCCTGATGTCAGTCTCTCCCAGTGCAGTGTCGTCCGCGCTCAGCGCGCTCAAGATGTACAGCCGCCAGGTGGATCGGGCGGCGGAATCCATTGCCCGCATCGGTCTGATCGACCCCTCCGCGGACCCCGCCTCCGGGGACGGGTCGCCGTTGCCTTCGCCCGGCGTGGCCACCGACGCCGCCGCCGACCTCGCGCCGGCGCCATGACCGACATGATGATCGCCCAGCGGGCCTTTTCGGCGCAGCTGCGCGTGCTGCGGACGGCCGACGAGATGCTGCAGGAGTCGGTGGACTTCGTCGGCCGGACGTAGGTCGTCAGGGATCGACCACGATCTGGGCGATCATCGACGGGTGGGGCTCGCAGTGGTAGGCGAACGTCCCCGGTGTGGCGAACACGAACGTATAGGTGAATCCGGGGTCGATCAGTGCGGAGCCCCAGGCACCGCCATCCGCCGTGCTGGTATGGGACGGCGTCCCCGCCGGCTCGCAGTTGATCCAGGTCACCTTGTTGCCGGCTTTTACATGCACCGGCGTCGGCTGAAACGAGAAACTCTGGATCGCGATGATCGTGGACCCGAACTGGGAGGGGTCGAGATTCGCGGTGCAGGCTCCAGCGGACGGACCGGTGGCGCCACTCCGGTCGCTGACACAGGCGGCCGCCAGCGCCAGCAGGGCCAGCAGCACCATTCCTCCCAAAAACCGTCGCATCATCAGTCGTTCCTCACTTCACCACGACCGTCCCCTTCATGAAGGGGTGCGGCGTGCAGTGGAAGGCATAGGTGCCGGGACGGGTGAAGGTGTAGCGCCAGACCTGACCGTTCTCGATCATCCCCGAATCAAAGCTGGTGTCGTCGGCCGTCACGGTGTGGGGCACCGGATCCTCGTTCTTCCATTCGATCGTGGTGCCGACGGCAATCGTGAGTGTCGCCGCGGTGAACTGCAGCCCCTGCATCCCGCTCTTCATCACGGCGCCGGACACCGGTCCGGTCGGCACAAGTCCGGGCGCGACCGGCGCCGGGGCCCCGGGCGTTGCCGGCGCGGCGGGCACCGGCGCGGGCTTGCGGCCAAAATAGCGCGCCAGAGTGATGGGAATGGTGAACTCGAATCCGTAGCGCCGCTGCGCCCCGCCGCGTGAGGCGCCCTGCAGCGTACCGGTGTTGGTGTTGGTGACGTGGAAGGAGAGGGTGTGTGGCGTGTTGGGAATCGCGACGGCAAAACCGGCACTCCAGGCCGCCGTCTCGCCGGCCGCGGTGTTGAGATCGGTGAGTCGCAGGTAGTCGCCCTGCAGGCCGAAATGCCGGGTCAGCTTGAGCGCCGCCGCGCCGCCAACGGCGAACTGCGGACTCCCGTTCTTCTTCAGCGGATCGGAGAGGGCGCGGGTGACGGCGACCAGACGCAGCGGCCCTGCCTGCCTGGCGAGGGACAGCTCGCCGTCGACCCCCTTGGCGGCGAGGTTGTAGCCCACCTGCCCGCCGACATCCACCGGAAATCCGCGGGCCTGGGTCAGGGGCTGGGCCCGGGCAAAGAACTCCCATTCGTTGGGGTAGGCGGGAGCGAGGGTCGAGTTGGTCGAATAATTGAACCCGATCGTCGTCCCCTTCACCAGCGAGGTGGCCAGCAGAAAGGTGGGGAAGTTGCTCACCTTCCGGACCGGTTTGGGGCTGCTGACGAACCGGTGCAGGAAGTTGAACTGCACCGTCCCGGGTCGGACGACCCAGTCGCCCGACACGTTGGGCGACCGATCGAGGCCGCCCTGGGCGGCGAGGCCGGTCGCCAGGAGGCTCGAGAGCACAGCGGTCAGGGCGCTCAGTCGCATCGCGACTCCTTCAGGGTGACGAATCCGGCCGGGGCGGGGGGGGAAAGCTCACTCGACCCGGACCTTCCCGTCAAATCCGTGAATCGAGCAGAAATACCTGTACTCGCCCAGCTGGGTGAAGGTCCGGGAGACGCTGTTGCCCGGCGCCGTCGTGCCGATGTTGCCGCCCGGCGGCGCGATCGTCTGAAAGGTAATGTTGTGAGCCGCACCGGAGATCTGCCAGGTCACGGTCGTGCCCGGTGGTATCCGGACATCGTCGGGGTTGAAGAACAGCCCCGGCGTTGTGACGATCGTGCCCGGCCCGCTCCCGACCGCGATGATGGATGCCGCCGTGTGGGTCGCTCCGTTGGCAGTCAGGCTGGCGGTGATCGTCGCCGTCCCCTGTGCCACACCGGTCACCAGACCGCTGGTATTCACGATCGCCACCGTCGCGTCGCTGCTGGCGAAGGTGGCCGCCGGCAGGCCGGGCATCGCAGTGCCATTCTGGTCGAGCGGCGTCGCGACGAGCTGAACGGTGGATCCGACCGCCAGCGAAGGAGAGAGTGGCTGTAGGTCGAGCGAGGTATAGACCGGAGCACCGCCACCGCTCACCGTGACTATGCCTGTCATCCCGTTATGCCGGGTGCACTGATAGGTGTAGTTGCCGGCGGTGGGAAAGGTCCGCGACTGGGTACCGGCGGACTGGTCGGGAATACTTCCGCCCGGCGGCTGCAGGCTCCCGGCGTTCCAGGTCACGTTGTGCGTCCCATTGCCGAACTGCCAGGTCACGGTGCCCCCGGCGGCGATCGCCACGGCGCCGGGGGAGAAGGTGTTGTTATTGGTCGTGGTCACGGTCACGCCGCCCGGGGCCGGAGCGGTGACAAGTACCGTCGCCGTGGCGTTGTGCGTGGTGGCACCGCTGGTGATGGTCGCGGTGAGATCGGCGGTGCCGGCGCCAATCGCGGTCACCACGCCGGCGGGGCTGACCGTGGCAATCGCCGCGCTGCTCGTGGCGAAGGTGGCTGGGGGGAGCCCCGCCATCGGGACCCCCGACTGGTCGAGCGGCGTGGCGGTGAGCGGCACCGTGCCCCCGACGAGCAGGCTGGTGGTGGCCGGCGACACGCTGACGGCGGTGAAGACCTGCGTCTGGCCTGACTGCACGATCACCGTGCCCACCATGTTCGCGTGGCGGGTGCACTCGTAGGTGTAGACGCCCGCCGTCGGGAAGGTCCGCGGAATCACACTGCCCACCGGCTGATCGGGAATGTTGAAGCCGGGCGGCATGGTGGTGAAGAAGGTGACGTTATGCACCGCGCCGGAGAAGTCCCAGGTGACCGTCTGGCCCGCCTGAATGGTCACCGTCGACGGGAAGAAGGTCAGGTTCGGAGTGGTGACCGTGGCTCCGGGAGCGGGTGTATTGACGGTGATCGCCGCGGTCGCCGTCCTGGTCGTCGCACCGCTGGTGATGCTCGCGGTAATGGTGGCGCTGCCGGTCCCGGCCGCTGTCACCAGCCCGGAAGCGCTCACGCTTGCGACCGCCGGCGCCGACGAGGTGTAGGCGGCGGGCGCCAGACCCACGATCGGGACGCCGTTCTGGTCCAGCGGGTCCGCGGTGAGCTGGATCGTCCCTCCGACGAGGAGCGAGGCGGCACCGGGAGTCAGCGACACCGACGTGAACAGCTGCGGTTGCCCCGACTGCACGAGGAGCTGCCCGGTCATGTTCGCGTGCCGGGTGCACTCGTACTGATAGGTGCCGGCGGCGGTGAAGGTCCGGGAGACGACCTGGCCCGAGGCCTGATCCGGGATATCCCCACCGGGAGGTAGCGGGCCACCGGGGACGAAGGTCACGTTGTGGACTGCGCCGAGAAAGAGCCAGGTGACGCTGTCGCCCACCGCGATGCTCACGGTGCCGGGAGCGAAACTGGTGCCCGGCGTGTTGACCGGGTGCGCCGGAGTTCCGGTGGGGGCCGCCGTCACGATAACGCGGGCAGTGTCTCCCCGGGTGACCCCGGCTTCAGTCAAGCTGGCAAAGACCCGGGTGCTGCCGATCGCCTTTCCCGTGATCGCGTTTCCGGTCGCGGCGACGATCGCCGTGTCCTCCACGGTCCAGGTGGGTGCCCCGAGTCCGCTGATCGCGGTACCGTTCTGATCCCGGGGTGTGGCCGTGAGGAGAATGACCCCGCCGACCGGGACCGACACGCTGTCCGGCGTGATGGCGATCGAGGTGAACTCCGGCGGCGGCGGTTCAATCAGGGCAGCACCACCACCGCCACAGCTGAGGAGCCAGAGGCATGCGGCGATGACGACGACAGCGTTCAGGCGCGCGAGACGCATCGATTCTCCACGGGTGGTGGCAAACTGATCGGGCAACTTCATGAATCGCGGTAATGATCTCGGTGAGTTTTGACTGAAGGCTGCTTCAGATATCCGTCTCCAACGCAACCGGCATTCCCTGCTCCCAGCATCTCAGAGCTGCCTCCACCCGCACTCTCCCCCGCCTCCCAAGCTGCACGCCTGTCGCGGCTTACCGCCTGAAAACGAAATGCCTGCACATCGCGAGTGCGATCTCCAGGCAAGGGTAGCGCTGCACCATATCGATCCAACCATAGCAATTCGGTACAGGGCCAGGACGGAGACTGGCCACCGCATCGCCCTCAATCCCGTCCGGCGACGCTCCGGAGCGCTGTGGCGTCGACGGTGTGGCCGCCGGCGAACCGCACCACCGACGCCGGCGTTCCCGCCTGGACCAGAACCGCGGCCTGCTCCTCCAGCGCGCCGGCGGGGACGTGCGGATCGGCGTTTCCAGCGACGAACGTGACCGGCCGAATGGCTCGGCGAGCCGCCAGCGCGTCGAGCGCGACATCGGCGGCGACGGGCGAACCCCAGAGGATGAGCTGATCCGCTGCCACCGGAGTGGCGAGCGCCCATCGGGCGGCGACGGTGCTTCCCTGGGAGAATCCGAGGACGACGAGCCGTTCCGGGTGATGCGCCTCGTGCAGCACCCCGACGAGCTGATCGAGATAGCGCTGTGCGTCGGCGATTTCCGCCGCACGATCCTCGCGAGTGAGCCAGGTGGCACCGATCGCCGGCCCATGGCCACCATCGAGTCGGGTCTCCAGGTAGAAGCGCGAGAGGCCCTCGGGGGCGACGATCACGGTCGCGCCATCGTCCAGCGGCGCGAACCAGCGAAGGAAGCGGGCGGCGAGCTGGGCATAGCCATGCAGGACGATCCACAGTTCGCGGACCGGCGCGCCATCGGGGCCGAGGGTGAAGTAGCGCGCCGTCCGGCTGACGGTGAGATGGCGGGGTCGCATCACGCCGCCACGACGCGGCTAGGAGCAGGTTGCTGCATCCAGCGATCAGTCGACCGAATCACCATGCGGAGCCCGGGAAGAAGTTGAGGTGCGACGGGGGAATCCTATCGCATCCGGGCGCCGCCTCAATGGTCCCGGTGGTCCCTCAGCTCGAACGACCCTACCTTAGAGCATGGCCTGGCTCAACTACCATCATCTCTACTACTTCTGGACCGTGGCCCGGGAAGGCAGCATTGCCCGGGCGACCCAGAAGCTCCATCTCACCCAGCCCACGATCAGCGCCCAGCTGCGCGCGCTCGAGGACAATCTCGGCGAGAAGCTCTTCCATCGCACCGGCCGGCGCCTGGTCCTCACCGAAATGGGCCAGGTGGTCTACCGCTACGCCGAAGAAATTTTCACCCTCGGCCGGGAGCTGCAGGACGTCATCGCGGGGCGACCGAGTGGGCGACCCATCCGATTCTCGGTGGGTATCGCCGATCAGGTGCCCAAGCTGCTCAGCCACCGCCTCCTGGCGCCGGCGCTCGGACTGGCCGAGCCGGTGCAACTGCTCTGCCGGGAGGGAAAACCTGACCGCCTGTTCGCCGACCTGACGACCCACAGTCTCGACCTGGTGCTGACGGACGCGCCCCTCACCGCCGACACCAAGGTCCGGGCGTTCAACCATCTGCTGGGCGAGACGGATGTCGCGGTGTACGGCGTGGCGTCGCTGGCGGAAAAACATCGCCGCGGGTTCCCCCGGTCGCTCGACGGCGCGCCGTTCCTGCTGCCGACGGAGGGAACCGCCCTCCGGCGATCGCTGGAGGAGTTCTTCGACCGGGAGCGCATCCGGCCCGTGATCGTGGCGGAATTCAGCGACAGCGCGCTCCTGAAGGTGTTCGGAATGGGAGGATTGGGACTCTTCGCCGTACCCACGGCTATCCATGACGATGTCCGGCGGCAGTATTCGGTCAAGGCCCTCGGCACGCTGGATGGGGTACGCGAGTCGTACTATGCCGTCACGATCGAGCGCCGCCTCCGGCATCCGGCCGTACTGGCCATCTCGGAGGCGGCGCGCAACCGGCTGTTCGCCTGAGCCGGATCAGCGGTCCAGCAGTTGTTGTTCGAAACCCTGGTACTCCTCCTCGCTGAGCAGGCCGCGTTGGTGCAGCGAGGCCAGATCCGCGAGCTGACTTTCGACCGCAGTGGATCGGGGCGGACGGGCACGCTGGTCAGCGTGAAGCGCGGCATAGCTCCTCCGCGGGGGTAGTCGCTGCCGCACCCACTGCACGAAGCCCTCCGCCCGAGCGACATCGGCTTCTTCCAGTTCGTGTTTCCATCCCCGGGCGTAAAGCCGTACCCGCGCCCCGTGCTGGTCACGGGAGAAGCACACCTCCTCCAGCTCGGCATAGCCCACCTCGTCCATGCTGCGCTGGCGGAACTCCTGCTCCAGCATCACCACCCGCCTCTCGGTGGCGACCCAGAGCTGATACTCGTCTTCGCCGCCGCCGCGCACCCACCGGCTCGGCGATTCGCCAGGCGCGTACTCGCCCACCAGAATGGCGGCTGCTTCGACCTCGTCAAGCCGACCGCTCCGCGTCAGGTGAGCCTTCGCAAGGGCGGGAACGATGTCCATCATTTCGCCTCCATCGGCCCTGTCGGCGCCGTCAGGACCACGCCGCCAGGACCAGTCAGGGTGAGGAACTCAGCGGGCGCGGTCGGTGGCCTTGTGGCCGGAGCTCAGGCCGAGCTTCTTGCCGATCGCCATCTGGTGGTCGTGCGCCAGCATGAGCGCTCGATAGAGATCCGAGGTGATCAGCCGGACGTCGACGCGGTCCGGAGCGGCACTCCCCGCCGTGGTGCTCAGCTTTGTGGCGTTCACCTGCATCTTGGCGAAGAGGTCGCGCATGGCGGTCACCTCCGGGTTTACCTTGCCCGCCTGTGCTGCGGGCATCGCGGTAATCATCCGGGACCATTCGGCTTCCGTGGAACGGATGCTCCGGGAGAGGTCCAGCGCCTTCTGCTGGGAGATGTAGCGATCCAGCGTCACACTGGAACTGGCCCAGTTGTACAGCCCGCTCACCTGGTCCAGTGACGTGTTCAGGGCGGCAAGCAAGGTGCGCTGCGCCTCATCCGCCTGCGTGGCGGAGAAGCGATTGTCACGGTCGGTTACGGGGGCGGCCAGGAGCAGCGCGGCGGTGAGTGCGGTCAACATGGCAACTCCTCCTTGAGGAGCGATCGGTCATGGAACGATCCGGACCGGCGGTCCGGGTTCGGGAGGAGGGGACACCGCGATTGGGGAGTCATCCGCCCACCCGACGCACCCAAGGTACAGACCACACTTCACATCGTCCAACTGATGTTTTCACGCCATTACATCGTTAATTACTATGCATTAGCGACGAGCGACGCCTTCTCCTGAACGGGAATACTCTATGACCGTGAACGCATAAACCTATTTGCCGACCCACGGCGCTCTCGTTATCATTGCTTCCATGACACTGCTAGAGACCCTGACGGCGGTGCCGGCCCTGCTCGATCAGATCCCGCCGATCGCGCTGGCCTATATCGGCTTCTTCGCCCTCGTCGCCCTGTTCCTGGCGCTGGACCTCGGTGTCTTCCATCGCGAGGCCCACGTCGTCGGCATGCGCGAGGCCATCGGCTGGACCGCCGTCTGGGTCGCCACCGCCCTCGTCTTCAATGTGGCGATCTACTTCTTCTATGCGCAGCACTGGCTCGGGCTCGGGATCAACGTGCCCCAGCTCGATGGCAGCACCCGGCCGCTGGTCGGCGGCCTGGAGGCCGCCAAGCTCTTCCTCGCCGGGTATGTGGTGGAGAAGTCGCTGAGCATGGACAATGTGTTCGTCATCGCCATGATCTTCGGGTACTTCGGCACGCCGGCCAAGTATCAGCATCGGGTGCTGTTCTGGGGCATCCTGGGTGCGCTGATCATGCGTGGCGGGATGATCGCGGTGGGCAGCCAGCTGATCCAGAACTTCGGCTGGGTGATCTACCTCTTCGGCGGCTTCCTGATCCTGACCGCGATCAAGATGGCGCTGGTGTCGACGACCACGATCGACCCCGAACGCAACGTGCTGATCCGCCTGGTCCGCCGCCTGATGCCGGTGTCCACCCAGTACGACGGGCAGCGGTTCTTCACCAGGCTCGACGGGCGCCGGGCCGCGACACCGCTGTTCCTGGCCCTGGTGATGGTGGAGTTCACCGACCTCGTGTTCGCGGTGGACTCGATCCCCGCCATCTTCGCGATCACGGCGGACCCGTTCCTGGTCCTGACGTCGAATGTCTTCGCGATCCTGGGGCTCCGGTCGCTGTACTTCTGCCTGGCGGCCATGATCGACCAGTTCCGGTACCTCAAGCCGGCCCTCATCGGAGTACTGGCGTTTGTCGGGGTGAAGATGCTGCTGGTGCATTCACCCTGGAAGATCGATACCACGGTGTCGCTCGTCGTTGTGCTCATGATACTCATCACGGGTGTCGTGGCCTCCGTCATCGCAGCACGGCGGAGTGGCGAGCGCCTGGGTGGCGTGGCCTGACCGGACCCGTCATCGACCCCGGCACCGCGCCGGGCTCCTCTCCGGTTCCTCGTACAACGAACCTTCCCGGCCCGTCCCGCAAGGGGCGGGTCGATTCGTGAGCGGACCACCACGGTATTGTCGGGAGGTACTATTTCCACGCTGACTGCTGGCTCCATCGTTCGCCGCCGCCGCCATTCGAGGCGCGGCATTCTCCTGGTGGTGCCGCGATGACCACCACGGAGCTGCTTCGGGCGAATCTCCTCTCCCCCATCGTGCTCTCATTTGCCCTGGGGATCATGGCCCGGGTCGTGCGCAGCGAATTCGCGCTCCCCAAGGACATCTACCTCGGCATCTCGATCTTCCTGCTGTGGGCTCTCGGGCTCCAGGGCGGCATCGAACTGCGCCACTCGCCCCTTCAAGCGATCGCCGGGCCGGCCGTCGTCACGATCCTGCTGGGCTGCCTGACACCGGTGTCAGCCTACCTGGTGCTGAAGCGCATCGGCCGCTTCTCCGCCGCGGACAGCGCGGCGATGGCCGCGCACTACGGCTCGGTCTCCGCGGTCACCTTCATCGCCGCCACCACCTTCGTGAAAAGCCAGGGGATGGAGGCCGAGGGGTTCATGCCCACGCTGCTCACGCTGCTGGAGAGCCCGGGGATCGCCGTCGCGCTCGCGATCGGGGCAGTCCAGACCAACACCGGCGGCCGACCGGTCCGCGAAGTGCTGCACGAGGTGCTGACCGGGCGGACGATGGTGCTGCTCCTCGGCGGGCTGATGGTGGGATTCCTGATCGGTGACCAGAACTGGCAGGTGATTCAGCCCTTCTACGACACCAAGGGGGCGGTCTTCCGCGGCCTGCTCTGCCTCTTCATGCTGGAGATGGGGGTGACGGCGGGGGCCCGCCTGGGCGACTTGAAAAAGGTCGGCGGCTTCCTGCTCGGCTTCGGCATGATCATGCCCCTCCTGCACGGAGCGCTCGGCGTCTGGCTGGGCCACATCGCCGGACTCTCCATCGGCGGCGCCACGGTGCTCGGCACCATGGCGGCGAGCGCTTCATACATCGCCGCGCCTCCCGCGGTCCGGCTGACGCTGCCGCAGGCCAATCCGACCTACTACCTGACCTCGGCGCTGGTCATCACCTTCCCGTTCAACCTGCTTGTCGGGATTCCGGTCTACTTCCAACTCGCCCGCTGGCTCGGAGGCACGCCATGAACCCGGTATCCATGCAGCTGGTGACGATCATCGCGGAGCATGTCCTGCGCGAGCCGATCGCCGCAGACCTCCGGCGACTCGGCGCCCGCGGCTACAGCGTCGGCGAAGTGGAGGGAGAGGGCACGCGGGGGGTCCATGCCCAGGACTGGCAGGGGAGAAACCTGCGGTTCGAGACGGTAGTCACCCGTGAGGTGGCCGGGCGGATCATGGATCACCTGGCCGGAACCTATTTCCACGACTACGCGGTGATCGCGTACGCCACCACCGTCGAGGTGGTGCGGAGCGAGAAATTCACCTGACCCGGCTCCGACGGATCACATGTAGCCGTCCCGCCGCAGCTTTTCCAGGCCGCCGTCTTCCTGGTCCTGGGCCCGGCCGGAACGCTCCGCGATGTCCCTGAGCTGACCGGAGCGGAGCTCCACCAGCACCTCCGGTACCGAGCGGGCCGAGGAAGAAATCGGACTGGTGCAGGGCCAGCAGCCGAGCGAGCGATGCCGCTGGCCGTCGCCCCGATTGAAGTAGAGAGGAACCAGCGGGATCTGTTCCCGCTCGATGTATTCCCAGATGTTGACCTCGGTCCAGTCCAGCAGCGGATGTATCCGCACGTGGGTGCCCGGCGCAAAGTCGGTCTTGTACTGGTTCCAGAATTCCGGCGGCTGGTCGGCCACATCCCACTCGTTGCCTCGCCCTCGCGGCGAGAAGTACCGTTCCTTCGAGCGACTCCCCTCCTCATCGGCCCGCACACCGACGATCGCCCCGGTCCATGGCTCCCGATCCCGGGAAAGCAGGTACTTCCCGGTGCCATGATCCAGGCGATAGCGCGGACCCTCACCGGAGAGCGTCTGGGCCAGCCCGCCGGTCCGGAGGGCGGCGCAGCACTCGAGGCGGGTACGCTTGCCGGCGGGAAAGGTCTCTCCCGCCTCCAGCGCCGCATCGTTGCGGCCAACGATGACCTGCAGCTTCCACTCCCGGCCGATGCGGTCGCGATAGTCCAGGAGTTCCGGCAGCTCGAAACCGGTGTCGATGTGGACCAGCGGAAAGGGGACGTGTCCGAAGAAGGCCTTGCGCGCCAGCCAGAGCAGGACAGTCGAATCCTTGCCGATCGACCAGAGCATGCAGAGGCTCCGGAAATTGGCGTAGGCCTCGCGCATGATATGGACACTGCGGTGTTCGAGGGCATCGAGATGACTTGATTCCATCGGCACCAGCTCGGTTGAGAAAGGAACCGAGTATAGCCTCGGCACGGCCGAGCAACCAATGGCATTTGCCGAATGACATCGGCGATTCAGTCTATGGATAGCGACGTCACGTTTTGCTGGAGTGACCTCGATCACCCCCGCAATCAGCGGGCCCGCTTCCCGATCCCGCCACGGGCGCCGACTGCTACGGCGTTTCGACCGGCGCATCCGCGGCCAGGCTCATCCCGCTCTTGTCGGCCCTGAGGCGAAAAACCTCTTTGCCGTTCTTGTCGCGGATCTGGATGAACGCCTGGTTTGAATCGGCGGTTATCCGGACCAGATCGCCGCCATGGCCGTCGCTCACCCGCATCACGGCACCGGTGGAATCCGCCCGGACCCGCACGCTGCCCTTGTCCCGACCCCGGGCATCAAGCTGCACGCCGTGGGTCAGGTCGATGTCCGCCTTGAAGGGGTCTCCCTGACTGAGCTTGTCGAGCTGTGCCCGTCGCACTTTGACGGGGCGGGTGAAACCCGCCGGTTCAAATCGGACCTCACCGATCTGCGCCAGCCCCGTTACCCCAGTGCCTCCGCACCGGAATCCCCGGTCGAAATCGAGGTCGGATTCATTCAGGGGAAGGAGATCGCACGCCGCTACATCGGCGGCGTCCGCCCCGGCGTCCAGCTGAACGACCAGCTTCACCGACATGAGCCGGTTGTGATCGGCGCGCTCGATCTGCATGCGGGTCACCGTGCCGAGGCGATCGCCATCGAGACGGAAGGGGAGGTCGGGGTGGCCATTGGTGGCGTAACTGGCGGCGGAGAGGAGCGCGGGCGCCAGGGAGGCCGAGACCGCCTGGACCACCGCCTCTTTGCTCCGCCGGAAGCCGGTGATGAGGAACATTCCCAGCAGAAAGACACCCACGGCACCGAAGCCGATTTTCGTCCACATGGATCGCATGGGGACCTCCGCAGTCAGCGAGACAAATCGTAGGAAGGCGAGAACAGGGTGAACGGCGGACCTACGGCGGAGGGGTCGGGCAGGTTTCGTATTGAGACGATGTAGCCAGCCAGTCGGGCGGAGGTAGCAGGCTGGCCGACGCGAAGGAAGGCTAGAGCTGGCCGTCCAGCCCAAGCTGGTGGTAGCAATGCACCACCTTGTCCTGATTGGCCAGCAGCCAGTCGATCGAGGGCTCCCGGCGCATCGCCTTGCCCAGCGCCTTGGCGGTGGCGGCGCGATGGGTCTGGAAGAGAATCGCGTGATCAAAGTCCTCGGCGTCGAGCACGGCGGGATCGAGCCAGACGGAGACGATGATGCCGAGGTCGTCGACCCGGTCCTTCGGGATGTCGCCGGCGCGCACGGCATCGAGGACGCCGTTGGCAATCGCCGCCTGCACCGTGCCCATCAGGATCCTGGTATAGCGGGAGTCGTCGACGGTCACCTTGCTCACCATGAGGGTGGCCGGCTTGACCTGGACATCGCAGTTCAGGATGGCGAAGACCCGGCTGTGTCCCTTGACCTGGTCGCCCAGCAGGGTGGCGAGGGCGGTGCCGACGGGGCCGTCGAGTTCGCCGATGATGACCTCGGGTTCGGCGGCGGACCAGGCCGGCTCGGCCTCGACGAGGGCTTCACCGGTGCGGAGGACGATACGGTCGGTCATGGGTCAGGTCCGGGTGAAAGGAGGAGTGGGCGAGTGGAACATAGACCAGCGGCGGCCGGTGAGGGCCGCCGCGGATCGTACGGAACGGCGGGGCGCCGGCGCTATTGCACCGCGTTCATCATGTCGAAGATCGGCAGGTACATGGCGATCACCATGCCGCCGACGATGACGCCGAGCACCACGATCATGACCGGCTCCATGAGGGAGAGCAGCGCGCTCACGGCGACGTCGACTTCCTCGTCATAGAAGTCGGCGATCTTCGAGAGCATCTCATCCAGGCCGCCGGTCTGCTCACCGACGGCGATCATCGAAATGACCATCGGCGGGAAGACCTTCGACTTCTCCAGCGGGCCGGCGATCGTCTCACCCCCGGCGATCGAATTGCGGGATTCCATGACCGCATCGTGAATGACCCGGTTGCCGGCGGTCTTGGCGGTGATCTCGAGGCCGTCCAGAATGCTCACGCCGGAACTGATCAGCGTGCCGAGCGTCCGGGTGAAGCGCGACACCGCCGACTTCCGCAGCAGGTCGCCGAGGATGGGGGAGTTGAGCAGAATCTGGTCGATCTTCTTGTGACCATCCTGGGTGGCGTAGTAGCGCTTCAGGGCGAAGACGATGCCGACGATGACGCCAATCAGCACCCACCAGTAGTTGATCAGCATGTCCGACATGCCGATGACGATGCGGGTCGGCAGCGGCAGCTCCATGCCGACACTGGCGAACATCTTCTGGAAGGTCGGAATGACGAAGATCAGCAGCACGGCCACCGCGATCCCGGCGACGCTGAAGATGACGCCCGGGTAGATCATGGCGCCCTTCACCTTGCGGATGAGGGCGTCGCTCTTTTCGAGGAAGGTGGCGAGACGGAGCAGAATGGTGTCGAGAATACCGCCGGCCTCGCCGGCGGCGACCATGTTCACGTACAGCTCGGTGAACGCCTTGGGGTGCTTGCTGAAGGCGTCGGCGAGGGTATGTCCGCTTTCCACGTCGAAGACGACCTGCTTGGTCACCTCGGCGAGCGACGGATTCTCGGTCTGCTTGGCCAGGATGTCGAGCGACTGGACCAGCGGCAGGCCCGAGTTGATCATCGTGGCGAACTGCCGGGTGAAGATGACGATATCGCGGGTCTTGATGCTCTTCTTGCCGAACGAGAACGAGATGTCCTTGGGCTTCTCGCGCACGTTCACGACGATCATCTTCTGCTGCTTGATGTGCTTCAGCACCTCTTCCCGCGACGGGACGTCCAGCGTGCCCTTGAGAATCTGGCCGGTGCTGGCGTTGCGCGCGGTATACTCGAAAACTGGCATCGTGCGTCTCCTGGGTGCTTATCGACGGGCGGCGGGGCGGCCGGTGGGCTTTTCCACCGCCCCCATCTCCTGCTCCTCGATCGGCGTCTCGCCGCACATCCGGAGCAGCTCATTGGGGTCCCCGGAGGCGCGCAGGCACTCCTCCAGGGCCACTTCCCGGCTCATGTAGAGCTGGAACAGCGAATCGTTCATCGTCTGCATCCCGTGCTTCTTGCCGGATTGCAGCGCGGAATAGATCTGGTGCACCTTGTCATCCCGGATCAGGGCGCGGATGGCCGGCGTGCAGACCATGATCTCGCACGCCATGGCCCGGCCGCGCCCCTTGGCCTTGGGCAGCAGCGTCTGGGTCAGCACGCCCTCCAGCACGAAGGAGAGCTGGGCCCGGACCTGGGTCTGCTGGTTGGACGGAAAGACGTCGATGATGCGGTTGATCGATTCGGCCGCGGAGTTGGTGTGGAGCGTGGCCAGGGCCAGGTGGCCGGTCTCCGCGATCGTGAGACAGGCGGCGATCGTCTCCAGGTCGCGCAACTCGCCCACCAGGATCACGTCGGGGTCCTCGCGCAATGCGTACTTCAGCGCGTTGGCAAAGCTCTTCGTGTCGGTCCCGACTTCCCGCTGATTGACGATGCAGCCCTGATGGCGGTGAATGAAC
This sequence comes from Gemmatimonadota bacterium, assembly GCA_034440415.1. Taxonomy (GTDB): domain Bacteria; phylum Gemmatimonadota; class Gemmatimonadetes; order Gemmatimonadales; family GWC2-71-9; genus JADJOM01. The sequence continues at coordinate 2,310 of JAWXBX010000007.1, read as the reverse complement.
TCGATCGGGTCTTCCACCGTGATGATGTGACCCTTCCGGTCCTTGTTGATCTTGTCGAGCATCGCCGCCAGCGTGGTCGACTTGCCCGACCCGGTGGGCCCGGTGACCAGGACCAGGCCGCGGGGTCGTTCCGACAGCTTGGACAGCACCGGGGGCAGGCCGAGGTCCTGGAAGGTCCGCACATTGAAGGGAATCATGCGGATGACCATGGCCACGCAGCCGCGCTGCTTGAAGACATTGCCGCGGAAGCGGGCCAGGTTCTGGATGCCGAAGGAGAAGTCGAGTTCGTCTTCGGTCTCGAATCGCTTCTTCTGATTCTCGGTGAGGACGGAATAGGCCAGCGACAGCGTTTCCTTGGCGGTCAGCACATCGGGTGCCGACGCGCTGGTGAGGTCGCCGTCGACGCGCAGCTTGGGACGCTCGCCGGCGGTGATATGCAGGTCGGAGGCGTCCTTTTCGATCATTTCCTCGAGCAGGGCCCGCAGGTTGACTGTCATGCCGCCGTCTCCTTGATCACTTCTTCCAGCGTCGTGACCCCGCGCGAAATCTTCTTGAGGCCGTCCATCCGGAGCGTCAGCATTCCGTCTTCCACCGCCTGATCCCGGATTTCGGCCACGGAGCCGCCCCGAAGGATGAGGCGCCGCAAGGCGGGGGTGAGGGCCATCACTTCATACAGGCCGGCGCGGCCCTTGTACCCGGTCCCGTTGCAAGTGTCGCACCCGCGCCCCCGCATGAAGGCCATCTGCTTGAGTTCTTCGACGTTTTCGCCCAGAACCTTGAGCTCCAGGTCGGTGTACTCGTGGGGTTCCTTGCAGTCCTTGCAGATGCGCCGGACCAGCCGCTGCGCCACCACCAGATTGACGGCGCTGGCGACGTTGAACGCCTCGATCCCCATGTCGATCAGGCGGGTGATGGTCGAGGGGGCGTCGTTGGTGTGCAGGGTCGAGAGCACCAGGTGGCCGGTGAGTGCGGCCTTGATGGCGATGCCGCCCGTCTCCAGGTCCCGGATCTCCCCGATCATGATGATGTTGGGGTCCTGCCGCAGGAAGGCCTTGAGCGCCGCGGCGAAGGTCAGCCCGATTTCATTGCGGATCAGGACCTGATTGATGCCCATCAGGTTGTATTCGACCGGGTCTTCGGCCGTCATGATGTTGGTTTCGATCGTATTGACCCGGGAGAGCGCGGAGTAGAGCGTCGTCGTCTTCCCCGATCCGGTCGGACCGGTGACGAGCACCATGCCGTAGGGATTCAGGATGTTCGACATCAGGTCGTCTTCGGCCTTCTTCTCGAAGCCGAACTTGGACAGGTCGAGCGTCAGGTTGCCCTTGTCCAGGATCCGCAGCACGATCTTCTCGCCGTAGATCACCGGCAGCACCGAGACGCGGAAGTCGATGACCCTGGAGCCCATCTTCAGCTTGAGCCGGCCATCCTGCGGTACCCGCCGCTCGGCGATGTTGAGCTGGGAGAGGATCTTGATGCGGCTGGTGAGGGCGGCCTTCATCTTGATCGGCGGCCGCATCACTTCCAGCAGGGAACCGTCGATGCGGTAGCGTACCCGGATCTCGTGTTCGAACGGCTCGATATGAATGTCGGAGGCGCCGCGCTTCACCGCGTCGGTGAGGAAGCCGTTAATCAGCTTGACGACCGGGGCATCGTTGATCTGGGCCTGGGTTGCGGTCTCCTCCGCCTGCTCCTCGACGATTTCGACCCCGCCGCCCTCCTCGTCGATCGCCTCCATCTCCTTGAGCAGCGTCTGCATCTGCTCATCGGAGGATTCGTAATGCTTCTCGATCAGGTTGCGGAGGGTGTACTCACCGGCAATGACAGGGAAGAGGTCGTACCGGGTGATGAACTTGAGGTCGTCGAGCACGCCGGAGGCGGTGGGATCGGCCATCGCGACTGTGAGGGTGCGGCCTTCGCGCTTGAGCGGCAGCACCACATGCTTGAGGGCGAAATCGGCAGGGACCAGTTTGACGATCTTCGGGTCCACCTCAAAGCGCGTGAGGTCCACGGCCGGCATGCGGTATTGCCGCGCCAGCACCTTGGTGACCTCAAGCTCTTGAATCAGTCCCAGCTTGACCAGGACGTATCCCAAGCGGTGGCCGGAGGACTTCTGTTCCGCGAGGGCCGCCGTGAGCTGGTCACGGGTAATCAGGCCCTCCTTCATCAGAATATCGCCCAGCCGGTCGGTTCCCCCGGCAGCAGCGGTCGCCATCGCCTCGTTCAGTGCTGGATTGTAAAGAGTGACAAGGGGTTAGGCCTACTCATCTAAGCTAGGTTGTCGAAGGAAGGTGTCAATGGGGGAGGGGG
>JAWXBX010000006.1:0-21629 GCA_034440415.1 Gemmatimonadota bacterium | reverse complement strand
TGGGGCGGGTGGTCCGGCTCCGCGGGCGGGACCGCACTGTGATCGGGGTACTCGAGGCGATGGAGCGGGAACGGGGCGGGGCGGTGTATGTGCCGCTCGAGGGCGCGGGGGATGCGCTCGTCGCCACGCCACGTCCACGGGCGCCCTCGCTGATCCTGCAGGCACGGACGGTCGAAGCGGTACCTGCGGTGCAGGCGGCCGCGGAGGCCTGGCTTGGGGAACGATTCGGCAGGTGGAAAGATGTGGCGCGGGTATCGAGCAATCAGGCGCGGGTCCAGCAGGCCGCGCAGGGTATTCTGGTGATGAAGCTCATCATGGGGGCGATCACCGGGATCTCACTGCTCGTGGGCGGGATCGGCATTATGAACGTGCTGCTTTCGTCGGTCATGGAGCGCACCCGCGAGATCGGCCTTCGCAAGGCGATCGGGGCGAGGCGCGGCGACGTGCTCACCCAATTTCTGGCTGAGTCTGTGGCGATCACGGGGGCGGGGAGCGCGTTTGGCGCAGGGCTGGGTCTGGCGGGCGCGTTCGGCATCACGGCAGTGATCCGGCAGAAGACCTCCGCGGAGATCTACGCCGCGTTCAGTTGGGAGACGATCCTCGTCTCCGCGGCCGCCGCCCTGGTCGTGGGGCTGGTCTTCGGCATCTATCCTGCTCTACGCGCCTCCCGTCTCTCCCCGATCGACGCGATCCGGCACGAGTGAGTTCTACGGCAGGACCCGCATCGCTTACGAGAGCAATCCCCGCGTTTCCCCCAGCCGATGCTCCAGCTCCGCCGCCGTCATTCCCACCAGCTCGCGCACGCTGTCGATCGACCGGGTGAGCGGCCGCACGGTGAAGACGCGGAAGCGCCGGGCGCTCTGGTAGAGTTCCGTGGCCACCCGCGGCAACCCGAATTGCCCGGTGCGGCCCTCGCCTGTCAGGCGCTCGACGCTGCCGTTGCGGGTCCGAAGCGGGAGGTCCACGGCGAGCATGGTCGGGTTGGAGGGAAAGTCGAGCAGGATGTCGCCATGGTTCAGGCGAAGTTCGTCGGCCAGGCGATCCTCGGCACGTTCCAGCAGATCGGGACGCTGGCGGAGCCAGGGGGAGGCCGGTTCCGCCGGCACCTCGCTCGCGGGGAGGTCGAGGGCGCGCTTGTGCAGGTGGCGTTCGCGGACCGGCCGGGCCAGCCCGCTCGGGTCACGCGCGAGCAGCCGTTCCGTGAGACCATCATCGGTCGCGTCCGCAATGGCGTCGACGGTGAGCTCGCCGGCCCGGACCGTCGCCAGCACGGCGCGCTTGAACATGCAGGTGGCGCTCCGGACCGCATGATGCCAGTAGCAGTTGCGGTACATCTGGTACTTGGCGAACAGGAGCGACTCGAGGGCGCTGATGCCCTTTTCCTGCACCCCCAGTTCCACCCGACCTTCCCCCACCTCGATCAGTGTCAGTGAGGCGAGCAGGCGGTCGACATCGACGGCCCCGTAGGGCACACCACACATCAGCGCGTCGCGGCTGAGGTAATCGATCTTGTCGAGGTCGAGCGAGCCGGAGATCAGACCGCGCAGCGGGCTCTGGCTTTTCCCGGTGATGAACCCGCCGATCCGGGCCGCGAGGGCCGGCCCGCCCACGGCCTCCAGCGTCTCCCGCAGCGGCGCCCGCCCCAGGCGCCCGACGCCGAGTCCCTCGTGATGGGGGAACCCGGCTTCCTCGAGCGCGTGGGAGAAGGGATAGTGTCCGATGTCGTGCAGCAGTGCCGCGAGGCGCGCGGCCTGCTGGTCCGCCTCGGGCGCGAGCGCCAGTTCCCCCCGCTCCTGCAGCGCGGCGAGCGCGCGCCGGGTGAGGTGGTAGGCGCCGAGGGCGTGTTCGAAGCGGGTATGGGTGGCGCCGGGATAGACCAGGAAGGCGTGCCCGAGCTGGCGAATGTACCTGAGACGCTGCATCGGGGCGGTATCCAGCGCCGCGAGCGCCGCAGTGTCCAGGCGGATGTTGTCCCACAGCGGGTCACGGATAACTTCGAGGTCGGGCATGCGGGAAGATGGGGCAGGAAAAGCGCGGGGGGAAGAAGGGATCGGGCGGTTGAGCGATTGGGCGATTGGGACGAGGCTCGCTACGCCCTGCTCCCTCCACCCTATCGCCTATCGCCCATCGCCTGCCCTCACTCCTCGTCGCGCTCGGCGGCCAGCTTCCACTCCTCCGGCGAGCGCCACAGGCTGGAGACCACCAGTTCGCGCATGAGGATGAAGTCCTTCGGAATGCGGTCGTAGAGCCGTTCGAACAGCTCCTGGTGGGTCAGCACCTCCGACTTCCACGCCTCGCGCGGGACGGACATGAGATCCCGAAAAGTCTCGGGCGCGAACGCGAGGCCGTTCCAGTCGAGGTCCTCGTAGCGCGGCATCCAGCCCAACGGGCTCTCCGTCGCGCCGCTCTTGCCCCGGATGCGTCCGTAGATCCACTTGAGCACGCGGAGATTCTGGCTGTAGCCGGGCCAGATGAAATTCCCGTTCGCATCCTTGCGGAACCAGTTGACGCAGAAGATCCGTGGCGGATCGGCGATCTGCCGGCCCATCTGCAGCCAGTGGTTGAAGTAGTCGCCCATGTGGTAGCCACAGAACGGCAGCATCGACATCGGGTCGCGGCGTACCTGACCGACGGCGCCGGTGGCCGCGGCCGTGGTTTCCGAGCCGATCGTCGCGGCGAGGTAGACGCCGAAATTCCAGTTTACCGCCTGATAGACCAGCGGCACGAGCGAGGCGCGGCGTCCGCCGAAGATGAAGGCGCTGACCACCACGCCATCGGGATTCTCCCATTCCGGGTCGATGGAGGGGCACTGCGACGCCGGCGCGGTGAAGCGGGCGTTCGGGTGGGCCGCCTTCCGGCCGCATCCCGGGGTCCACGGCTGGCCCTGCCAGTCGGTGAGCACGGGCGGTGCCGAGTCGGTCATGCCTTCCCACCAGACATCGCCATCGGGAGTCAGGGCGACATTGGTGAAGATGGTGTTCCGGGCGATCGTGGCCATCGCGTTGGGATTCGACCCCGCCGATGTCCCGGGCGCCACGCCGAAGAATCCCGCTTCCGGGTTGATCGCATGCAGCCGGCCATCCTGACCCGGCCGGATCCACGCGATATCGTCGCCCACCGTGGTGACGGTCCAGCCGTCACAGCCGGCCGGGGGCACCAGCATCGCCAGATTGGTCTTGCCGCAGGCGCTGGGAAAGCCGGCGGCGACGTAGCGCTTCTCGCCATCGGGGCTCTTGAGTCCGAGGATGAGCATGTGCTCGGCCATCCAGCCTTCATCCCGGGCCATCACCGACGCGATGCGCAGCGCGAAACATTTCTTGCCTAGCAGCGCGTTGCCGCCGTAGCCGCTGCCATAGGACCAGATGCTCCGATCATCGGGGAAGTGAACGATATACTTCTCGTCCTTGTTCGACGGCCAGGCGATATCCTCGGTGCCGGGTGCGAGCGGGTAGCCCACCGAGTGCACGCAGGGGACAAACTCGCCGTCGCCCAGGGCCTCCAGCGCCTGGCGTCCCATGCGGGTCATGATCCGCATGTTCACCACGACATAGGGCGAATCGGTCAGTTCGACGCCGATATGGGCGAGGCGCGAGCCGATGGGGCCCATGCTGAACGGCACCACGTACATCGTGCGGCCGCGCATGCTGCCGGAGAAGACCCGCTTGAGCGTGGCGCGCATCTCCCGGGGGTCGACCCAATTGTTGGTCGGGCCGGCGTCCGCCCGGCGCTTGCTGCAGATGAAGGTGCGATCCTCGACCCGCGCGACATCGCTCGGATCAGAGAGGGCAAGGAAACTGTTGGGGCGCTTGTCGGGATTCAGGCGGCGGAGGGTGCCGGAGGCGACCATCTGGTCGCACAGCATGTTGTATTCGGCGTCGGAGCCATCACACCAGTGGATCCGGTCGGGCTGACACAGCCCCGTCATTTCGGCGATCCACTCCTTGAGCCGGGTATTCGTCACCCACGCGGGAATCGAAGCGGCAGCCTGCCGGGGCTTGGTCGTCGCGGTCATCCGAAGAACTCCGTCGCTGGGCACGACGGGCCGTCCGGATACCACCGGCGGCCCTCGCGCGGGGACGGAAAGATCGTCCGCGGGCAACCGCGGGGCAACCGGGACGGCAACGATGAATGATTATTCAGCGCTGGCCTACGGGCGGAACGGCACCATGTCGGCCCGGAAGTGGTAGGCGTTTTCTGCCGTTCCGTGATCCCGGTTGGTGAGGGCGTCGGCGGTCGGCACCGCGTACATCAGGTCCAGCGAGTCGGGAGAGTGCTGGAACAGTCCGAGCGAGTGACCCAGCTCGTGCGCCGCGACGGTACGGAGGCATTCATCGAGATCCGGTGCCCCCGGTATGCTGGGGTAGACGTAGATCCGGATGGGCAGCCGCAGCTGGAAGCGGGTGTTGACCGTGTCGATGTCCGTCGCCCCGAGGCAGGAGGGGACGAACGCACCGAGCCGCGGGGGAGCGGGCAGTGTCAACGGTGGTGGCTGGATGGTGCGGACGATGACATCGGCGGTGGTGGAATCCGCGACGATCCGTCCGTCCCACTCGCCGTAGAGGAAGGCGTTCCGCCAGAGCGCGATCCCCTGCTGGATGCGCTGCGGAGCGCTGAATTGATCTTCGACCCAGATCCTGACCGGAAGCGAGGTGCGCGGCCAATGGAAGCTGAGCGTGTCGACCTGCGGTCCGCCGCTGTCATAGGTGATGAAGAGGCGCCAGTCGTAGCGCGCACTGCGCGAGGGGGAGATGATATCGCTGCACGCGATGCCGCCGGCGAGAGCGAGGGCGGCCACGAGGCTGAGGGCGGTTGAGCGGTTCATGGGAGCTGAAACTCGATTCCGAGGCCGCCGCCGAGGCGGTGGACATCCTGGGTTCGGGTGAAGCCGTTGGCGGCAAACTCATCCGAAGAAAACCGCTGATAGTCGTAGCGGAGCCGGGCCACGAGGGCCAGGTCGCCCTTCAGCGGGATATGGTAGCTGGCGCCACCAGTGAGCAGCAGCAGTGTCGGACCGCCGGTGCGGAAGAAGTCCTGCTTGTCCGGGAGGTACTTGAGGATACCCGCGCCGGCCCGGTAGCGCAGCCGGTGAAAGATGGGGCCCTCGACGCCACCGGTGAGACTCAACGTTCGATAGGATGGCCCGCTGGTAGTCGGGAAGCCGGATTCCTTGATGTTGGTGCCGCCGAATCCGAGCCCCAGCTCGACGCCAAAGCGTTCCCGGGCCGAAACCGGTAGCGAGGCGCCGAGCACCACGGTGGGCGCGAGCTTCTGGTTCACCGTGATATCCTGGAAGATGCGGTCGGTGCTGAGCTTGGTGCCGCCCATGAAGTCGAGGCTGGCACTGTAGCGAATCTGTCCGGCGAGCGCGGCGGGGCACAGCAGCGCGAGGACCAGCGTGCGGCGGAGAATTCTCATGTCGCCTAAGATGCAGTCGGGTGAGGGGATCGTCAACGCGGGGGACGTGCAGCCCCTCGACCGTACGCACGCAGCCGGCGCAGCATCTTGCGGTCGAGTGTGACCATGTCGTCCCCTTTCGGGGTCTCGATGATCTTCACAACGTGATCGAATCGCCGGTCGCGCATCAGGTACTGGAAGGGGATGGGGCCGAGGCTCCCCTCGCCGATCAGTTCATGCCGGTCCCGGTGCGACGCGAATGGCGTCTTCGAATCGTTCAGATGCAGACAGCGCAGGTGCGCCAGGCCAAGGACGTCCTCCCACTCGGCCCAGACCGCGTCCGAGTCCTGTACCAGGTCGTAGCCTGCGGAGTAGAGGTGGCAGGTGTCGGCGCAGAAACCGATGCGGGCACGCAGCGGTTCGGGGATGAGGCGGCGCAGGGTGGCAAGTTCGCTGAAGTCCCGCCCAAGGGCGGTCCCGGTGCCCGCCGTGGTCTCCAGGAGGACCATGACTTGGCCAGGGACCGCGGCGAGGCAGCGAGCATAATTCGTTGCGTTGCGTTCGATCCCGCGTTCCCGGTCATCGATATAGTTGCCCGGATGCGACACCAGGTGGGGTATCCCCAGCAGTTCACACCGCCGGAGTTCCGCGATGAAAGACGCGACTGAGCGAGCACTTAGCTCGGGATCAGGGGAGGCCAGGTTGATGAGGTACGAATCGTGCGACACGACCGCGCGTACCCCCGATTTCTCCAGCTCATCCCGGAATGCCGTGCGGGTCTCCTCGCCAATGGCGGGCTCGCGCCACTGGTTCGGGGTCTTGGTAAAAAGTTGCAGGGCCGAGGCGCCGATGGCCGCGGCCCGGGCTGGTGCCGTCGGTACTCCGCCCTGGGTTGAAACGTGGGCCCCGAGCAGTTCGATCGGTGGAGTGGGAGTCTGCGCCATGCTGATAGAGTTCCTTGACACCAGGAAGCGCCCGGGTACGTTCCGCCGCCACGCCGGGACACCATCGTTGATTCCATTGTGACTGCCCCCACTCCGCCGCGCCGGATTCTGCTGCTCGGTGACGCTGCCGCCCGGCCCGAAGGGCTGGAGCGGGCTCTGGCGCGTGGCGGCTACCACCTGCTCGAGTCCGAGGGCGAAAACGGAACGCCACCCGCACTCGCGCCCGACTTGGTGCTCATCGCCGCGCCCCGCGCCGATGAGCACCTGGAGCGCGCCCTGCACACCCTCGCCGGGGAAGCCTGGACCGATATTCCACGCATCGTGATGCTGGCGGAGCATGATAGCGACGGCGCGGTCAAGGCGCTCACGATGGGAGCCGATGATGCGCTGTCCGCACCGGTTCATCTTGGCGAACTGACCGCCCGGCTGGCTGCCCGGCTCCGGCGCGCGCCCGCTGCGGAAGCTCCCGGCCGGCGGGAAGTGTGGCGTCAGGAGCTGATGTTCGACATCCTCGAGGAGCTCTCGTCGTCGCTCCGCTCGGATGCGATCGTCGAGACGCTGGTCCGCCGGGTCGGGCTCGCCCTCGAATTGCCCCGCTGTTCCTTCCTGCTCGCGTCCCCCTGGGAACGCTACGGCCGCGTCGTGGCCGTCTGCGAGAAGCCCGCCACCCGCGACCTCCGGGTGGACCTCTACCGCTATCCGGAGATCCGTGAGGCGCTCCGCACCGAGCAGACGGTCTTCATCCCGGACCTCGAGCACCACGCCTACTTTGCCGAGATCCGGCCGCTCTGGAAAGAACTCGGCGTCACCGCCGACGTGCGCAGTGTGGCCGTCATCCCGGTGAACCTCCATGGCCGCCCGGCGGGGGTCTTCCTGCTGCGGACCCGTCGTGAAGATCCGCCACTGACGCAGGAACAGCTCAGCTTCGCCGAGCGGCTGCTCCGGGCCGCGGCGCGGCTGCTGGAGAACGAGGAGCGCCGCGCCGGCGTCGCCCGGCGCCAGGCCAGCGCACTCGCGACCGACATGCTCACCGGCTGCAGCAATCCCGATGCGCTCGACCGGCGGATTCAGGAGGAATTCGAGCGGGCCCGCCGCTACGCCTTGAGTTTCAGCCTGGTCCTGCTCGATGTGGACCATCTGCGGGGGTACAACGAGCGGTTCGGCACGGTCGTGGGAGACCGGGTCCTGGCCGAACTGGGCGGTCTGCTGCTGCGCGAGGTCCGGGCCCCGGACTTCGTCAGCCGATACGGCGGCGATGAATTCGCGCTGCTGTTGCCCGAGACGGATCTCGTCGGCGCCCGGGCCTCGATCGGCCGGGTGCGCGCACGGATCGATGCCCATGACTTCCCCGACTTGAGCCTTGATGACCGGCCGACCTTCTCTGCCGGCATCGTGACCTTCCCGCACCCTGCCGCCAGTGACACGCAGGACATCTTCGCCCTGGTGGAAGCGGCGCTGTTGCGGGGCAAGGCGCAGACCGACGGACGGATCGGGACGGCGGACACGGTGGCAGCGTAGGGTAGGGGTTTTACAGGGGCGGATCTCAGACCCGCCCCTGCCAAAACCCCTACCGACGGCGCTTCAACCAGTCCGATGGATCCAGCGCGATGCCATCCTCCCCGCGGATCTCGAAGTACAGGTGCGGTCCCTGGTCTGTTGTCTCTCCGCCCACCGTTCCGATGATCATGCCGCGGGTCACCTTGTCGCCGACCGCCACCTTCGCCTGATCGAGCTGGGTATACAGCGATCGATAGCCGTTGCCGTGATCGAGGATGACCGTGAGGCCGTAGGTTCCCAGCCGCTGGACCCGCTCCACCGTCGCCGACTCCACCGCCCTGACCGGCGTTCCCACCGCGGCCCCGATGCCGATCCCGTTGTTGCGAATGGTCGCTCCCGAGGCCAGTCGCTCCCGCCCGAAGGTCACCACGATCCGCCCGTCCACCGGCCAGTCGAGCTTGCCGATATCCGCGGTGGTCAGCGTGCCGGCGCCCGCGGCGCTCGCCGCCGGCGGATTGCGCCTGGCCGAGTTGCGGCGGGCCGCCTCCAGCTCGGCGAGGAGGGTATTGAGCTGGGCTTCATCACGCTCGAGCGCCGTCAGGCGCTGCTCGGTGGTCCTGGCGCTCTTCCGGACGTCGCGGAGACGGCGGCCACTCTCCTCGACCAGGGCGCCGTAGCGCTTGAGTTCCGTCGCTCGATCCTCCCGGCTCCGGTCCAGCTCCGTGCGCACCTGCAGGATCTCCTTGCGCCTCCGATCCACCCGGGCGGTCAGCTTCTCGACATCGTCCACCAGGGTCTGGTCCTGCCGCGACTGCAGAAAGAGGTACTTGTAGCGCGACAGCAGATCGCCAAACGATTGCGCCGCCACCATGACCTCGAAGGTGTACATCGAACCGCGCTTGTAGATCTCAGCGAGTCGGCGTGCCAGCACCGCGCGCTTCTCGGCGAGGTTGTCCTGCGCCAGCGCCAGGTCGCTCGCCGCCTGATCGGCGTGGGCATTGAGCCCGCCGATCTGGGTTTCGATCTCGTTCACGATCCGGTTGGTGGTCTGCCGCTGGCGCTCGAGGTTGCTGAGCTCCTGGCCGATATCATGCACCTGGCCCTGCAAACGGCTCCGCTCATCCTCCAGCCGGGCCCGCTCCCGGCGCACCTCCTCCAGCCGGCGGCGCGAGTCGTCGAGTTCCGATTGAGCGGCGAGGCGGACAGCAGGACTGGCGGACAGCAACAGCGCGATCACGACTAGAAAGCGTTTGACCCCGAACCCGGCCCGCCTGACCGCCCCACCGCCTGACCGTCCGCTCGGCCGCCTAGACATTCCGCAGGTGCCGCCCCACGCTCACCAGGCTCCCGCCGAGGCCGATGGCCACGCCGAACAGGATGCCGAGCAGGAGATGTTGCGGGTCGAGGAAGACGATGCCGGAGGTGGCGAGCTCCGACTGCCCCCGGAACAGAAGAAAGGTGCCGTAGGAGAGCAGCAGGGCGACGCCACCGCCCAGCAGACCCTTCAACGCGCCTTCGAGGAGAAACGGACCGCGAATGAATCCGTTGGTGGCGCCGACCAGACGCATGACCGCGATCTCGCGGGCGCGCTGCAGCACCGTAATGCGGATCGTGACCCCGATGATCACCACCGCCACCGCCGCGAAGGCGAGTCCGATCGTGAGTCCCACCAGTCCGGCGATGTTGCGCAGCCGGTCCAGCTTCTCGATCCATTCGCGTCCGTAGCGGACATCGTCGACAAATCCGTATCCCTGGAGGCGCGTGGCGACGGCCGCGACATGGGCGCCGTCGCGGAATCCCTCCTTCATCTGGATTTCCAGCGAGGCGGGCAACGGGTTGACCGATAGGTCGCGGTAGGCGTCGCGGAACTCCACCAGCTCGGCGCGGGCCCGCTTGAGCGCCTCATCCTCGCTGACAAAGGTGACGCGCTGCACCTCGGGAAAGGCGGTGATGTCCTGTGACGCCAGCGCGATCGTCTCGGGCGGCGTTCCGCTCAGGAGGTAGGCGACCACCTCGACCCGCTGTTCCACCGTGTGCAACGCCGCCCGGAGGTTCACGGCGACCAGCGCGAAGAGCCCGACGGCGTACAGCGAGAATCCGATCGTGGTGATGGAGAGCGCGGAGAGGAGCGGGGCGCGACGGAACGACAGCAGCGCCTCGCGAAGGAGCAGCCTCATACCGGCTCTCCCGCGGTCTCGTCCAGGCCGCTGTCAAAGACCACGGCGCCTTCGCGCAACTCGATGGTCCGGTAGGTCGTCTGCTTCACCAGGTCGAGGTCATGGGTCGCCATCACCACGCAGGTCCCGCTGGCATTGATCTCCCGGATCAGCTGAAAGACGCCGCGGGTGGCGCGCTCGTCGAGGTTGCCGGTCGGTTCGTCCGCCAGCACGATGGCCGGATCGTTGACCAGTGCCCGTGCCAGCGCGACCCGCTGCTGCTCGCCCCCGGACAGCTCCTGGGGATACGCATGCGCTTTGGCGGCCAGCCCGACCTGCGTCAGCACCCGCATGACCCGCGCGGGAATGCTGTCGGCGCGCGCGCCGGTGACCTCCAGCGCAAAGGCGATGTTTTCCTCCGCGGTCCGGTCATCCAGCAGCCGGAAATCCTGAAACACGATCCCCAGCCGGCGGCGCAGCCGCGGAATCTCCGCGGGCCCGAGTTCGGCGATGTTGAAGCCGGAGATGCGCACCTGCCCGCTGGTCGGCTGCAGCGCTCCCTGCATGAGCTTGAGGATGGTGGACTTGCCCGCGCCGGAGTGACCGGTGAGAAAGACAAACTCTCCCTTGGCCACGTGAAGGGAGACATTCTTGAGGGCGGCGCCCTTGGGATAGTCCTTGAAGACGTGCGCGAAGCGGATCACGAAGAGAACATAAGGGGGTAGGTGGCAGGGAGCAGATAGCCGTCAGCGAGACGCCGCCGATCGGGTCGGGGAGCGCTGGTGCCTCGGGAGACACGCTGCCACCTGCCAGCTGCTCCCTGCCACCCTCGGTTCATCCCAGTGCCTGCTCCAGATCCCCGATGATGTCCTCGGCATTCTCCAGTCCGCAGGAGAGCCGGACAAAGCCGTCGGGGATGCCCTGCCCGGCGCGCTGTTCCTCGGTGAGGTGCCGGTGGCTGTTCAGCCGCGGCTCCGAGATCAGGCTTTCCACCCCGCCCAGGCTCGGGGCATGCGCGATCATCGTGAGCTTCTTGAGGAACCGCTCGGCGCCTCGGACACCGCCCTTGAGCTCGAGGCCCACCATGCCGCCGAACCCGCTCAGCACCCGCACCGCGAAGGCGTGATCGGGATGGGAGGCCAGTCCCGGGTAATGCACCGTGATGAACTCCGGCCGGGTGGCGGCCCAGGCCGCGACGGCCGCGCCGTTGGCGTTGTGGCGCTGCATGCGCACATCGAGGGTGCGGAGCCCGCGTTCGACCAGCCACGCCGCATGCGGGTCGATCGACTGGCCCCAGAGCCGCATCAGCCGGTTCACTTCCTCGACCAGGGCGGCTGAGCCGGCGACGGCGCCGGCGATGATGTCGCTGTGCCCGTTGAGGTACTTGGTCGCGCTGCTGATCACGATATCGGCGCCGTGCTCCAGCGCGCGGAAATTGACCGGGCTGGCAAAGGTGGCGTCGACCAGCAGTGCGAAGCCGCCGTCGCGGGCAATCTGGGCCATCGGCGCGAGGTCGATGACCCGCATCGTGGGATTGGTGGGCGTTTCCACGAACACGGCACGGGTGCGCTTGCGCACCGAGCGGCGCCACAATCGTGGCTGGTCGGGATTCACATAGGTCACCTCGATCCCGAACCGACCCAGCTCCTCGTCGAACAGCCGGCGGGTGCCGCCGTAGATCCAGGAACTGGCCAGCAGGTGATCGCCCGGCCGCAGCACCGCCAGGTGAGCGAGCGCCGTCGCTCCCATTCCGCTGGCGGTGAAGATCGCGGCTTCGGCGCCTTCCAGCAGCGCGTACTTGGCGGCGAGGGCGACCTGGTTCGGGTTGTTGCCGTACCGGGAGTAGAGCACCTCCTCGTCGGAACCGACCGGGCTGGTGAAGGTGCTGCTCTGGAAGACGGGGGTGATGACCGGCGCCCAGTCCGCCAGCCGGCCGGACGCGCCGTGAATCGCGAGCGTCGAGAGGCCGGGCCGCTTCGTCATACCGCGAGCGGCACGGTGTAGGCTCCGTCGCTGGCGCGGACCACGTTGAGCCGGATCAGCACGTCGAGCGCACTCCGCGCCCGCTCGAGCGTCCAGCCGATCCGAGCCGCCAGACGGTCCGTGCTCAGCTCTTCGCCGGTCTCCAGTGCCCCGAAGGCGTCGCGCATGTCGGGCTCGACCCGGCCGACCATCCGCACGCTGCCGCTCACGGCATCGCGGATCAGGGCGACGATGGCGTGGTGGTTGAGCACATGCTCGATGGCCTCGAGCTGGTCCTCCCGCAGCCCCTGCAGCAGGACGAAGGTGCCCGCCGTCTGCCGGAGCAGCAGCTTGGCGACGATCTCTTCGGCACAGCTCAGGTCCACCAGTCCGACGTCGGAGAAGTCGAGCACCGTGACCGTCGCGCCGGCGGCCTCCAGCGCCTGCTCGATGCTGCTGCGCACCGCGCGCCCGGTGGCGCGGGTCACCAGATCCCGATACGGCGTCCGGACCGCCTCCCGCAGCACCTGCTCGATCTGGATCGTCTGTCTCATCCGCGCTTGGCCTCCTGGGCCGGGATCACGATCTGGACCTGCGCACCGGGGAAGGGCGAGAGGTGTTCGGTGAGCGGCACATCATCATCCCACGACGGCACAATGGCGATGCGCGCCGTGCCACTGCGGATGGTGAGCTTGCCATCCCATCGGCTGAGATAGCGCTTGATCCCGGCGATACCCTGCCCCCGGCCCGGATCACGGAACCGGCTGGTATGCTGAATGACGGCGGCCTCGAGCGCGGCGGCATCGCCCCACCGATCGCCGAAGCGGCGCTGCTGGGTCGCCTCCAGCGAGCGGCGGAAGCCGATCCCGGCGTCGCTGACGGCGATCACCACCACCCGTCGCCCCAGTTGCCGACGAAACTTATACGCATGGACCGAAACCCACCCGCCGGTTCCGGCGTGTTCCACAATATTCTGACATGCCTCCGAGAGCGCCATGGCGAATCCCATGGTCGCCTTGGCTTCGAGGCCCAGCTCCCCGTGGATGATCCGGGCTGCGCCTTCCTGGATCCGGCCCACCACCGTGTGCACATCCTCCGATGCGCGCACCGGGGTCACATCGAGCAGGACATCCGATTGCTCGTCCGGCTTCTGCTTTGGCACCTTCCCATGCAGCTCGAACAGCTCCGCCGCATGGCGAAAGAACCCGGTGCGGGTCCAGTAGCGGCGCACGTCCTCGGCCACCGGGACGGTGAACGCGGGCATCGCGCCTCCCGCTTCCTGGACCGCCTGGCCCGCTGTCAGCATGGCGACGAGGCCGAAGGGTGAGGCCCACTGCGCGGTGCGTGCGTCGAACACCATCTTGTCGGTGAGCGCGCCGGCGCCGAACGAGTGGGCAAACTGCTCGAAGCTGCGATCATCGAACTTGGCCGGGATCTCCACGACCCGGCTCATGCGTTCGCCCCTGCCGGTCGCGCCAGCTCGCCCCGCAGCAGCGGGCCCAGCGTCCCTGCCCCGCGCAATTCGGCGTTCCGCGCCGCGAGACGGTTGGCTTCGCGGATGGCGACCTCCGGCGTGGCGCCCCCGATCAGCCCGGAGCAGAGCGCGGCGCCGAAGACATCCCCGCATCCGGTCGGGTCGACGGCGTTCACCGCCGGCGCCGGAATGAGCGAGGTCCGGACGGCCGGGGACGAACCCCGTAGCGCCGGCGCCCCGCGCCCCGCGCCTCGCGCCTTCTCTCCGCTCAGCGCCAGCCGCTCGAACCCCGGTGCGGCCACGTACGCCGTCCCGCGCGGTCCCAGGGTGACAACGAGCAGCGACACGCCGGCGTCAAGCGCCTGCGCGGAAACCGCGAGGGGGTCCGGACCAAACTGGCGCATCTCATCCTCGTTCATCTGGACGACATCGAAACACCCGAACCATCCGGCGGGATCTGCGAGCGGCCGCAGCACCCGTACCCCATCCTGCGGCATGCCGAACAGCAGGCTGTGCACGTCGGCGTAGATCGGCCCGGGGAACGCCTGCCGCAATGCCCGCGCGGTGCCCAGCTCCAGTTCGAATCCGGAAATGAAATTCAGGTAGAGTGCGTCCAGGTCCTGGACCATCGGCCCCAGTTCGGCCCAGGTCCACCCCGGTACCCCGCCCGACATCCGCTCGCACCGCCGCTCGGCGGAGGCGTATCGCAGCGTGACGCGATTGTTCGGCGCCGGCACTTCGACCGCCCGCGCCCCCGGGACCAGGCGGTGCAGGCTGCGGAACAGGTCTCCCGCGCGGTCCTTGAGGTCGCTGCCGACCTTGATCAGCGGCACGCCCTGCCAGCCCGGGGGCAGCGCTGCCTCGAAGCCGCCAAGGGCATAGGCGATGCCACCCCATTCCTCCACCGGCGCCGCCGCGGGATCGCGCCCATGGATCACGTCCCAGACCAGCGAGCCGAGAATGCCGAGTTTAGGCATGAGAGAAGGTGGCAGGTGGCAGCGTACAGGTGGCAGTCAGGAGCATCGGGACTGCTGTCCGCCTTGGTCGTTCAGTCGATCCGTGAGATTCCACTACTTTCGCCCCGCTACCTGCCACCTGCCACCTACACTATCCCCGCCTCCACCTGCTCCTGAAACGCCCGCACGGCGCCATACACCCCCGCGACACCCGTCAGGGTACCGGGCACGATCCGGCAGACCTCGACGGCGGGCTTGAACGCACGACGGGTAACTTCACGCCGGAGGGGCTCGAACAGATGCTCGCCGGCCAGCGTGACGCCCCCGACGACCACGATCGCTTCGGGATTGAAGATATTGATCAGGTTGGCGACGGCGGCACCGAGAAACCGGGCCGTGTCCCGCACCACGTCGAGGGCCAGTTCGTCGCCGGCCTTGGCCGCCTCGTAGACCAGCTGGGCGGTGACCTGCCTCAGGTCGCCACCCACATAGCCGGGGAGACTCGACGCCGACCCGCTCTCGATGGCCTCGACCGCGCGGAGCGCGATGTTCGGTCCCGAGGCATACGCCTCGACGCAGCCGTAGTTGCCGCACTTGCAGCGGCGGCCATGGACATCGATCGTCATGTGCCCGATCTCGCCGGCGATGTCGGAGGCGCCGTGATACAGCCGGCCCCCGATGATGATGCCGCCGCCGATGCCGGTGCCGATCGTGAGGCCCACGGCGTTGCGTGTGCCTTGCGCCGCACCCCGCCACCATTCGCCGAGGACGGCGCAGTTGGCGTCATTGTCGAGCGCCGCCCGGAGCCCCAGGCCGTCGGCCAGCCGCTGCCGCAGCGGCATGTTGACCCAGCCAAGGTTCGGCGTGAGCAGCACGATGCCGGTATCGATTTTCAGCGGGCCGGGCGCGCCGATGCCCAGCCCGATCACCTCGAGTCCGGGTACTTCCACCTGCGCCGCGGTGATCGTCGCGCGCGCGCTCGCGATGATCCGCTGGACCACGGCATCCGCGCCCTCCTCCGCGCCGGTCGGCACGCTGCGCACGCCGTAGACGGCCGACCCGTCCTCGGCGACGCAGCCGGAGACGATGTTCGTGCCGCCAAGGTCGACGCCGATGATGGTTCGCATGGGACGCAGGGAAGGGGAAAGGGAACGGGAGCGCCGCTAATGATAGAAGCACCGCGGCAATCTCTCCACTCCGTCGCTGCTGGGGGCGCGCCGGCCCGCGCTCACCTCCCCGCGGGTTGATCTCGCGGGTACCGGCGGACCGGCAGGCGGTTCCTAGCTGCTCCGGCTCAATCTCGCCCCCACCGCCGCCACCACCGCCGCCACGTCGATCTCCCGCATGCAGCGATGATGGCCCAGCGGGCAGGTGACCGGACCGTGGTGGTGACAGGGGCGACAGCCCAGCCGCGGATGCTCGACCACCCGGTCTGCCGGCCACACCGGGCCGAAGCCGAATGCCGGGACGGTCGGGCCGAACAGGGCGACGACCGGCACGCCGAGCGCGGTGGCCAGGTGGAGGGGGGCGGAATCGTTGGTGACCAGCAGCGCGGCGCGCGCCAGCAGCGCCGCCGAGACCATGAGGGGCAGTGCCCCTGCCGCGTTCCAGCTCCGGCCGGGCGCACGAGCGACGACGGCCTCCCCCAATGCGACCGCATCACTGCCGCCGAGCACGACGATCGGTTCGCGGACCGCGGCGGCGAGGTCGGGATAGAACGGCCACCGCTTGGTGTCCCACCGCGCCCCCGGCGCAAGCGCCAGAAATCGTGCGGGGATCCGTCGTTCCAGCAGCCACTCGTCCGCCCGAGCCCAGTCGCTCTCGGAGAGCGCCAGCCAGGGCGGAGCGGGCAGGGGGTCGGAAGCTGGACCGGCCAGCGTGGCGATCCTGCTGCTCATCGGGCCGGCGCTGCGGGCCCGGGCTTGGGTATAGAGGAACGCACCCGGGGCGCCGCTGAAGCCGATGCGCTGGGGAATACCGGCAAGCCGCGCAATCAGGGCGCTCCGGATCGACCCATGCGGCAGGAACACGGTCGCGTGACGCAACCGTCGCAGCGTGCGCGCCACGCCCAGGAGTCCACCGAGCCCGCCGTCATGACCATGCTTGTCGAACAGGATCGCGCGGCGGACGGCGGGGTGGCCGAGCACGATTGGAAGCGAGCCGGGTGTGGTGAGTACATCCACCGGCCCACGGGTGGCGGCGAGCGATATGAGGAGTGGGAGCGTCAGAATCGTGTCGCCCAGAAAGGCGGTCTGGACGACCAGGGTGCCTTCGGTCGCGCTGCGGGGACGGGCACCGGCGATGGGCCCGGTGACGGGGGACGGCCCGGGCATCGGCGGGTCCGACCTATTCCACCTGCAATACCGCCAGGAATGCCTCCTGCGGAATCTCGACCGAGCCCAGCTGCTTCATCCGCTTCTTTCCCTCCTTCTGCTTCTCCAGCAGCTTGCGCTTGCGGGTGATGTCACCGCCATAGCACTTGGCCAGCACGTCCTTGCGCAGCGCCGAAATCGTCTCGCGGGCGATGATCTTGTTGCCGATCGCCGCCTGGAGGGCCACCACGAACATCTGGCGCGGAATCAGTTCCTTCAGCTTCTCCGCCACCTTCTTGCCGTATTCGTACGACTTGTCCTTGTGCAGGATCACGCTGAAGGCGTCGATCGCGTCGCCGTTGATCAGCATGTCGAGCCGGACGAGGTCGGAGGCCCGGTAGTCGGTCATCTCGTAGTCCAGCGACGCATAGCCGCGCGAGATGCTCTTGAGCCGGTCGTAGAAGTCCAGCACGATCTCCGCGAGCGGAAACTCGAAGTCGAACTCCACCCGGCTGGCGTCCAGATATTTCATCCCCAGGTAGATGCCGCGCCGGTCCTGGCCCAGCTTCATGATCCCGCCGATATACTCCGTCGGGGCCATGATGCGCGCCTTCACGTACGGTTCCTCGATGCGGCTGATCGTCGCCGGGTCCGGCATCTTGGTGGGGTTTTCCATGAGCTGTGTCTCGCCATTGGTGAGAAACAGGTGGTACTCCACCGTCGGCACCGTGGTGATCAGGGAAAGATTGAACTCCCGCTCCAGCCGTTCCCGCACGATCTCCATGTGCAGCAGGCCCAGGAAGCCGCAGCGGAACCCGAAGCCCAGGGCGGTCGAGGTCTCCGGTTCGTACTGCAGGCTGGCGTCATTGAACTTGAGCTTGGCCAGCGCGTCGCGCAGGGTCTCGTACTGGTCGGAGTCGGTGGGGTACAGTCCGGCGAAGACCATCGATTTCACGTCGCGGTATCCCGGCAGCAGCTCCGGCGCGGGGTGGTCGGCATCGAGGATGGTATCGCCCACCCGGGTGTCGCTTACGCTGCGGAGGTTGGCCACCACATACCCCACCTCGCCCGCCTCCAGCTTGCCGGTCTTGTGCTGCCCCAGCTGGAGGTAGCCGACTTCATCGACGGTGTAGACATCCTCGGTATGCGATCCGAAGCAGATCCTGGTGCCGTGCTCGATCGTCCCATCCACCACACGGATACTCGGGATGGCCCCGCGATACCGGTCAAAGTAGGAGTCGAACACCAGCGCGCGGAGCGGGCCTTTCGCCTTGCCTCGCGGCGGCGGAACCCGGCGGACGACCTCTTCCAGTAACGCGGGGACACCGGTGCCTTCCTTGGCGGACACCGAGAGGATCTCCTCCCGCTTCGCGCCGATCAGGTCCATGATCTCCTTGGCCCGTCGCTCCGGCTCCGCCCCAGGCAGGTCGATCTTGTTCAGTACCGGAATGATGTCGAGGCCGGCATCGAGGGCGAGGAACAGGTTCGAGAGCGTCTGGGCCTGGATCCCCTGGGACGCATCCACCACCAGGATCGCCCCCTCGCAGGCGGCGAGCGAGCGGGACACCTCGTAGGTGAAGTCCACGTGGCCCGGGGTGTCGATCAGGTTGAGCTCGTAGGTGTGGCCGTCAAGCGCGCCGTACACCATGCGCACGGCATTGAGCTTGATCGTGATGCCGCGCTCGCGCTCGAGGTCCATGGTGTCGAGCAGCTGCTCGCGCATGAGGCGCTTTTCCACGGCGCCGGTGGCCTCGATCAGGCGGTCAGCCAGGGTGCTCTTGCCGTGGTCGATGTGGGCCACGATACAGAAATTTCGGATACGCGACTGCTTCATGGGCGGCAATATAGCTGGAGCCGCCCGTTCCACGGTCCCCGCCCGACTCGGTGGCCGACTACTCTTCCCGGCATGACCGATCGTTCCCCGGCCTCTGCCCATCTCGGCATGCTCCTCACCACCCTGATCTGGGGTGGCAATTTCACCATTTCCAAGCTCGCCCTCCGCGAAATCCCCCCTCTGCCGTTCACCGCGATTCGCTTCGTGGCGGGCTCGCTCGTCCTGGCCATCGTCCTGCTCCGGCTCGACCGATTGCGCTGGCCCCCCGCCGGGATGGGCTGGCCGCTCATCATCCTCGGCCTCATCGGTAACACCCTCTACCAGCTCTGCTTCATTCATGGGCTGTTCCGCACCAGCGCGACCGATGCCGCCCTGATCCTCGCCAGCCTGCCCACCATCGTGACGGTCTCCGCCGCCCTGCTCGGACTGGAACAGACCACCGTCCGGCAGCGGTGGGGCGTGGTCCTGGCGACGACGGGCGTCGTGGCGATTGTCCTGCGGAATGGATTCGGTCAGGGCGGGGGAGATCTGGTGGGCGACCTGCTCATGCTCGCGGCCACCGGATGCTGGACCATCTACTCGCTGGGCCTGCGGCGCATCTCCGGTTCGATGCCGGCGCTGGAGCTCACTGCCTGGACCCTGTTCACCGGAACGCCAGGGCTCTTCCTGATGGGCCTTCCGGGACTGGTGGCGCTCGACTGGGGCGGCGTGAGCGTCGCCGGATGGGCCGCCGTCGGGTACGCCGCGCTGCTCTCGCTCACCGCCGCCTATGTGCTCTGGAGTCGCTCCATCCGGGCCCTCGGTGCCGGCCGCACCGCGATCTACTCCTGCGGCGTCCCGCTCGTGGCCGCCACTGTCGCTCTCCTGCTCCTCGGCGAACAGCCGACACTCGCCCATGCCCTCGGGGCAACACTCATCATTTCCGGTGTGCTGCTCAGCAACCGGGGGCTGGTCCCCAGTACGCCACCGCCCGAGTAGGCGCGGGGGGGTGGCGCACTGCGGGGATGCCTCAGCCGGCCACCGTCAGCTCCTCCAGCCTCGCCATCGCCCGCCGAAGATGCGGGATCACGATGCTCCCGCCAACCACCAGACCCACCGAGAAGATCTCGAGGAATTCCTCGCGGGTCGTCCCCTCCTCGTGGCAGCGCACCACATGATAGGTGATGCAGTCGTCGCACCGGAGCACGAGGCTCGACACCAGACCGAGCATCTCCTTGGTCTTCGTACCCAGGGCGCCAGGCTCATAACAGCGATGATCGAGCGCGAAGAAGCGGTTGATTGTCAGGTTGCCCGCGTTCAGGATGACGTCGTTCATCCTGGCGCGGAAGCCGTGGAAGTCGTCGAGGGGAGTTGGGGAGTCAGCCATGGGTCACGCCGGGCCGCTGAACCGGCCGCAGCTCTTTCGGTTGAGGATCAGATCGCAGTGAACCGCAGTCGAAGGGAATCTATGCTGGGATTCCCGCCGTGACCCACGGGAGTATGCGTGTGCTCGGCAACGGCAAACGGGCAGTTGGGGGATCTCGATCCCCCCAACCGCCCGCCTGACCGTCCGGCCGACTGACCGTTCGACCTACGCCGCCGGCTTCTTCCCGACGATCTTGTCGTAGCTCTCGGGATTCCACTTCGGCCGTGCCGCCGAGTTGGCAATGTCCTGCCCGAGATAGAAGAGCATTTGCAGGATCCGGGATTCCTTCTCGGCGTCCACCTTGTCCGGGGAGTCGGTTACCTGGTGATAGTCGGCGTGGACCCCGTTGAAGAAGAACAGGACGGGCACGCCCTTGCGGGCAAAATTGAAGTGGTCCGAGCGGAAGTAGAAATTTTCCTCGGGCCAACGGTCCGCGATCGGTGCCATGTTCAGCTGCGGGTGAGCGGCGCTCACCCGGCTCAGTGTGGCTCCGAGGTCGGAGTGCTCCTGCCCGATGGCCACGATTGTATCCGGCCAGTTGCGTCCGATCATGTCGATGTTGATGTTCGCCACGATCTGCGGCAGCGGCACCGTCGGGTGCTCGGAGAAGTAGTTGCTCCCCCACAGGCCCTTCTCTTCGCCGCTCACCGTCATGAAGATGATCGAGCGCTTCGGGCGTGCGCCCTTGCGGGTAAAGGCCTCCGCCAGCTCCATGATTCCAGCGGTGCCGGAGCCGTCGTCATCAGCGCCGTTGCAGATGCTGTCGGCGCCTTTGGCCTGACAGCCGCCCGTCCCGTTCGGACCGGCCACGCCGACATGATCCATGTGCGCGGAGTAGACCAGGTATTCCTGCTTGAGCTTGGGATCGGAGCCCTCCAGCACCCCGATGGTGTTCGGCGCTGATACCTCGCTCAGGACTTCGTCCTTCAGGCCCAGGCCGACGGTCAGCTGGGGCAGCGGGGTGATCACGGCCGCGGCCGAGCTCCGGATGGTGTCGAGATTGAGGCCGGCCAGCTGGAGCACTTCGCCCAGGGCGCGCTCGTGCACCTCCACCACCGGGCTCGCGTCCTCGCCGGCGCCGACCGTGACGCGAATCGCACTCTGCGCCCGCACCCGGGTGGCGAAGACGGTGGAGTCCCGGTTGGACAGCAGCACGATTCCCCTCGGCCGCTTCTCGCCGAGTCTCCCGAGGATCTGCTGAACCACGGGTGTCAGCGGCTTGCGATAGTCCATCACCACCAGCACGATTTTGCCGGCCACATCGAGTGTTTCGACAGCCGAGGCGGCGTAGGCTCCGCCGAGCAGCACGGCGGGCGCCATCACCTCCTCCGCCGGGACGCGGCCGAAGGCAAAGCGGGCATCGCGGTCGAGCGCCGCGTGCAGGTGTGCCCCGGCGATCATGAATCCGACGTGGCTGCCGGCGGGATCGATCCGCCGCCGGCTGATGGTATACCGCTGGAAAAAGGTCCCGTTCTCACCCATCGGTTTGAGGCCGACCCGGCGAAACTCGTCCGCCACGTATTTGGCGGTCATCTCCAGCCCCGGACTTGGTGTGTCCCGCCCGAGCATGGAATCATCCGCGATGATATGAATGCGTCGGCTTACGTCCGCCGTCGTGATTGTCGCGGCGGCGGCTCGGAGCGCCGCGGATTGGGCGGACAGGGGCAGGGCAGTGGACGCGAAGAACAACAGTAG
>JAWXBX010000005.1:0-5523 GCA_034440415.1 Gemmatimonadota bacterium | reverse complement strand
GTATCCTTCCCGTTAGCGGCGGTTTGCTCTACGTGCAGCCCGTCTACGTGCAGTCGACGGGAGACACCAGCTACCAACTGCTGTGCAAGATCCTTGTCTGGTTCGGTGACAAGATCGCGTTCGAAGGTACCCTCGATCGGGCGCTCGACACGCTCTTCGGCCGCGATTCCGGTGTGCAGGCCGGTGACGTGCGGACTACGCCAATAGACCCAATGACGCCGACCACCCCGACTACACCCACCGACCCGACGAGCCCGACAACACCCACGACGCCGAGCGACAACGCGGCGCTGTGCCAGTCGCTCGCCGACTACCAGGCGGCTCTCGCCGATCGGGTTGGAGTGTACGCGGCCGGGGACCTGGTCGCCGCGGCTCAGGCGGATGCTCGCATGCAGTCGCGGTGGAGCGCGCGATCGCGGCGATCGGTGGTTGAGTAGGC
Organism: Gemmatimonadota bacterium; assembly: GCA_034440415.1. Taxonomy (GTDB): domain Bacteria; phylum Gemmatimonadota; class Gemmatimonadetes; order Gemmatimonadales; family GWC2-71-9; genus JADJOM01. Next base: position 5,084 of record JAWXBX010000005.1, on the reverse strand, counting down.
CGCGAGGCGGCCGTAGGCCCACGGTGTCGTCTGCTGTCAAGGGCGCCTTGACAGCGTTCGGGCTCACGCGCCCACCCCCGCCTGCTTGGTGCTGTACCTGGGTGCGCGGCGCCTGGCGGCTGCTGATTGTGTGGGCACGGTCAGCAGGTCCAGCAGGTCCAGCTGCGGGTGGTGGTCCGTGGTGAGGATGGCGTCGGCGCAGCCGTGGTGGCGGTGCTCAGGGCGTGGTCAGTCCGATAGTACTCGGCCGCGTCCTCCCGGTGCCAGGTCGCGGTGTCCGGGTGCGGACCAGGGCAGGCCACGAAGGTTGCCCGTTGCTCGGCATCGGCGGTGACGGCGGCGGCCAGGACGGCTACCCACTGTGGGGTGAGACGGTCGACGACGTGAGGGAACATCGCCGGCCAGGTGATGACCCCGACCCGCGCCACCCGTCCAGCGCCCTGCGTCGCGGCCAGTTCGACGTGGATGCCGTCGCGGCGGGTGACATAGATCGAGCCGCCGCCAGCAGCACACCGGTAGCCGGACACGAACTGCGCTCGGACAGCGCGCGGATCCGTAGCGCTCCCGGCGGCCCGGGCTAGCACCTCCCACGGTGCCAGGTATCGGGCGATCACGGTTGCCACGTACCCGGCGGTCAACGGCATGGGGCCGGCAGCTCGCCGGGTGCTTGTCCCCTATCTGTCAGGGTGAGTTGAGGCTGGCCGCTCCACCCGCAGACGATCACGGACCGTTTCTTCCGGCTGTCGAGGGACGCAGGCCTACCCTTGATCCGGCTGCACGAGGTCCGGCACAGCTACGCCACGGCGGCGCTCCGGGCGGGTGTCCACCGCAAGATCGTCAGTGAGCGGCTGGGGCACGCTTCGGTGGCCTTCACCCTGCAGAGCTACAGCCACGTCTTGGACGGCATGGACCAGGCGGCGGCTTGTGATCGCTGAGCATACCCTCGGTCCGGCGACCGATGCCGCCTCTCGCCTACCGCTGCTGGCGGACCCGGACGGCGAGCGTGCGTGAGCAGAACCGTGAGCATCGCTATATGCAGAAGGCCCGATCCGAATGGATCGGGCCTTGTCACCTGCGTCTACCTGGTAGCGGGGACAGGATTTGAACCTGTGACCTCTGGGTTATGAGCCCAGCGAGCTACCGAGCTGCTCCACCCCGCGCCGTGTCTTTAACACTACCACGGGATTTCGCTCCCCGACCGCTCGGCCGACCCGCTTCTACGCAACCCGTCGGGACCGGCGGCCGACGAAGTACGGGTACCAACCGGGGCGCGCGGACCAGCCCCAGGGCCGCAGGCGCCGCCGAGAGGTCGAGAATCAGGACTACGCGGGGTTCGTCCGCCGGGTCGTCCGCGCCCACGCCCCCCGGATCGCCACCGGAGACATCGAGAGCATCGTCGACATCCTCGACCTAGCCGACACTATCGACACTGCCACCGCCGAAGCCGTCACCGGACTGCGCGCCGCCGGCTACAGCTGGGCCGAAATCGCCAACCGCACCGGCACCACACGCCAGGCAGCACAGCAGCGCTGCCTCACGCGCCGGCGCGTGAGGCAGCGCTGTTCACGGATCCGCGCACGCGACGCTGCGACAAGCGCCGGCACGCCACAGTTCAGCCACGACGGCCACTGCGCCCATCCTTAGGCTGAGCAGCCGGATGCGACGACCGGGACCTAACCGGCGCGGCTCATAACCCAGAGGTCACAGGTTCAAATCCTGTCACCCCGACAGTTGGCCGAAGGGCCCTGATCTGCGGAAACGCGATCGGGGCCCCTTGGCATCGGAATCGTCGGGCATAACTGGGGCATAACGGCTCGCGCTGCGGACCGCCATTTCCGCCGCGAGGCGGCAGCTCCGGGCGCAAAACGACAGCCGGCTCGACGTGTTCACGCGGGCAACTGCTGCCGCGGGAGTCACAGTAGGCGTGACCACTCCACCCGTGGGTCCTCCCGGACTTAAGTCGAGCCTCCTCCCCCTCTGCGACTGACCGGAGTCCCCGCGGGTGCGGGCGGGCGCGCGAAGGTCGAAGGCGAGGCTCTGGGCCACCGTCATCCGCGGTAGCAGGATGGTCGCTCGCCATCCTCGCTAACGGCGACAAATCCGGTGATCGCCTCACGCTGATGACTGGATGTTCCCGGTGGCTGTGCCAGCGCCGGGGCCCGGCGCGGGTGGGTCGATGGTCAGTCTTCGAGTGACCGCGTGGTGGGAGGCGTCGCTGCTACCGGGGAAGCCCGGTGCAACCCGCACGATGCGTCATGACGCCCGGCTACCATTGAGGAATACGCCGAGCCCGTCGAAGGGGGTCGCCGAGATGGCCGTTCGTGTTCTCTACCGTGACGTCATTCCCTATGAGACTCCTTCGAGCCTGGACGTGCTTTCGGGCCCATCTGAGGGTGTGCTGACCCTGCCGGTCACCGTGCATTGGGGGCCCGACGCCTTCACGGACCTGTCCACCCCCGACGGGGTCGAGAAGGCCTATGAGAACCTCGTCCGTGAAGGCACTGCCCAGCAGCAGGAGGAACTCCTCAACGCCGACCTGCTGCGCTCGGTGTGGCCCCACCTTCGCCTGCCGACACGCTGTCGGGACCTGTGGCAGGGGCGCTTTCCCGAGCTCGCTGCCCCGTAGCGATGCCATCGGCGCTGGGGCAGCAGCGGGCCGCGGCGGCGCTCATCCTGGATGTGATCAGCGACGCCGGTTTCGCGTTGGCCGGATCCGGTGCGATCCGTGAGCACGGCCTGATCGGACGGACGAGCTGCGCGGATCTATCGAGGCCCGCACCGGTGTATCTGGCCGAGCGAATTGGACCTCATGGCACAGATCGCCGGCTTCGAACTCGAAACCCGGTGGGCAGACTGGCACCGGAGCGCGTTCACCGCGGAGTCTCCAAGTCACGTTTCGGTATACCGGCTCGACGCTCCATGATCCCGCGATCTTCCGAGTCGGTGGAACTTTTGGCCTCGCGATGTTCATCGCGCGACTTTGCTTACTGCCCGATAGCGAACGTCCAGCGACGCAGTTCGAGCGCGAAAGGGGCGATTGCGATACTAGGGGGAGCCAGCCCTCAGTTTCACGCCAAAAGCGTCAAGCGAGCGACCGGACGATCAGGAACTGCGGCTGGCCGTCAACGACTGTGCTGTCTAGGACGAGGTCGGCGAACTCCTCCGGGCGCTGACGGGCCGCGTAGTCATCTTCGGCTGGCATCCATTCGTCCAGCCACTGAGACCGAGCCTGCTCGCCGTCGCGCTCGAATCCGCGCCGAAGCCTCAGCGCCCGATCGGCCCGACAGAACACAGTGAAGGTGTAGGAATCCCGCAAGGCAGACTCTAGGCAGTAGACCCCCTCGACGATCACGGGTGCACCCTGCGGCACCTCAACCCATTCGGCCAATTGGTCGTCGGTCCAGTCGTACCGTTGGTACCGCACCGACCCTCCCGTCGCGGCCGGAGTCACAACCTGCGCTGCGAGCCGGGGCAGGTCGAACAGCGGGCCCACCAATCCAGATCGCGTGCCATGCTGCGCGCTGGGTAGGTAAAAGTCGTCGACATGAACGACATGGGCCAGCGGGACTACCTCGGCCAAAAGCTCAGCCAGGGTGCTTTTGCCCGAGGCCCCCGGGCCGTCGACGCCGACGAGGACTCGGGGGCCGTCGGCCGAGGTGATCGTCACGTGGACGACCAGTGTCGCCAGGTCAAGGATGGGTGCCTGACTCATGAATCACTCCTCGGCGTGTAGCGGAAGGATCGGCCCCAGCGTTAACCATGTCCTGGCACGGCACTGTCAAGCATGTGGTGGCACAGGACAATCGCCCTTGCGTGTGCCGTGCTGTCAAGGGACATGAGGTTCTGCCCGGAGGCGGACATGAGACCTGCCCGATGACGGTCACGGGTTCTGCCCGGTGATGGCCACGGGATCTGCGCTGGGCCTCATCGAGGCGGCGGACAGCGCCGCCGGCCTAGGTTGGCCATCACGGTTCGGGCGGTCAGGTCAGTGGCCTCGCCCCTGCTCCGGTGAGGGCTTGGGACAGGCGGACGCTGTCGCCGCTGGTTTGGCAGTTGTGGGCGTGGTGCAGGAGCCGGTCGACGGTCGCAGGGTCTTGGGGCATGAGCTCGTCGAACGCGGCCGGGTGCAGGTTGGAGCTGATCGCGACGGAACGTTTCTCGTAGGCGGCGTCGATGAGGCGGTAGAGCCCTTCGGCGGCGTCCGGTCCGACGGGGAGCAGGCCGATGTCGTGGCTCTATGCGGACATCCGCATAGATCGACCTATGCCGATACCGCGACTATGCCTGAACACGTACGAGCCGCCCCGAAGCGCGTAGCTGCGGAGGACCTCGCTCGCCGACTCCCCTCGCAGCTGGTGCTCTGAGGAGCACCAGCTGCGAGAGGCATACCGTGCAGGTCAGGGAGTTGCCCAAGACCGGCGCGTGAGATTTCGAATCCTGTCCCCGCTACCACGTAAGTGCAGGTGAGAAGGCCCGGTCCATGTGGATCGGGCCTTCTGCGGGTTCCACCCTCATGTGGTGAACACGCCTGCTCGCCGCGGAGTTCGTGGCGACCACACGTCACCCGAGCACGCTCTTGCCGCGCGACAGTGGTTGGCCCTCGGACGGCGCAGCGGATCGGTCTTGGTGACGGACTCCCCGCAACAGCAGGTAGCCAATCATCCAGAACTCCCCGATGGTGGCTGGATAGGTCAGGGCGTCGGCGACAACGGATGCGTCCGGGGCGAGGTAGGTGACGTAGGCGCTGAGCATGTACCCAGCGCCACCGAGGATGAGAATCCAGCCGAGCAGCCGGGGCATGTAACCAGAGCGCCATGCCAGCCACCCCATGGGTATCAGCCACAGCCCGAAGAACAGCGCCCCCACTCCCCACGCGGCATCGTTGAGGTCGTACAACAGCAGTGAGGTGGCGCCGCGGTCTGCCGCCGACGTTGTGCTGTCCCCGATCGCCGCCTGCAGCGCCGTGGCCGAGAACATCGTCGCCACGTAGCTATTCAGCTGGTGTGAGTGCTGGTGGGAGCCAGGGGCCGGTGGTGAAGAGTGTGGTGAGGGCGTCGAGGTGGTCTTTGCCCCATTTTTTGGTG
>JAWXBX010000004.1:0-32772 GCA_034440415.1 Gemmatimonadota bacterium | reverse complement strand
TCCTGCCGCTGGTCGGGGTGGATGTGCCGCTCCCTCCGGCCAGTCGGGAGGTGCTGACCCGCGACTCCATCACCTGGGCGACGGCGGAAACGGTGGCCGAGGTGTTGCAGCGGATTCCCGGCGTCTATCTCTGGCGCGGTGGCTGGGTCGGACGCACCGAGTATCCCAATTTCCGCAGCCGCGGGCCCACGTCGGTGGAGTATCTGGTCGACGGCATGCCTTACATCCCGATCGGGCCGGACAGCGTCGGTATCGATCCGTCGCTCTTTGCGCTCAGCCTCTATGATCGCATCGAGATCGAGCGGTGGCCCGGACAGCTCCGGGTCCACCTCTTCACCCGGCGGCAGGATCGTCAGGCGCCGTACTCGTACGTCGGCATCTCGTCCGGCGACAAGAGCATCGCCCGCTACATCGGTTCGCTGGAAAAGCGCTTTCCCTCCGGCATCGGCTTCGCGCTCGGGGGCGAGCGACTCGTCGCTCCGACGGCGACGGGCACTACCAGCGACTTCGATATCACCAACTATCGACTGCAGCTGGGCTACGTACCCAGCAACCGTTTCGGAGTGCAGGCTCAGCTGCTGCATTCCTCGCCCGACCGGAAGCCGTTCGTCAATTTCACCGACACGCTGGACCTGGCGCTCAGGGGTGCCCGCAGTGATGTCCAGTTCCGGGTGTTCTGGCGGAAGCAGCGCGATGAGCTGGGGCTGCGCGCCGATGCCTTCCTGAACCGGACGACCTGGAAGGGGAGCGGGGTGGACGACCAGGTGCGCCAGGGCGGAGTCGTGCTCGGGTGGCGCAGTCCGACGATCGGCATCTCCGCCAGGGTGATGAACCGGTCGCGGTGGACGCCGGTGGACCTGCTGGCCAGCGCGGGCTGGGCGCCCGCGACCGCGCTCAGCGCCTCGGTCGAAGCCGGCTATCAACACCACGACCGGGACCGCACCAGCCGGTGGATCGGTGTGCGTGGCGGGCTCGGACTCCCGCTCGGGTTCATGCTGAGCGGCGCCCTCAAGCAGGGCTCGCTGGTGCAGGCACCCAGCGTCCTCACGGACCAGGCACAGTCGCTCACCGATTGGCAGGCCACGCTGCAGTGGAACCGGCGCCGGGCGGGTTTCGAACTGGGCTACGGTCACACCGATGCGTTCCGTTCGCAGCCCTATCGGCCGTACCTCGCCTCGATTGATTCGCTGCGGCCGGCGGCGGGGACCGAGTGGCTGACAATCGGCTGGCGGCTGGCGCCGCGGTCATGGCTGACGCTGCAGGGCTGGTACAGCGACCCGCTGGGCAAGCGGACGCCGGACGGCGTGCCGCCCACCCATTCGCTGACCAGCGCCACGATCCGCTCCAAGTTCTGGCGCACCTTTCCGAGTGGCATTTTCGATTTCAGGGCGACCATTGGTTTCGAGAGCTGGGGCGATGGCGTGATCGGCCGGGACGCGATCGGGCAGCCGATTCCGCTGGATGGCGCCTCCTTCCTCCGGACGATGATTGCCATCCAGCTGGATCATTTCCAGCTCTACTGGGATCGCTACAACCTCCGCGCGAGCGGAAAGAGCTACGTCCCCGGGTTCGGAATCCTGAATTTCGGCAGCACCTTCGGCGTGCGGTGGGAGTTCGCCAACTAGGCGGGGTAACCCGGCCGGTGATGTCATGGCGACAAACGGCGATTGGCGACGGGCGACTGCCCGCCCACCGCCTACTCCCCATCGCCCGCTTCTCCCTACCCCTAAATCCATCTCACGACTACCTTTCGCCCCTTTCCCGGCACCCGGGTTTGGAGACGAGCATTGCCCTACAGCATGACGGGGTTCGGGGCGGCGGAAGGCCCGCTGGCGGAAGGACGAGTCCGGGTCGAGATCCGTACCGTCAACCACCGACATTTCAATCCGGCGCTCAAGCTCTCGGCTGACCTGTCAGCGCTGGAGGGTGAGTTGCGGGAACGGCTGCGGCGGGAGTTCGACCGCGGACATGTCGCCGTCAGCGTGCGCTGGGAGCAGATGCCAGAGCGGAAGTCGGGGGGCTTCGCGGTGGACCTGGACCGGGCCCGCGCGGTGCAAACGGCCCTCGCGGAGCTGCAGCGGGCGCTGGGCGTGCCGGGCGAGGTTGATCTGGGCCTCATTCTCCGCCAGCCTGAGGTGATCACGACCGGGCAGGACGATGCCCCCGAGGTCACCTGGGCCGAGCTGGAACCGACCGTGGCCCAGGCGGTGGCCGAGTGCAAGACGATGCGGCGACGGGAGGGTGGTGCGCTTGCCGACGAGCTGCGGCACCGCCTCGCCCTGATGGAGGCGGCGACTGATGTGGTCGGGCGGCGGGCGCCGGAGCGGCTGATCCGCGAGCGGGACCGGCTCCGGGCCTCCGTCACCCAGCTGCTGGACGGCAAGGGAATCGATGAACAGCGCCTGTCGCAGGAGATCGCCTTCCTCGCGGACAAACTGGACATCACCGAGGAGCTGGTGCGGTTCGCCGCCCATGTGCGCGCCTGTCGCGACGCACTCGCCGGCGATGCTCCGGTCGGCAAGCAGCTCGGCTTCCTCGCCCAGGAACTGGGTCGGGAAGTCAACACGATGGGTTCCAAGGCGAATGACGCCGACATCGTGCAGCAGGTGATCGCCATGAAGGGCGAGCTGGAAAAGTTCCGCGAGCAGCTCGAGAACCTCGAGTGACGCCGTTCCTGCTGGTGCTCTCCTCGCCCTCCGGTGGCGGCAAGACCACCATCGCCCGGCGACTGCTGGAACGGCGCTCGGATGTCGGCTACTCGGTTTCGGCGACGACCCGCGCCGCCCGGCGCGGCGAGCAGCATGGCAAGGACTACACCTTCCTGACGCCGGAAGAGTTCGAGCGGCGGGTGCAGGCGCAGGAGTTTGTCGAGTGGGCCAGCTACAACGGCCAGCGCTACGGCACGCTCAAGCACGAGGTCGAGCGGGTGTTCCTGACCGGGCGGCACGTCGTGCTGGACATCGAAGTCGCCGGAGCCAGACAGGTCCGGGCCCAGTACCCGAGTGCGGTGCTGATCTTCGTCCTGCCGCCGACCGGGAAGGTGCTCGCCGCCCGGCTTCGGGCGCGGCGGACCGAACCGGTGGAAGCGCTGCAGCGCCGGCTGGCGATCGCGCGGGACGAGCTGGCAGCGGTGCCGGAGTATGACTATCTCGTGGTGAACGACGATCTCGAGCGGGCGATCATCGAGGTCAGTACGATCATCGATGCCGAGCAGCATCGGGTATCGCGGCAGGTGGGGCTCGGCGAGCGGCTCACCGGACTGCGTGATGAGCTGGCGGACGAGGTGTCCCGGCTGCGGCCGGAAAACTGAAGTGCTGATGTGCGTCTGGTTTCTGAAACAGTGAGGAGCAGTCCATGAAGATCTACACCCCGACCGAAGCGGCGAAGTCGGCCGGCAACAAGTATCTCGGTGTCCTGATCGCCGCGAAGTTCGCCCGGCACATCAACGACCTGCCGAAGGACCGGATCATCACGAAGGAACAGAAGATGACCACCCAGGCGCTGGAGAAGCTGTGCACCGGTGAGTTGAACTACAAGATCACCCGCCGGCGTCGCTCCGAGGCCTGACCGTGTGGGCTGGCCGGCACGTTCTGGTTGGCGTGTCGGGCGGTATCGCCAGCTACAAGAGTTGCCAGCTGGTCCGCCGGCTGGCGGAGCAGGGTGCCAAAGTCGATGTCGTCCTGACGGAAGGGGCCGCGGAGTTCGTGCGGCCTTTGACGTTTGAAGCACTCTCCGGACGGCCGGTCCTCACCTCCCTCTGGACCCCGGGTACCGCGCTGGATCATGTGCGGATCGCCCAGGCCGCCGAACTCGCCATCGTGGCACCGGCCACGGCCAACCTGATCGCCCGGCTGGCGCAGGGACTGGGCGATGACCTCCTCACCACCTTGCTCCTCGCGCGGACCGGCCCGGTGCTCATCGCGCCGGCGATGAACGACGCGATGTACGCCCATCCCGCGACCGTCGCGAATCTTGCGCTGCTCCGTGCCCGTGGCCTCGTGACCGTCGGGCCCGAGGTCGGGCCATTGGCGGAGGGTCCTTCCGATCGCCCTGGCCGCATGAGCGAGCCCGAGACCATCCTGGCCCACGCCGAGCGCCTGCTTGCGACGCGTGGCCCGCTCGCCGGTCGCCGCGTCGTGGTGACCGCCGGGCCGACCCGCGAGGCGCTCGACCCGGTGCGCCTGATCAGCAACCGCTCGAGCGGCAAGATGGGGTTTCGCCTGGCGGAGGCGGCGTGGGCCCGCGGTGCGGAGGTCATCCTGATCAGTGGCCCCGTCGCTCAGGCCGCTCCGGTGGGCGTGACGATGGTGATGGTGGAAACCACAGCGGAGCTGGAATCGGCGGTGCGGAGCGCCCTGCCCGGTGCCGATGTGCTGATCATGGCGGCGGCGCCGGCCGATTATCGTCCCGCCACCGTTCCCGATGCCAAGCGACCGCGGCAGGAGGGCGCTCTCACCCTCGAACTGATGCCGACCGCCGATATCCTCGTGGCGACGGCGAGTCTGCGGCGGCCCGGCAGCGTGATCGTCGGGTTCGCGCTCGAGACCGGCGATGCGGTCGCCAAGGGGCGCGCCAAGCTCAAGCGGAAGCAGCTGGACCTCATCGTGGTGAACGATGCCCTCGAGCCCGGTGCCGGGTTCGATGTCGAGACCAACCGCGTCGTCATCCTCGATCGGGAGGGCGGGGAACATCAGGTGCCCCTGGCCAGCAAGCGGGTGGTTGCCGACGCGATTCTCGATGCGGTCGAGCTGGGACTTGGACGCTAAGCGGGAACGCTACCTGAGGCAGCAGGCCGAGCTCGGTGGAGCGGAGGTGATCCTGCCGCCCACCGAAGAGCGGCGGATCGCGGCCAACCTCCAGCCCGTCGCACCTCCCCAGAAAGCCCTCGACACCGTGCCATCAGACCCACCCGACGCACCCACCGTCCCGGTCGCCGAGCCGGGCAAGTGGCGCAAGGGCGCGCCGCCGATCCCCGGCCCCGGCATGACCGTGCATGCGCCAACCAGCGGGCTGCTGGTCGGCCAGCTGGACAGTCTCGCCAGCCTCGATGCGGTCGCGGCGCTCATTGCGGGATGCCGGTTGTGCCAGCTGTGCGAGACCCGGACCAACACGGTGCCGGGCGAGGGCAACCCGCGGGCGGCACTGATGCTCGTCGGGGAGGGCCCGGGCGAGACCGAGGACCAGACCGGACGGCCCTTCGTGGGCAAGGCGGGGCAGTTGCTCGATCAGATGCTGGCCGCTATAGATTGCCCACGGTCGTCCGTGTTCATTGCCAACATCGTGAAGTGCCGTCCCCCGGGGAACCGCAAGCCGCTGCCGGATGAATCGGCGGCCTGCCTCCCCTATCTGCATCGGCAGATCGCGCTGGTCCGGCCCCGCGTCCTGCTCGCGCTTGGCGGCACGGCAGCCGAGGCACTGCTCGGCGTCAAGCAGACGCTGGGCGCCATGCGACTGCAGGTGCACCGCTATGACACGACGCCGCTGATCGTGACCTATCATCCTGCCGCGCTGCTGCGGAACCCCAATTGGAAGAAGCCCGCCTGGGATGACGTCCGGATTGCCCGACAGCTCCTCGACCAGCATGACTGAGGTCGGCGTCGCGCTGACGTCCGCGGCGGACTCGCCGCCGGGCGCGCATGTGCGCGGGGCCCCGTGGAGCAATGAGGCCGAGCAGGCGGTCCTCGGCGCCATGCTGCTGGACCAGGATGCGGCGCTCCGTGCCGTCGAGCTGGTGGACGACGCGCTGTTCTACCGCGAGGGTCACCGCCGGCTGTTCCGGGCGATGCGCCGGCTGCTGGAAAAGCGGGTGGTCATCGACCACATCACCCTGCGGGACGAGCTGGATCGGAGCAACGAGCTCCCGGCGGTTGGTGGCGAGGTGTACCTGGCGGAGTTGATCGACGCCGCGGTGACCGCCGCCAATCTCGAAGCCCATGCCGGCATCGTGCGGGAAAAGGCGACGCTCCGCCAGCTCATCGAGGCCGCGACAGCCATCGTGTCGCAGGCCTACGAGGGGGCGATTCCGGCGGGCGAACTGCTGGACACCGCCGAATCGCGGATCTTCCAGATTTCGCAGTACCGGAAGGCGGAGGGCTTCAGCCGGCTGAAGGAGATGCTGTGGCCGGCGATGGAGCGCATTGAAAAGCTCCATGGCCGGAAGGAAACGATTACCGGGGTTCCCAGCGGCTTCACAGATTTGGATGAGCTGACGCTTGGCTTCCAGCCCTCCGAGCTGATCATCGTGGCCGCCCGCCCGTCGATGGGAAAGACGGCGTTCTGCCTGAATCTCGCGGCCCACGCCGCGGCCGATGCGCATCAGTCGGGAGGGCAACGTGGCGGGGTGGCCTTCTTCTCCCTGGAAATGTCCAAGGAAGCGCTGGTCCAGCGCCTCCTCTCCTCGGAAGCGCTGGTCGACAGTCACCGGTTGCGACAGGGCAATCTGAGCGACACCGACTTCGCCGCGCTGGCCCGCGCCGCCGGATTCCTTTCCAGCTGCCCGATGTGGATCGACGATACACCGGCGCTGACCCTGCTGGAGATGCGGTCCAAGGCCCGGCGGCTCAGAATCGACAGCAACATCGGGCTGATCGTCGTGGACTACCTGCAGCTCATGCGCAGTCCGGCCTATGCCAAGGACCGGGTGCAGGAGATTTCGGACATCTCCCGTTCGCTCAAGGCGCTCGCGCGTGAACTGGAGGTGCCGGTGATCGCGCTCTCCCAGCTCTCCCGCGCCTCCGAGCAGCGTGGCGGGGACCGGGTCCCGATCCTCTCCGACCTGCGCGATTCCGGCGCCATCGAGCAGGACGCCGACCTCGTCCTCTTCATCCACCGGCCGGAGATGTATTACGACCTCCGGCAGAAGGCGGAACAGGATGGGAAGGATCTCACCGGCAAGGTGATCGTGGACCTGGCCAAGAACCGCAACGGCCCCACCGGGCCGGTCAATCTGTTCTTCCGCAAGGAAGTCACCCGCTTCGAGAACCTCACCCGGCGTCCCGAGGACGAGGGCTATGGCTAAGGCTCGTTCAGTCTATCGCTGCGCCGAGTGCGGCCACGATCATCCCAAGTGGGTCGGCAAGTGCGAATCGTGCGGGGCGTGGAACTCGGTAACGGAAGAGGCGGCGCCGGTGGTCCATCGCGCCGCGTCGCGCACGTCGGGGCGACGCGCGGTCGAGCCCCCCAGCCGGCTGCGCGATATCGCCGAGAGCCGGCTGGTGCGCTGGAGCACCGGGCTCAAGGAGCTGGATTTCGTGCTGGGCTCGGGACTCGTTCCCGGTTCGATGACGCTGGTGGGTGGAGAACCTGGCATCGGAAAGTCGACCCTGCTGCTGCAGGCCGCCGCGCGGTTGGAAGCGGGTGGCCGCAAGGTGCTCTACGCCAGCGGTGAGGAATCGCCCGAGCAGGTGCGGATGCGGGCCGAACGGCTGAAGGAGGACGCCGGCGCGGTGCATGTCATCGGCGAGACCCGGCTCGAGGCAGTGCTGGATTCCGCGGCCTCGATCTCGGCCGACGTCCTCATCCTCGATTCCATCCAGACGGTGTACACGGACCTGCTGGAAGGCGCTCCAGGCAATGTCGGCCAGGTGCGGGAGTGCTCCGCCCGGCTGATGCGCTACGCCAAGGAGACCGGTGCCGCCGTCATCGTCGTCGGCCACGTCACCAAGGGTGGTGGGATCGCCGGCCCGAAGACGCTGGAGCACATCGTGGACACGGTGCTCTACTTCGAGGGCGAGGCGACGCTCGATCATCGACTGCTCCGTGCCACCAAGAACCGGTTCGGTTCGGTCGACGAAATCGGCGTCTTCGCGATGACCGGCCACGGCCTCGAGCCGGTCCCGAATCCGTCGGCCCTCTTCCTCGCGGCCCGGTCGGTCGGGATCAGCGGCAGCGCGGTGACGGCGCTCATGGAAGGAACGCGCCCGATGCTGGTGGAGGTCCAGGCCCTCGCCGCACGCAGCGGCTACGGCACGCCGCAGCGGGTGGCCACGGGGCTCGACCAGAAGCGGCTGTCGGTGCTGCTGGCGGTCCTGGAGCGCCGCGGCGGAACATCATTCGCCGACCTCGATGTCTTTGTGCAGGTGTCTGCGGGCGTCCGCCTCAACGAACCGGCCAGCGACCTCGCGGTCGCCGCGGCCCTCGTCTCCAGCGTGCTGAATCGTCCCGCGCCGCCGGACAGTCTCTTCCTCGGCGAGATCGGGCTCGGCGGCGAGATCCGGCCCATCGGTGGACTCGAACGCCGCATCAGCGAGGCGGCCCGTCTCGGGTTCCACCGGGTCTTCGCCTCCGAGCGCACCGCGGCCCAGATTCCCGGGCTCACGATCGTCGGGCTTGAACATGTCGACCAGCTGGCCCGCGCCCTTGCAGCCTGACGTCGGGGTTGTGATCGTTGCGGCAGGGAAGGGGGGCCGGCTCGGCGGAGCGGTGCCCAAGCAGTATCTCGAGCTCGGTGGTGTGCCGATGCTGCTGCGCGCGATCCGGCCATTCACCTCCCACCCGGCCGTCGTGCATACCGTCGTGGTGCTGCCGGCCGCCGATGCGGAGCGTCCCCCGGCGTGGCTCGCCGAGCTGGCGGGCGGCGCGCTGAGCTTGGTCGCGGGGGGCGCCGAGCGGAGCGACTCGGTGAATCACGGCCTCGCCGCGCTGCCCGGCGCCTGTCATGTCGTGCTGGTGCACGATGGCGCCAGGCCATTCGTGGATCGCACCGTCATCGATGCGGTGATCGCGGTGGCGCGGGGCGGGGCGGGCGCGGTGCCGGCCATTCCGGTAGGCGATACCCTGAAGCAGGCGTCGGCGGAGGAGTCGAGCCATCGGGCGGGCGAACCATTGAGCCGGACAGTGGACCGGACCGTCTCGCGGGATCGGCTCTATCGCGCCCAGACGCCGCAGGGATTTCCCCGCGTCCTGCTGGAGGAGGCGCATGCACGGGCCCGGCAGCACGGCGATACTGCCACGGATGACGCGATGCTGGTCGAGCGGCTCGGCGCTTCAGTGCGACTGGTTCCTGGTTCGGTCCGGAACTTCAAAGTGACGACGGAAGAGGATCTCCGGATGGCGGAGCGGCTGGTGTGACCCACATCCTTTTTGTCTGCACCGGCAACACCTGTCGCAGCCCGATGGCCGAGGCGCTGCTCCGGCGCAAGCTGGCGGAACGCGGCGGGGCGGCGGTCGAGGTGTCGTCGGCCGGCGTCGGGGCGTGGGACGGAGCCCCGGCCAGCGAAGGTGCCTACCTCGTGGCGCTGGAGCATGGCCTGGACCTCTCTGCCCACCGCGCCAGAAAGTTGACCAAAGACCTGGCCGGTGCGGTCACGCTGATCCTGACGATGGGGGGAACGCACCGCGCCCGGGTCGATGAGCTGATCGGCCCGGGCCGGGCACACCTGTTAGGCGAGTACGCCGGTGAGGGCGGCCCGAACCCGGAGGTCCGCGATCCCTTCGGCGGTGACCTCGAAGGCTATCGCGAGACCTACAATCAACTCGACCATCTGCTGGACGACGTCGTCGCCCGCCTGACCCGGGAGCGCAGCGGTGATCTCCGGTAGGACCAGGGTCTTTGCCATCCTGGGCGATCCCGTCGCCCACTCGCTCTCCCCCGCCATGCAGAACGCCGCATTCCGGGCCCTCGGCCTCGATGCCGTGTACGTCCCGATCCGGGTCTCCGCCGATCAGGTCCCGGGGTTGCTCCGGGCCCTCGCCCTCGCCGGCGGTGGAGGCAACGTGACGGTGCCGCACAAGGAAACCGCCACCGGCGCGATCGACCGGCCCTCCGCCAGAGTCGAGGCACTCGGTGCATGCAACACCTTCTGGGGCACCGCCGGCGTCGTGCATGGCGACAATACCGATGTCGACGGCGTGGGGAATGCCCTCGACCGGCTGGAGGCCCCCGCGAGCCGGTGGCTGGTGGCCGGCACCGGCGGCGCGGCACGTGCCGTCGTCGCGGCGGCGATCACGCGCGGAGCGGCGGTCGCGATCCGCTCGCGTGACGCCACCCGCCGGGCCAGCTTCGAGCGCTGGGCGCAGGCCAAGGGCGCCATGCTGGCCCCGTCGCAGGAGTGTGACGTACTGATCAACAGCACGCCGCTGGGCCTGCACGCCGGCGACCACCTGCCGATCGCGCTGGAGGAGGCGCCCGGGGCACGGGTTGCCCTGGATCTGGTCTATGCCCGGGGCGAGACGACCTGGGTCAAGCTGATGCGGCAGGAAGGACTCCGCGCTGCCGACGGCCGGGTCATGCTGGTGGCTCAGGGGGCGGCCGCCTTCGCCCGTTGGTTCCCCGAGGAGGATCCACCGCTCGACGTGATGCGGGCGGCCGTGAGTGATGCTCTTCGCTGAGCTGGCCGGTCTCGCGCGCCAGGCCGAGCGCTGGCTGCTGCCCGGTGCCTGCCTGCTGTGTGGCGAGGCAGCCGGGCCGGCGGAGCCGTTGGTCTGCTCGCTCTGCCAGGGACGCTGGCGTCGCCTGCCCGCACCGTGGTGCGAGCGCTGCGGACAACCCACCATCCATCCCGCCACACCCTGCCGGATCTGCGCCGGCTGGCCAGGCGGCCTCACGCGGGTGCGCAGCGCCGTTTGGCTCGATGACCTCGCCCGCGAGACGGTCCACGCGCTCAAGTACCAGGGCTGGCACCGTATCGCCGAGTCGATGGCCGCGGCCATGACCCGTCTCGAGCCGCTGGCTGGTCGGGGGGTCCTGGTGCCGGTGCCGCTTTCGCCGCGCCGGCTCCACACGCGCGGCTACAATCAGGCCGAGGTCCTGGCGCGGGCATTGGCCCGCTCCACCGTGCTCACCTGCCGCACCGATTACCTCGTGCGGCTGCGGGAGACCGGGACCCAGACCGCGCTCGCTCCCGAAGCGCGCCGGGCGAACCTCGCCGCGGCGTTCGCGGGCCGAGATGTGGCCGGGGTCCGCGTCGTGCTCGTGGACGACGTCCTCACCACCGGGGCGACACTCGCCGAGGCGGCCGATGCCCTGCTGGAGGCTGGAGCCGACTGCGTGGAGGCGATTACCTTTGCGCGGGCCAAGCTGCCGATAGAATAGCCATCAGTGCTGGCAGATTCGGCCTGGCTGACGGCTGACGGCTGACGGCCCATCAATCCTTGCACTACCCCCAGGAGAATCCATGCCCATCCGCGTCGCCATCAACGGATTCGGCCGCATCGGCCGCAACGTGCTCCGTGCCGCCCAAGCGCTCGGCGCCAAGGAGCTGGACTTCGTCGCGGTCAACGACCTGACCGACACAAAGACCCTCGCCCACCTGCTCAGATATGACTCGGTGCATGGTCGCTTCCAGGGCACGGTGGAAGCCAGGGCGGATGCGATCGTGGTCAACGGCGACAGCATCAGGGTCTTTGCGCAGAAGGATCCTGCCGCGCTGCCGTGGAAGGATCTGGGTGTCGACATCGTGCTCGAATCCACCGGCATCTTCACCGACCGGGACAAGGCGGCCAAGCATCTCGAGGCCGGGGCCAGGAAGGTGATCATCTCCGCGCCCGGCAAGAACGAGGATATCACGATCGTCTACGGCGTGAATCACCTGAAGTATGACGCCGCCAAGCACCACGTGATCTCCAACGCCAGCTGCACGACCAACTGCCTCGTGCCGGTGGTCAAGGTCATTCTCGATCAGTTCGGCTTTGTGAATGGTTTCATGACCACGATCCATTCCTACACCAACGACCAGCAGATTCTCGATCTGCCGCACAAGGACCTGCGCCGGGCCCGTGCCGCCGCGCTGTCCATCATCCCCACCACGACCGGCGCCGCCAAGGCGACCAGCCTGGTGATTCCCGAGGTGAAGGGAAAGATCGACGGCGTCGCCCTGCGGGTGCCAACCGCCGATGTCTCGGTCGTCGAGCTCACCTGCACGGTGGAGAAGAGCACCACGATCGAGGCCGTCAATGCCGCCTTCTCGGCCGCGGCGAACGGCGCGCTCAAGGGGGTGCTGGCGGTTTCCGATGAGCCGCTGGTCTCGGTGGACTATATCGGCAACATGAGCTCGAGCACGATCGACCTGGCGATGACCAACGTGGTCGACGGCAAGCTGCTCCACGTGACGGCCTGGTATGACAACGAGATGGGCTACTCGGCCCGCTGCGTGGATCTCATTCGTCATATCGGCGTGCAGAAGTAGCCGCGGCCGATGAAGCGCTCCCTCCGCTCCCTCGTTCCGCTCGGGCTCGACGGCCGGCGCGCTCTGGTCCGGGTGGACTTCAACTGTCCGCTCAAGGATGGCGTCGTCACCGATGCCACCCGGATCCGGGCCTCGCTGCCCACCATCATGTACCTGCGGGAGAAGGGTGCCCGCGTGATCCTGCTGTCGCACCTCGGCCGGCCCAAGGGGCCGGACCCGACGCAGAGCCTGGCGCCGTGCGCGACGGCGCTGGAAGCGATGCTGGGGGCGCCGGTCCTCTTCATTCCCGATCCGGCCAGCCCGGACGCCGTCACCCGCACCAAGCGGCTGCCGCGCGGCGGCGTCGCCGTGGTGGAGAACACCCGGTTCCACGCCGGCGAGGAGAAGAACGACCCGGAACTCGCCAGGCTGTTCGCCACCCTGGGCGATCTCTACGTCAACGATGCCTTCGGCTCGGCGCACCGCGCCCACGCCAGCACCGAGGCGGTGGCCCACCTGCTCAAGCCGGCGGTGTCAGGCTTCCTGATGGAAAAGGAACTCGAGTATCTCGGTGGCGCCCTCGACCAGCCGAAGCGTCCCTTCATCTCCGTGCTCGGCGGCTCGAAGGTTTCCGGCAAGATCGACCTGATCGAAAACCTGTTGCCCCGCGTCGATGCCATCCTCATCGGCGGGGCCATGGCCTGCACCTTCTTCCGCGCCATGGGGCTGGAGACCGGCAAGTCGCTGGTCGAGGAAGACCGGCTCGAAATGGCCAGGGCGCTGATGCAGCAGGCGGGTGAAAAACTGGTGCTGCCCCGCGGCGCCGTGATCGCCGAGATGCTGGAAGCGGGGGTACCGACGCGGTCGGTCCCCCGCGAGCAGATCCCGCCCGGCTGGGCGATGTTCGACATCGACGCCGCGGCGGAGCAGGACTACGCCGCACGCATCGCCAGGGCTGGCACCGTCGTCTGGAACGGACCGATGGGAGTCTTCGAGACGCCGCCGTTCGACCATGGGACACTCGCCGTGGCTCAGGCGATGGCGGCGGCAACGGCAACGGGCGTGATCACCATCGTGGGCGGCGGCGATTCGGCCGCCGCCGTCGCTCAGGCCGGCCTCGCTGCGAAGATGAGTCACGTTTCCACCGGTGGCGGGGCCAGCCTCGAATTCCTCGAGGGGAAGGTCCTGCCCGGCGTCGCGGCACTCGACGAGGTCTGATGCGCCCGCTCATTTTCGCCGCCAACTGGAAAATGCAGGTGACGCCGGTGGAGGCGCGGGCATTCGTCGCCCGCTTCCTCGAACTCCGCCCCCCGCGGGAAGGGCGCACCCTCTGGTTCTTTCCCCCGGCCGTTTCCCTGGAAGCCACCGCTACCGCCCTGCAGGGACGGGGGGATGCCCGGGTTGGTGCGCAGGATGTACACTGGGAGCCCAAGGGGGCCTTCACTGGAGCCACCTCCATCCCGCTGGCCCGCGGCGCCGGGGCGACCGGCGCACTTGTGGGGCACTCGGAACGACGTCACGTCTTTGGCGAGACGGACGCGGAGACCGGGCGCAAGGTGACCGCCCTCCTGGCCGCCAGTCTGACACCGATGCTCTGCGTCGGGGAACAGCTGACCGAGCGCGAGGCCGGGCAGACCGAGCGAGTCGTCATTCGTCAGCTCCGCGCCGGCCTCCACGGGGTGGCCGGGCCGGAGTTGCCGAGAGTCGTGATTGCCTACGAGCCGGTGTGGGCCATCGGCACGGGGCGCACCGCGACACCAGCAGATGCCGCCATCGTCCATCGCGCCATCCGGGCGGAACTGGGCCGCCTCGGCGCCACCACGCGCATGCCGGTCCTCTATGGTGGCAGTGTCAATGGCGGCAATGCCGCCGCCCTGCTGGCGGAGGCCGAGATTGACGGCGTCCTGGTCGGGGGAGCCAGTCTGGAACCGGTCGGATGGGCCGAGATCGCCGGGACATAGGCTGCCACTACCACCACCCGGTCGGGGCGGCTAGACTTACCCGGCTTTTTGACGGGATATCCCAATGTATTACCTGCTGTTGACCCTTCTGATCCTTGACGGCCTCCTGCTGGGCGCCGTCGTTCTCCTCCAGGCTGGACAGGGCGGGGGACTCGCCTCGTTCGGTGGTGGCACGACCGACCTCGTGGTCGGTGGCCGCCAGGCGGCGACGTTGCTGACCAAGATGAGCTGGATCTGCGGCGCCATTTTCCTCAGCCTCGCACTGCTGATTTCGCTGGTAGCGCCGCGCCAGGGCGGGAGCAGCGAAGTGCTGGACCGCATCCGGGCGAACGCGCCTGCCACCGCGCCGGCGAACCTCCCCATCGAGACCGCACCGGTGCCGGCCACTGTGCCTGCCGCTGGTGGCGCTCCCCAGAGTCCGGCCCCGACTGGCACCGCGCCGGTCAAGCCAGCCAACTGAGCACCATGCACCGTCGGATCGCACGCGGGGGATCGGCATGACCGATCGCCCCGCGTTCGTTTTGCTCGAGGATGGCACGTGGTATCCCGGAACCACGCCGCGGCCGCTTGAAGCGAGCTTCGGTGAAGTGGTGTTCACCACGAACATGAGTGGCTACCAGGAAGTGTTCACCGATCCGAGCTACCTGGGTCAGATCGTGGTGATGACTGCGCCGATGATCGGCAACTGCGGCATCAATCTCGACGACATGGAGTCTGCCTTACCCCGAGTGTCGGGCGTGGTCGTCCGGGAACTCTCCCGCCGCGCCTCCAACTGGCGCGCGACCCGCACGCTGGATGAGTGGCTGTCGGAGTACCGGGTTCCTATCATTGAGAACATTGATACCCGCCGACTCACCCGACATATCCGGGAGCGCGGAGCGATGCGTGGCGTGATCGCGGAAGGCCGCGAGCCGACCCCCCAGCTGACGCTGAATCTCATGGAGTCGCCGTCCATGGATGGGCTCGACCTCGCCTCCCGCGCAACGGTGGACGCGAAGTACACCGAGGGGCGGCTGGGTCCGCACGTGGTGGCCTATGACTACGGGATGAAGCGGAACATCGTCCGCATGCTGACGGGGATGGGATGCCGGGTCACGGTGGTCCCCGCTTCAACGCCCGCCGCCGCCGTCCGTGAACTGAAGCCGGATGGACTGTTTCTCTCGAACGGTCCCGGCGACCCGGCCGCGGTGAGCTACGCCATCCGGAATATTCGGGAGCTTACTGCCACCGGCCTGCCGACCTTCGGCATCTGCCTGGGACATCAGCTGCTGGGCCTGGCGTTCGGTGGTACTACGGTGAAAATGCCCTATGGCCATCGTGGTGGAAACCATCCGGTGCGTGATCTCACGACGGGGCATGTACTTATCACTTCGCAGAACCATGGATTTGCGGTGCAGGGCGAAGATCGGACCGTTCCAGGCGCACCGGGTCTCGAGGTCTCCCACGTCAATTTGAACGACGGAACCGTGGAAGGTATTCGGCACCATGAACTTCCAGTCTTTGCCGTGCAGTACCACCCGGAAGCCTCACCTGGGCCCCATGATGCCCATCCTCATTTCCAGGAATTATTCAGGCTGATGCAGGCCGGAGCCCCTCTTGGTGCGCCAAACCCTTGACAGTCAACGGCTAAGCCCCTAGTCTCTCATGTAACCTGACGCCTCATTCGGGGCGCTGGACGTGAAGATCCCCCGGGGGAAAGCATGACCAAGGCCGATCTCGTCGAACGGGTGACGGAGTCCATCGCCCGAACCGCCGGACCCATGATCTCCAAGAAGGATTGTGCCCGCGTGGTCGATGCCTTTCTCGACGCCGTGAAGGATGCTCTTAAGAGCCAGCAGAACATCGAAGTACGCGGCTTTGGCACCTTCAAGATCCGTCGCAGGAAGACCCGCATGGCGCGCAACCCCCGCACCGGCGATCCGGTCGAAGTCGCTGCTCGTCCGGTGCCGGTATTCAAGCCCAGCAAGGAGTTGCGGGCTCTCGTCGCCGACGAACCATTCGACGCCTCGGCCGACGATCACGAGGATGAGGCTGAAGGCTGAGCCTGATGGAGGGAAAGTCGGTCACATCGTGGGGCGGGAGTGATTCCCGCCCCGCTCTCATTCTGGACCTCCGGCCGGTGCAATCGGCCATTATACTTGCTCCCATGTCCGCTCCCGCCACCTCGCTTTCTGTAAACCTGCTGCTGTTCGCCACCTACGCCGAACTGGCGGGGCGCGATCGGGTCACGCTTGAGGTGCCGGCACCCGCGACGGTGGCCGATGTCGTGCGCTTATTCCGCGCCTCCTGGCCCGGGGCTGACCGAGTCCCGGATCGACCGATGGCCGCGGTCAACCGAGTGCACGCCCGGCTGGATACGGTCGTGACCGATGGCGATGAAATCGCATTGCTCCCTCCACTGGCCGGAGGGTGAGACGGTGAGCTACCTCACTCGGTGGCCGATCGACCTGGTGGCGCTCACCGCGGAGGCTGCGGGGCCGGCGGACGGGGGAGTGGCATCGTTCATCGGGCTGGTGCGCGATCACCATGATGGTCGTGGCGTCGCCCGACTCGAGTATTCCGCTTACGAGCCGATGGCCGATGGCGAAGTCGGGCTGATCGTGCGGGAGGCGGAAGCCCGGTGGCCGGTGCACATCGCGGTACGGCACCGGCTGGGTTCACTGGAGATCGGCGACATTGCCGTGGCGGTGGTCTCAGCGAGCGCGCACCGGGCAGCTGCCTTCGAGGCGTGCCGCTACGTAACCGAGGAAGTGAAGCGGCGGGTGCCGATCTGGAAGAAGGAATTCTACGCCGACGGGAGCATCGGGTGGGTCGATCCCACCGCGATCGGACGAACTGGCCAGTCGAGTGCGCGGCCGGATGCGGCCGCTCTTGGCCAGGTGTCCGAATGACCTCGTTCGACGGCTCGGGCACGACGGCTCCGGTACTGGACAGCTTCGCCCGCCCGCTGGGCAGTCTCCGCATCTCCGTCACCGACCGCTGCAACATGCGCTGTCGCTACTGCATGCCGGAGGAGGAGTACGTCTGGCTGCCTCGGGGTTCGATCCTGAACTACGAGGAGACTGATCGCCTCGCGGGTATTTTCGCCGGACTCGGCGTCCGCAAGATCCGGCTGACCGGCGGCGAGCCGCTGCTGCGGCATGATCTTGCCACGCTGGTGGCGCTGCTGGCGCGGCAAGCCGCCTTCACTGATCTTGCTCTCACCACCAACGGCATCCTGCTGGGCGCGCATGCGGCGCCGCTGCGGGCCGCCGGGCTGCGGCGGGTGACGGTGAGCCTCGACACGCTCAAGCCGGACCGGATGGCATCGTTCGCCCGGTCGAACAAGCACGCCGAGGTCCTGGCAGGGATCGCTGCCGCCAGCGCTGCCGGGTTCGGCGATATCAAGGTCAACAGCGTCATCATCCGCGGGTACAACGATGATGAAGTGATCGACCTGCTGGAATTCTCCCGCGCCGGCGGACATGAGGCGCGGTTCATCGAATACATGGACGTCGGCGGCGCGAATGGCTGGTCGATGAACGACGTCGTGTCCCGCCGGGAGCTGCTGGCGCTTATCGCGCGCCGCTATGGCGCGGTGGAACCGGCGGCCGAGAACGCCAGCAGCAGGGCGCCGGCGGACCGCTTCCGCCTGCCGGACGGCACGGTGTTCGGCATCATCGCATCGACGACCGAGCCGTTCTGCCGGACCTGCGACCGGGCCCGGCTCACCGCCGATGGCCATTTCCTGCTGTGTCTGTACGCCGACACCGGCCTCGATCTGCGCTCCGCGCTCCGTGACGGGGCGAGCGATGCGGTGCTGGGGGAATTGATTCGTGCGGCGTGGACGCGCCGCACCGACCGCGGCGCCGAGGCGCGGGCCGCCGCCCCGGATCGCGGCGCGCTGTACCAGCTCTCCACTCTTCGGGCGGATCCCCGCAAAGAGATGCATACCCGCGGCGGCTGATTCAGTCGCGCCGACCACCATCCACGCCCAGCGACATGACACTGCATATCGCGCTCATCGAGCCCAGGATTCCGCCGAACACCGGCAACATCGCCCGGCTGTGTGTCGCCACCGACACGCCGCTGCATCTGATCGAGCCGCTCGGCTTCAGTCTCGATGACAGCGCGGTGAAGCGCGCCGGCCTGGACTACTGGGACCGGGTGGATCTGTGGACCCATCCCAACTGGTTTCGCTTTCGCGATGCCATCAGCCGCGACCGCTGTCTCTATTTCTCGGCCAATGCGGAACAGGATTACACCGAGGCCCCGTTCCGCCCCAACAGCGTGCTCGTCTTCGGCAACGAGACCGACGGCATGCCGGCCAAGATCCTCGAGAAGCACCCCGAGCTGTGCTACCGGATTCCGATGCAGGGCACGATGCGAAACCTCAACCTCGCCAACGCCGTGAGCGTCGTGCTGTACGAAGGGCTGCGCCAGCTCGGGCTGAAGGCGCCGGCGCGGATGACGTTCGCCGATACCGACGTTCCTCGGAGCGTGGACGCTGATCTGGAGGAAGACGCGGAGGAGGAGGTGAACGGAAATGTGGCGGGCGGCCCTGATACCGCGCGCGGCCGGGCGACGGCCCCGCCAGTTCTGGCGGGGCCGAAGCGGCGGGGTCGTGGTCGCGGTCGTGGTGCAGCCGGCGGACGGGGACCGGGCGTCCCGGGCAGGGGGGGAGCAGGTGGCGGTGGCGGTCGGGGACCAGGCGGAAGCGGCGGTCGCAGGAAGCCGGTGTAGCCCGGACGAGACGCGTGCCGCAGTACCATCGCGGGGGTTTTCCGCATGGTGGTGCACGAGTACCTTACGCTGTCCTCTCCAGACGGCGCTCGTCAGCGGCACGACGGGGCCACTCACCTCCTCCAACCAGGCACAATGTTCACCAAGATCACCGTCGTGGGCGCCGGAAACGTCGGTGCTACCGCAGCCCAGCGCGTCGCGGAGAAGCAGCTGGCGCGCACCGTCGTCATGGTTGATGTGGTCGATGGTGTCCCGCAGGGCAAGGGCCTCGATCAGTGGCAGTCCGCGCCGATCGAAGGGTTCGACAGCCGCATCATCGGGACCAACGGCTACGACGCCGCGGCGGGCTCCGAGCTGTTCATCGTCACCGCCGGCATCGCGCGCAAGCCGGGCATGAGTCGCGACGACCTGGTCAAGACCAACGCGGGGATCGTGGAGTCGGTCGCCAAGGAAATCCGGCGGGTCGCGCCGGACAGCATCATCATCGTCGTCTCCAATCCGCTTGACGTGATGTGCTACGTCGCCATGAAAGCCAGCGGTTTTCCCCGCGAACGGGTCCTAGGCATGGCCGGCGTGCTCGATACCGCCCGCTACCGCGCCTTCCTCGCCGAGGCCATCAACGTCTCCGTGGAGGACATCCAGGCGATGGTCCTCGGGGGCCACGGCGATACCATGGTGCCGCTGGTGTCCTACACCACGGTGTCCGGGATTCCCGTCACCCAGCTGCTGGCCAGGGACAAGCTCGATGCCATCGTGACCCGCACCCGCAACGGCGGGGCGGAGATCGTGAACTTCCTGAAGACCGGTTCGGCCTACTACGCGCCCAGCGCCGCTGCGGTGCAGATGGCCGAGGCGATCGTGCTGGACAAGAAGCGGATTCTACCCTGCGCGGCCTGGCTCACCGGTGAGTATGGCCTCCACGACGTGTTCTGCGGCGTGCCCTGCAAGCTCGGGCGCAACGGACTGGAGCAGATCATCGAAGTCACGCTGACCGAACAGGAGCGGGCCGACCTGAACAAGTCCGCCGAGGCGGTGCGAGAGACCATCACGCTGCTGGGCTGAGGAGCCACGAGTGCGCAAGATTCTCGGGTTGTGGCATTCGACCCTCGGCAAGAAGGTCGTGATGGGGGTGACGGGGCTCATCATGATCGGCTTCCTCGTCATGCACATGCTCGGCAACCTGCAGGCCTTTGCCGGGGCGGCCAAGCTGGACGCGTACGCCGCGCTGCTGCACGGCCCGCTCCACGAGGTGGTGCTGCTCACCCGTGGTGTGCTGCTCGCCGCGGTGGTCCTGCATATCGTCGCGGCCTACCAGCTCACGATGCTCGACCGGGCCGCCCGTCCGGTGGCGTACGCCCGCAAGGTGCCGCAGGCCGCGACGCTGGCGTCGCGCACCCTGCGGGTCGGCGGGGTGCTGCTGCTGGTGTTCATCGTTTTCCATCTGCTGCACTTCACGGTGGGCTCGGTACATCCGGCGTTCATCGAAGGCAGTGTGTATCACAACCTGGTGAGCGGCCTGTCGCGGCCGGTCGTCGGGCTCTTCTACATCCTGGCGATGCTCTCCCTCGGCCTGCACCTTTACCATGGGGCGTGGAGCAGCTTCCGGACGCTGGGGCTGTCGCAGACCTCACCGCATCCGCTGCAGCGTCCGGTTGCGCTGGGGCTTGCCGTCGTCCTCTGGCTGGGTTTCACCGCCATCCCTGTCGCGGTGCTGCTGGGCTGGCTGCACGAGTAGGGAACCGCCGGCCGACTGCCGGGTTCAGCAATGCAGGGTCACGCTCCGCCTCTACCAGGCATGTCATGGAACTGAACGCGAAGATTCCCGCCGGGCCGCTCGCCGAAAAATGGGACCGGCACCGCTTCGAGATGAAGCTGGTGAATCCGGCCAACAAGCGGAAATACTCCGTCATCGTGGTGGGTTCCGGCCTGGCCGGCGGCTCGGCGGCGGCCACGCTGGGGGAACTGGGCTACCACGTCTCCTGCTTCTGCTTCCAGGACTCGCCGCGGCGCGCGCACAGCATTGCGGCACAGGGCGGCATCAACGCGGCCAAGAACTACCAGAACGATGGCGATTCCACCTGGCGCCTGTTCTACGACACCATCAAGGGTGGCGACTTCCGCGCCCGCGAGGGCAATGTGTACCGCCTCGCGCAGATCAGCGTGAGCATCATCGACCAGTGCGTGGCCCAGGGGGTACCCTTCGCGCGCGAATACGGCGGGCTGCTCGCCAACCGCTCGTTCGGCGGCGCCCAGGTGTCGCGCACCTTCTACGCCCGCGGTCAGACCGGGCAGCAGCTGCTGCTGGGCGCCTACCAGGCGCTGGAGCGCCAGATCGCCGCGGGCACCGTCACGATGCATTCGCGTACCGAAATGCTCGACATCATCGTCGTGGGTGGTGTCGCGCGGGGAATCGTCACCCGGGACCTGATCAGCGGAAAGATCGAGTCGCACCTGGCCGATGCCGTCGTCCTCGCCACCGGCGGGTATGGCAATGTCTTCTACCTGTCCACCAACGCCAAGGGCTGCAACGTCAGCGCGACGTACCGGGCCTACAAGCGCGGGGCGGCCTTCGGCAATCCCTGCTTCACCCAGATCCATCCCACCTGCATCCCCGTGAGCGGCGAGTACCAGTCCAAGCTGACGCTCATGAGCGAATCACTGCGGAACGACGGCCGGGTATGGGTGCCGAAGCAGGAACGTGATACCCGGTCGCCGGACCAGATTCCCGAGTCGGAGCGGGACTATTTCCTGGAGCGGAAGTATCCCAGCTACGGCAATCTCTGCCCACGGGATGTCGCGAGCCGGGCTGCCAAGGAAGTCTGCGACGAGGGGCGCGGCGTGGGTCCAACCGGACTCGGCGTGTTCCTGGACTTCGGCGCCGCGATCGCACGTGTCGGCGAGGACCAGGTGCGGGAGCGCTACGGCAACCTGTTCCAGATGTACCAGCGGATCACCGACGACAATCCGTACCGGGTGCCGATGCGCATCTTTCCCGCGGTCCATTACACGATGGGCGGGCTGTGGGTCGACTACAACCTGATGAGCACCATTCCCGGGCTGCACGTCCTGGGCGAAGCCAACTTCTCCGATCATGGCGCCAACCGCCTCGGCGCCAGCGCCCTGATGCAGGGGCTGGCTGACGGCTATTTCGTCATCCCCGCCACGATCGGCGACTACCTCGCTACCGCCAGGCTCGACAAGATCGACGCTACCCATCCGGAGGTGCGCGCGGTGGAGGCGGAGGTGCGCTCCCGTCAGCAGCTCCTGCTCAACATCCGGGGCAAGCGGACGGTGGACAGCTTCCACCGCGAGCTGGGCAAGCTGATGTGGGACAACTGCGGCATGGCCCGCGACGCAGCGGGACTGCAGCACAACCTCCGGCGCATTCCGGAGTTGCGTGAGGAGTTTTGGAAAAACGTGAATGTGCCGGGTAGCGGCGAGGAGCTCAATCAGTCCCTGGAAAAGGCCGGACGGGTGGCGGACTTCCTGGAGTTCGGCGAGCTGATGAGCCTGGACGCGCTGCAGCGGCAGGAATCGTGTGGCGGCCACTTCCGCACCGAGTACCAGACGCCCGATGGAGAGGCGCTGCGGGACGACGACAACTACTGCTATGTGGCGGCGTGGGAATACCAGGGGCAGGGCAAGGCGCCGAAGCTCAACAAGGAGCCGCTCGAGTTCGAGAACGTGCACCTCTCGACGAGAAGCTACAAGTGATGAACCTCACCCTCTTCGTCTGGCGCCAGCCCAACGCGACCGCCACCGGTCAGCTGGTCAAGTACGACGCGCCCAACATCAGCCCTGACATGTCGTTCCTCGAGATGCTGGATGTGGTGAATGAGGGGCTGATCCAGCGGAACGAGATGCCGATCGCCTTCGATCACGACTGTCGCGAGGGGATCTGCGGCTCCTGCGCTATGATGATCAACGGCGTGGCGCACGGCCCCATGAAGGGCACCACCACCTGCCAGCTCCATATGCGGAGTTTCACGGACGGCGACCAGATCTACATCGAGCCGTGGCGGGCCCGCGCTTTTCCGGTCGTGCGGGACCTCGTGGTGGACCGGAGCGCCTTCGACCGGATTGTTGCCGCCGGCGGCTTCGTCAGTGTCTCCACCGGCAGTGCGCCCGATGGCAACGCACTGCCGGTACCCAAGACCGACGCGGACGGGGCGATGGATGCCGCTCAGTG
This sequence comes from Gemmatimonadota bacterium, assembly GCA_034440415.1. Taxonomy (GTDB): domain Bacteria; phylum Gemmatimonadota; class Gemmatimonadetes; order Gemmatimonadales; family GWC2-71-9; genus JADJOM01. The sequence goes on along the minus strand of JAWXBX010000004.1, from coordinate 9,796 downwards.
CATCGGCTGCGGCGCCTGTGTCGCCGCCTGCCCCAACGCGTCGGCGATGCTCTTCACCGCCGCCAAGGTCGGCCACCTCGGCTCGTTGCCGCAGGGGCAGCCGGAGCGGACCCGTCGCGCCCTCGGCATGGTCGCGCAGATGGATGCGGAGCTGTTTGGCGGCTGTACCTGGCATGGCGAGTGTCAGGAAGCCTGTCCCAAGGAGATCAGCATCGACTGGATCTCGCGGCTGTACGGCGACTACATTCGCGCCAGCGCCACCCGGCGGGAGGAGCGCGGTGCGGAAGCCGGGGTCTGAGCATCGGACGTGAGCCTGCGGCAGATGCTGTGGCGCCAGCAGCGGCCCGGTCGTCCCCAGCAGACCGGGCCGCTCGGCTGTCCGGGCACCTCCTGACCGGATTCATGATCGCATCACACCGCTGGCTGCTCCGCGTTGCCCTCCTGGTGGCTTCGGTTACGCCGCCACTGCTCCAGGCGCAGGATCGCCCGGAGGTGCGGATCGGCACGCAGGCCATCGGCCTCCTCACTTCCGTCGAGGACATTCCGGGGCGCGGCAGCCTTACCGAAGCCCGTATCGTCCAGCCCGTGGTCATGCTGCACGCCGGCGCGCTCCACGGGCACCTGCGCTTCACCGGGACGCTCAATCTCGAGGGCCAGACGATTCCGCGCGGTGAACTCGCCCCCGGCGCCTGGGGGGAGGGCTACAACGACCGGCGCCATCCCCATACCTATGCCCACGAACTGCTGCTTTCCGGCATCGACCTGCTGGGCCCGTTCGATGGTGCCGGCCGCCTGTCGCTCACCGCGGGGAAGGGCTTTGCGCCATTCGGTTCCGATGACCCGATGAGCCGCCCGGTGGTGCGCTACCCAGTCAACCATCATCTGGCACAGGTGCTCGAGCGGGCCGTGGTGATCGCCGGATACCGGGCCGGGCCGGTCTTCCTCGAGGGAGCGCTGTTCAACGGCGACGAGCCGGAACGGCCGGACCAGTGGCCGCGGGTGAGCCGATTCGGCGACTCGTGGTCGGTGCGGCTCACCGCTTTGCCGGCGATGGGAGTCGAGTTCTCGGTCTCGCGGGCGAAGATCCACTCACCGGAACATCGCCCTGGCGCGGGGAAGGACGCCTGGAAGTGGCACCTGGCCGCACGCGCCGACCGCATGGTCGGAAGGGTTCGGCTGTACGGCCTGGCCGAATGGGCCCGCACCGAGGAAGCCGACGGGTTCTTCGTCTTTTCCAGCCTGCTGGCGGAGATGGCAGCGCGTCGTGGACGACATCGGCCGTACTATCGCTTCGAACGGAGTGACCGGCCGGAGGACCTCCGCACCCTCGATCTCTTTCGTTCGGTCCGGCCGCATCTGGAGAACTCGATCCTCGGCATTACCCGGTTCACGCTGCATACTGTTGGCTACGGGTTCGCGGTCGGTCCGCGTGCGAGCCCTCTGGTGCTGGAGCCCTTCGTCGAGGCGACGCTCGGCTCGGCGCAGAGTCTGGATGGAGGCGTGCTGACGCCCGGGATTCTCTACGGAACGACCAGTGTGCGTTCCCTCTCGGTTGGTTTGCGCGCGGCGTGGGGGATGGCGGGGCACCGGATGGGGCGCTATGGCGACCTTCTCGATGCCGGCCACGAGCCGGGAATGTCCCACGATCACCCGATGTGAGCCGGGCCACGGCAGTACCATACCGTTCTCCCTAACGTGTGGCACCATGAAAACAGCGCGACTGCTCCCCCGATTCATTCTCCTGATGTTCTCCAGCATGGCCTGCGGTGGCGGTGACACCAACTCACCTGCCGTTGAAGGCGTCATCGCGCGGGTGACTGGAGATGGACAGAGCGCCACGGTCGGCACCGCATTGCAGCCCTACCAGGTGAAAGTGACGGGGCAGGGCACCGCGCCGACGGCCGGCGCAACCGTGCAGTGGGCGGTCGTTTCGGGCGGCGGCAGCGTGAGCGCGGCGACCAGCGTGACCGACGCCGCCGGCCTGGCGGAGATCACGGCGACGATCAGCAATGTGATCGGCGCGCAGGTTGTCCGGGCGGTCGCTCCCGGCCTGATCGATTCGCTGGTCACCTTCACCAGTACGGGGACCGCGGATGTGCCGGCACTGGCGCAGAAGACCGCAGGGGACGGACAGACGGGAACCAAGGCGCTCCCCCTGTCGACGGCGCTGGCGGTCCGGGTGACGGACCAGTTCGGCAACGTGGTAGCTGGAGTCACCGTCAGCTGGCTGGTCATCCAGGGCGGAGGCGCGGTTGCATCGCTCACGTCGATCACCAGCGGGGCGGGGCTTGCAACGGTGACATGGACCCTCGGCGCGAGTGCCGGCGCCAGCGCGGTCACGGCGACAGTCGCCGGACTCGCGCCACTGACCTTCACCGCGACGGCAGTCAACAGTTTCGTGGTGCTGAGTGGTGGCAGCAATGTGCCGGAGCGGTACGGCTCCGACCTCTGGGTGGCGGACGGCTACGGCTACAGCGGCACCTGGGGCTTCCGCAGCCGGGCCGGGAACGCCGTGAAGATCTGGCAACTGAATGGGACCGGGGCACCAACCCTGGTCGACTCGATCATCACGGTCGGCATCGGTACCGTCAGCGATATCGAGGTGTCTCCCGACGGCCGTTGGCTGGTCTTCACCGCTGAAGGCGGCTCCGAAAACGGGATCCATGTCTTCGAGCTGACCGCTCCCGGCGTACCGGTGTTCCGGGCCAAATCGCTGGTCGGCACCGGGCTGCACACCGGCACACTCGCCGTCATCGGCGGCAAGCTCTACGCCTTCACGGCGAAGGATCCGGGCAGTCCCGCCCTGATCATCTATGATCTCTCGCAGGCCGCGTCAGGGGTCCTCACGCCCGTCAGCAGCACTCCGATTCCGCCCAACTACGGCATCCACGACACTTTCGTTCGCGACGGCTACGCCTTCGTCTTCGCATGGGACGAAGGGCTCTACATCTTCGACGTGGGGAACGGTTCCAACGGTGGCTCCGTCGCCGCCCCAGTGCAGGTCAGCCATACCGCCGGCTTCGGGGGCGAGACCCACAACGGATGGTGGTTCCACAACCCGACCACGAATGAGAAGAAGTACTTGTTCATCGGGGAGGAGGGGCCGGGGGGTGTCGGAACTTCGTCGTCCGGAGATATCCACGTGGTGGACGTCTCCAATCTCTCCGCGCCCGTCGAAGTCGCCAGTTTCCACCTTCCCGGCGCCGGGGTCCACAACTTCTGGATGGATGAACCGGCCCAGCGACTCTATGCCGCATACTACAATGGCGGGGTGGTCGCGCTGGATGTCTCCGGCACGCTCAGCGGGAATCTGGGCTCCCGCCTGATCTCCCAGCTCAAGCCGGGCGGTACCGGGCAGACCTACGTCTGGGGCGTCATGCTCTACAACGGGTCCCTCTACGTGAGCGACATGCTCTCCGGCTTCTGGCAGCTGAGCGTGCCCTAAATAGCTTGCGGCAGTCCGCTCCCCGCAAAGATATTGCGCCATGCGCCTCTCCCTCCTGCTCCTCACCGCACTCGTCGCGGCCCCGCTCCACGCCCAGTCGGACACACTCACCGGATACACACCGCCCCAGGCCGGGCGGGAGCGGACGCTGGAGCGCCTGCTCCGCTCGCTGGGCGACACCGCCTTCGCCCGCCGGCACTCGCAGTTCCTTTCCGCCGAGGCCCATGTGGCCGGCACACCGGCGCAACAGCGTACCGCGCGCTATGTGCTGGAGCAGATGCGCGCCTTCGGCCTCGACACCAGCCGCACCGAGTTCCAGGTCTTCATTCCCTATCCCGAATCCACGGTGGTCGAACTGGTCCGGCCCGTGGCGCAGCGGCTTTCGCTGACCGAGTCTCCCGTGGCCGGAGATGCCTCTTCCCAGGGATCGATCTGGCCGGCGATGAACGGCCACGCCGCTCCCGGCGATGTGACGGCACCGCTGGTCTACGTCAACTTCGGACTGCCGGACGACTACCGGCTGCTTGATTCCCTCGGGGTCGAGGTGACCGGCCGGATCGCGGTGGCCCGCTATGGCAGGAGCTTTCGCGGGATCAAGGCGCGGGAAGCGGAACAGCATGGGGCCGCCGGCCTGCTGCTCTACTCCGATCCGCAGGACGACGGCTACGTCGTGGGTGATGTGTACCCCGAGGGCCCGATGCGCCCCTCCGATGGAGTCCAGCGCGGCAGCATCCTGAACGGTATCGGCGACCCCGCCTCACCCGGCTGGGCCGCGACAGCGGATGCGCGTCGCCTCGCCCCCGCCCAGATGGACCTCCCCCGGATCCCGGTGGTGCCCGTCGGCTATGGCAACGCCGCGCTGCTGCTGCAGCCGCTCCGAGGCCGGGCGGTGCCGCAGGCCTGGCAGGGCGGCTTGCCGTTCCGCTATCACCTCGGGGACGACGAGACGACGGCGCGCGTCGCGCTGTGGCGCGAGCCGGACAGTCTGGCGTGGAAGCGGATCACCAATACCGCCGGAGTGCTGAAGGGCAGCACATGGCCCGATGAGCTGGTCATCGTCGGCGGGCACCGGGACGCCTGGGGACCGGGCGCGGTCGACAATGTGAGCGGTGTGACCAGCATCCTCGAGGCGGCCCGCATGCTTGCGGCGGCCGCAGGAAAGGGCTATCGGCCGAAGCGGACGATCGTCTTCGCGACGTGGGATGCCGAGGAGTGGGGCGTCATGGGTTCCACCGAATGGGTCGAGGCGCAGGAAGAGCGTCTGGCCGCGCATGCGGTGGCCTACCTCAATCTCGATGTCTCGGTGTCGGGGCAGGACTTTGGCGCCAGCGGCACCAGCTCGCTGCACCCGCTGCTGCGCGAGCTGACCAGGCTGGTGGACCAGCCCTACGACTCCACCACGGTGTACACCAGTTGGCGCCGCAAGGGCAACGTGGCCGACACCGCCGACGTGAGCGTCGGCGATCTCGGCGGCGGCAGCGACTTCGCCGGCTTCTACAATCACCTCGGGATTCCCGCCGCCGGCTTCGGCTTCGGCGGACCGGGCGGCGTCTATCACTCGGCGTACGACAGCTACGACTGGATGCGGCGCTTCGGTGATTCCGGCTTTCAGGCGCATGTCACCGCCGGTACCATCGCGGCGCTGTTCCTGTCGCGGCTGGGCAATGCCGACGTGGTCCCGTTCGACTACGGGGTCTACGCCCGCTACCTCGACGGGTTGGTCACCCTGGCGGCAAAGCTGGCGATGCAGCGGAACGTCGCCGCGGACTTCTCGACGCTTCGGGCCAGCATCGCCGAGCTCGGCACCGCCGCAACCGCCTGGGAGCAGGCACGTAACAGCCTGCTTCGGCGGCCTGCGGGTCAGAGCCTCCTCGCACGGATCAACCGGGAGCTCCGGCTGGTTGAACAGAGCCTCACCCGGCCTACCGGCCTTGTCGGCCGCCCGTGGTACCGGAACATCGTCTTTGCCTCGGATCGCGACAATGGGTATGCCACTGTCGCACTCCCGGGAGTTGTCGAGGCCATTCGGGCTGGCGACGCCGCCCTGACCGCGGTGGAGATCGCTGATCTCGCTGCCGGGGTCGGTCGAGCGGCCGACGCGATCCGCCGAGCGGCGGCGCTTGCCGCAGCGTCCTGACGAATGTCGGGCATCCAGGTCACGCGGTGTCACAACCGCGCCATGTCAACTGTTCCTTCGATGGGATTCCCCTTCACCCATCCTGAGGAGCAACCTCGCTATGCGCCAGAATGTCTGCCGCTGGGCCATCGCGCTCACAGCCATTACCTCGCTCGTCGCCTGCACCGACTCCCGTCAACCGACCGATCTGATCGCGGCGTTCCCGGCGGGATCCGGGCCGAACGGCATTGCCTGCAAGCCGGCTACGCCAGACAGCCTGATTCCGCTCCCCATCGCGCCGCCGGGCAAACGGGTAGACCTCGGCACACCGGTTTTCTCCAACCCGACCAGCGTCACGAACCCTCTCTTTCCTATCAGTCGCCTTGATCAGGTGGTGCTGGTCGGCTTCGTCGGCGGTGTGCCCTTCCGGGCCGAGACGTCGCTGCTGCCGGCGACCAAACGGATCGATCTCGGTGGCTATGAAGTGGAGACGCTCACCTCGCAATACGTGGCCTATCTCGACCGGCGGATCGATGAGACCGCGATCGATCAGTACGGCCAGGACGATGCCGGCGCAGTGTGGTATTTCGGCGAGGAGGTGTCCAACTACGAGGACGGCAAGATCGTCGACACCGATGGCACCTGGCTGGCCTGCAAGGACGGGCCGGTGGCCATGATCATGCCAGCGCATCCCGCCATTGGTGATGTCTATCGGGTGGAGAACATCTTTCCAACAGTGTTCGAGGAGATCGAGATCCTGAAGACGGATCAGACGCTCGCCGGACCGCTCGGTCCGGTGGCGGGCGCTTTCGAAGTCACCCAGCTTCATCTGGACGGCCACTACGAGCCAAAGGCGTTCGCCCCTGGTTACGGCGAGTTCTCGACCGGCAGCAATGCTGACATCGAGGAGCTGGCCATCGCGCTTCCAACGGACGCCGCAGGCGTGCCGACGCCGATCAGGCTGCGCCAGCTGCTCGCGGGGGCGCGCCGCGTGTTCCAGGCTGCGGGCGGGGGCAATTGGAAGCTGGCCTCCCGGACGACAGAGGACATGACGATGGCCTGGCGATCCTATCAGGCCACCACAATTCCGCGGCTGCTCAAGCCGTTGATGTCGAGCGCACTGAGCGATCTTGCGGGGGCCGTTTCCAGTCGGGAAGCCGCCACCACTCGTCAGTTCGCCCTGGATGTGACGAAATCGGGCCTCGACCTGCTGCTGCAGTACCAGTCGCGAGCCGAGGTCGACTTCGCCCGGCTGGATCTCTGGTCGCGGCAGTTGGTCGTGGACGCTGAGGCCGAAGATACCGGTGGCATCACCAGCGACCTGGCCATCATGGGCCGGATTCTGGATCGGCTCAAGAACGCGGGCGATTGGCGCCAGCGGGCCGACGTTCGGGCGGTCGAGGGGCAGCTCGACGGGCTGCGAACCGCCACCCGGCTGGGGGCCTCGCCCGAGCTCATCGCCGGGGCTGCACGACTGCAGCAGGCATTGCACCCGCGAATGCTCCACCAGGAGGGCTGAGGGGCGGCCGGAAGCTCTCCTTGTCACAGAATGGGTGACTCGCTGGCTCCTCAGGTGACCCTTGAGGAGCCAGCGAGTCCATGACACCATTTCTGGCCCTGCGGCCAGCCCTTATCTGGGGCATCCTCGCCTTCACGACAACCGGTGCCGGCGCGCAGACGGCGGTCGCCGTACCCGGATCTGCCGGACCACTGTGGACCGTCAGCGGGCAGTTGATCGACTCAGTGAGCCGGAAACCGGTCAGCCTCGCGGATGTGACCGTTCGCGGCACCGGGCGGTCGGCGAGCACGGACTTCCGCGGCCAATTTGTCATCCGGCTGGTGCTCCCGGGGCACCACACCCTCGACCTGCGCCGGGTCGGGTACGAACCCCTCACCATCGATAGCCTCACGGTCGAGGGCGACATCAGACTTCCGCTCCCCCTGGTCATGATGCCCTCGGCCTTCCAGCTGCGGGAGATCTCCGTCGCGCCGGGCGCATTTTCCATCATGGAATCCAGCCCGACCGTTCGGCAGACTCTCTCGCGCGATGAAATCGAATCCGCCCCCTTCGGTGAAGATCTGTTCCGCGCGGTCAATCGCCTTCCGGGGCTCACCACCGGCGACTACTCGGCACATTTCTCGGTGCGGGGCGGCCGCCACGACGAAACACTGATCCTGCTCGACGGCCTCGAGCTCTACGAACCGTATCACATGAAGGACTTCAATGAAGGCGCACTCAGCATCGTCGACGTAGGCGCCATCGAGGGCGTCGAATTGCTGACTGGAGGGTTCCCGGCAAGATACGGCGACAAGCGGAGCGGCGTTTTCAATATCACATCGCGGACGCCGGCAACCGAGGGCACGCGTGCCGGACTCGGACTCAGCTTCACCCACGCCCGCGCAGCGGCCGAAGGCACGCTGGGTGGCGGGAAGGGATCCTGGTTGGTGTCGGCCCGGCGCGGATACATCGACCTCGTGCTCGGGCTTATCAACAAGAATGAGCTCCCATCGCCACGCTACGAGGACGTCTTTGCCGCTGTTCGCTATTCGCTCCATCCGCGGCACCAATTGTCCCTCAACCTGCTTCACGCGGGCGACCGTTACTCTTTCAACGCCAACGCAACCACCGGGTTCGCCGATTCCATCCGGACGCGTGAACTGGCGGACAATCGCTATGGGAACTCGTATGTCTGGCTGACCCTCCGGTCACTCGCGGCGAAGCGACTGGCGGTGACCAGCCTTGCGTCAGTCGGGCGGGTCACAGCAGGGCGCGATGGGACGGAGCGCTTTCGTGATCGCCCCGGGGCGCACTATGCCGTGAGCGGTCACCGCGATTTCTCGGTGGTGGGATTCAAGCAAGACTGGACCTACGAGCACTCCAACACAATGCTCGTCGACTTCGGCTACGACCTGCGGGCGCTGCACGCCGACTATGCGCTGACCTCCTCCGTGGGACAGGATCCGGATGACACGACTCCCGACACGACCGGGTACTACCCGCAGGTGACCAGCACGAGGCTGCTGCGGCCCGGTACCACGTTCGCCGGCTATTTCACCAATCGGCTCCAGCTCGCGGCGCCCCTCACCCTCGAGCTCGGCCTGCGGTACGATCACGCCTCCTACACCCGGGACCGCTACCTGAGTCCGCGCACCAATGCGCTGCTCCGCCTTTCCGATCGGGCCAGCTTGCGGGTGGGATGGGGGTATTATCGGCAGCGGCAGGGGATCGCCGACCTGGCCGCTCTCGACGCACTGAATCGCTACTTCCCCTCCGAACTGTCCAGGCAGGCGACCGTGGGTATGGAGTACGTCTTCCCGAAGGGGGGGACCCTTCGGCTCGAAGGCTACTACAAGACCGGCTCCCATCTGCGCCCGGTCTACCGCAACTGGAAGGGCGGAATCGATGTCTTTCCGGAATCCAACGAGGATCGGATCCTGGTGTTTCCGGAACGGACCACGTCGACCGGCATTGAGATCCTGCACGACCGGACACTGGGAACCAAGTGGTCGCTTCAGGCCGGTTACTTGCTCTCCTACGTCAATGAACGGGTCCGTCGCATCGACAACGTCAATGACCCGACACCAATCGTGTTCGACCGGACTCATCCAGGTCCCCAGGACCAGCGTCACGCGCTGAATCTCGATGTCACCTTTCGGCCCGACAATATGTGGTCGATCAACGCCGCTATCGCCTTTCACACTGGCTGGCCTTCGACGACCGAGAGCGTACGAACCGTCACCGATTCAAGCGGGCAGCCCCAGTCGACGGTGAAGCCGGACAAGCTCTACGGGCACCGACTCCCCTCCTACCAGCGTCTGGATCTCCGGATCACTCGACGGAAGCTCACCCGGCAGGGCGAATTCCGGCTGTTCGCCGAGGTGATCAACCTGACCAACCACCGCAATGTCCTGGGGTACGATTACTTCCGGGCCAACACGCCGACCGGCGGGATTCAGCTGCAACGGGGGCTGGAGAGCTGGTTCAGCATCCTGCCTTCAATTGGAGTGAGCTGGAGCCGGCAGTTCTAGGCAAACGCCACCTCGTCCCGGTGCCCTCCGACAACCCCCATCGGCTGGCTGGCACGCTGTACAGCCGGCCGAACCACCATCGATTCGCCCGTTTTCAGCCGCCTCGGCCCCAAATGACAGGCAGATGACGGCCCCACCCCAGATTGGCCGTGCCTGGGGATGGGGCAGGGACGGGATTCTCCCGTCGCTCGCCTCTGGGTACCAAT
>JAWXBX010000003.1:0-6121 GCA_034440415.1 Gemmatimonadota bacterium | reverse complement strand
GTCTAATGACCGAGCGGCTTGTCCCGCGACAACCGGTCTGCCGCATAGATCAGCACCGCGGTCCCCACCAGGATGATCGTGCTGATGGCGTTGATGCTGGGTTCGATGTTTTTCCGCACCATACCGTAGACCACGATGGGCAGGGTCGAGGAACCGGTCCCCGAGACAAACGAGGTGATCACGAAATCGTCGAACGACATGGTAAAGGCCAGCAACGCACCGGAGATGATTCCTGGCCAGAGCTGCGGCACCGTGATCTTCCAGAAGGTGGTCAATTCGTCCGCGCCGAGAGTGAGCGCCGCCTCCTCCAGGTTCTGATCCATCCCCTGCAGCCGCGCCAGCACCACCACCACCACGAACGAGATGCAGAAGGCCACGTGGGCGATCGTGATGGTGAGGATACCCAGCGGAAAGCCGATCAGCACGAAGAGGATCAGCAGCGAAATGCCCACCACGATTTCCGGCGTCACCAGCGGCACGTAGAGGAAGGCCTCGAGCGCGGTCCGGCCGCGGAACTTGTAGCGGGCCAGCGCCAGCGCGATGAGCGTGCCGAACAGCGCCGAGAGCACCATCGACGAGACACCCACGATCATGCTCACCCGGAGGCCGTTGAGGATGTCGTCCCGTTCCAGCAGCCGCAGGTACCAGTCCCAGGTGAAGCCCACCCAATCCACCGAAAACTTCGATGCGTTGAACGAGAAGATCACCAAGACCAGGATCGGGATGTGCAGAAAGAGATAGATCACGACACAGAAGGCGATGAGCCAGCGGGGCAGCTTCGTGCTCATCTCAGGCACCTCCCGGCGTGCGGTCGCGCACCCGCAGGTAGATCATGACGGCGACAAGCACCAGCGCCATGACGATGAAGGATGCCGCCGACCCGAACGGCCAGTTGCGCGCGGAGGAGAACTGGTTCTGGATCAGGTTGCCGATCATCACCTGCTTGGCCCCGCCGAGCAGGTCGGAGGTGAGGAAGCTGCCGAGCGCCGGAATGAAGACCAGCAGCGAACCGGCGACCACACCCGGCACGGAAAGCGGAAAGGTGATCTTCCAGAACCGTGCCGCCGGCCTGGCACCGAGCACCTCGGCGGCCTCCAGCAGCGAGAGGTCCAGCTTTTCCAGCGAGGAGTAGATCGGCAGCACCATGAACGGCAGGAAGCTGTAGACCAGCCCGGTCATCACCGCGAAGGGGGTGTAGAGCATGTTGAGCGGCTCGGTAATCCATCCCGCCTTGAGCAGGAGGTTATTGATCAGGCCGGTGTCGCGCATCAGGAAAATCATCGCGAAGGTGCGGACCAGGAAGCTGGTCCAGAACGGCAGCACGACGAGGAACATCAGGAAATGCTTCCATTTGCCGCTGCGGGCGATGAGGTAGGCCAATGGATAGCCCATGAGCAGACACAGGACGGTCGCCCCGAGCGACCACATGAAAGTGCGGTTGAGGATCTGCAGGTAGAGCGGATCGAAGAAGCGCTTGTAGTGTTCCAGCGTGAAGCCGGGTACCACGCCGCCGTAGATCCCGCGCGGCATCATGCTGTAGGCGAACATCATGACGACCGGCACCAGGAAGAATGCGATCAGCCAGAAGGTCCCCGGCGCCAGGAGGCTCCAGGCCCGCGCCGCCGGCCGGGGATAGAGCCAGGCCAGCGCCTTCTCGCGCATGCCGGCCATCTAGGCATCCTCCAGGATCTGGCAGTCCTCGGGCAACCAGGCGACCGCGGCCTTGTCGCCCTTCTTCCACGGGACCGGCTTGATGAGCTGGCCCTCGTTGCGAAGGGCGACGGTGCATTCGCTGCCCTCGCCCAGCGTCACGATCACGTGGATCGTCTCACCGAGGTAGATGACATCGCGCACCACGCCGACGACACTGTTCTCGCCCGGCGGGATGCTGCCCGGGGTGCAGACATCCAGCCATTCCGGTCGCACCGCGATGCGGATGGCCGTGCCCGCGGCCAGCTTCGGGTGATTGGGCACCAGGAAACTGCCGCCCAGCGTCCCGGCGATCTCCCATAGCTCGCCCATCTTTCGCGTCGCCTTGCCCTCGAAGAAGTTCGACTCACCGATGAACTTGGCCACGAACGCGGTGCGCGGGTTTTCGTAGATCTCCGCCGGCGTGCCAAGCTGGGCGACCAGCGCATTGTCCATGACCGCGATGCGGTCGGACATCGTGAGCGCCTCTTCCTGGTCGTGGGTCACGTAGACGAAGGTGATGCCGAGGCTCTTGTTGAGCTGCTTCAGCTCGAGCTGCATCTCCTTGCGGAGCTTCAGGTCGATCGCGCCGAGCGGCTCGTCGAGCAGGAGAATCGTGGGGCGGAGGACCAGGGCGCGAGCGAGTGCCACCCGCTGCCGCTGACCGCCGGAGAGCTGGTTCGGCATCCGCCGGGCAAACTTGACGGGATCGAGCCGGACCATCTCCATCGCCTTGACCACGCGATCGGGGATCTCGGCCTTCGGCACATTATGCTGTTCCAGCCCGAAGGCGACGTTCTTCTCCACCGACAGGTGCGGGAAGATGGCGTAGTTCTGGAACACCATCCCGACCTGGCGCTCGTAGGGACGTTTCTGGTTGACCACCTGCGAGTCGATCTTCACTGTGCCGCCGTCGGCGTCCGGCTGCTCGAAACCGGCCAGCAGGCGAAGCGTGGTGGTCTTGCCGCAGCCCGATGGCCCGAGCAGGGAGAAGAACTCTCCCTTCCGGATTGTGAAGGAGATGTTGTTCACCGCCTTCGAGTCGCCGAAGCTCTTGCTGACGTTGGTGAACTCGACGATGGGCGTGTCGCTGGGAATAACAGGAGAGGCCACAGCCGGGTCCGGGATAAGGGAGGGAATGAGCATCGTCGATAACGTACGAGTGGCTGGGGAGGTTGGCTAGAGGGAGAGGGGCGATCGCCCCATCGCCTTCATCCCAGCAACGCCTCCACGCTTTCCCGGAACACTGCCGTGTGCCGGTCGATGTCCACCGTCGTCGTGGCCGGTGACATGAGCGCCATGTTATGGAACGGCGCCAGCATGATGCCGCGATTGAGCGCGAAGAGGTGCATGAAGAGGTCGAGCTCGAAGTCGCCGGCCGCCGCCGCCTCGCCGCCGTTGCGAGGCGCGGTGGGCCGGAACCAGTACTCCGCCCGGCAGCCCAGCCGCTTCACGATCCATGGCAGCCGGAACTCCGCGATGACACCTTCGACGCCGGCCTGGAACCGCTCCGCCAGCGGAATGGTGAGACGATAACTCTCCGCAGTGAGTACCTGCCCCAGCGTCGCGCGCATGGCCGCCAGCGAGAGCGCGTTGCCGGCCAGCGTCCCGCCGATCCCGCCGGTGTCGCAGTCGGCCTGCACGATTCTCCCCGCCAGCCGGGCCGCCACCTCCTCTGAAAACCCGTAAACCGCCCCCGGCACGCCGCCCCCGATCGGCTTGCCCAGCGTCAGCAGGTCAGGCTCGAGGCCATGCGCGGCGGTGTAGCCGCCCGGTCCGGCACAGATGGTGTGGGTCTCGTCGATGATGAGCAACGCCCCAGCCTTGCGGGTCAGTGCGCGCAGCGCCGCATGGAAACCGGGGTCGGGATGGATGATGCCGATGTTGGTCATCGCCGGTTCGGCCAGCACGCAGGCCACGTCGCCCTGCGCCAGCGCGGCTTCCAGCGCGGGGAGGTCGTTGAACTCGACCACGCGAGTGGTCAGCGCGGGATCCACCGGCGGGCCAAGGTTGCCGCTGCGGGCGACCACCGCACCATCGCGCAGGGTCGCGAATGTTTCGTCGACGGTGCCGTGATAGCACCAGTTGAACACCAGGATCTTCGAGCGGCCGGTCAGCATCCGTGCGAGCCGGATGGCGAAGCGATTGGCATCGGTCGCGGTCATGGCGAACTGCCACGACGGAAGCCCGAAGCGCCGGGTCAGTTCCTCCGCCACCCAGAGGTGATCCTCCGACGGCAGCATATAAGTGAAGCCCATCCGGGCCTGGCGTTCCACCGCCGCCACGGTCGCGGCGGGGGCGTGGCCGGTCATGGCGCCAGTGTCGCCCAAGCAGAGATCGATGTAGCGGTGACCATCGACGTCGCGGAAATGCGCTCCCTCGCCGTCGCGCACGAAGATGGGAAATCCCCCCGCCCACTTCGCCATCCAGTGCATCGGCACACCCTGCAGCAGGCTGCCCTGGGCCCGCTGAAACAGCGCGTGCGAGACCGGGTGGGTCTCCTCGAAGCGCCGCTGTTCGGCGGCGTAGAGGGAGGCGAGGCGGGTGCGGTTGATCATGGGAATAAGCGGTTAGGCGGTTGGACGGTTGGACGGTTGGGCGGTTGGGCGGTTGGGCGGTTGGGTAAGCCAATCACGTGATCGCCCGATCGCCTTATCCCGCAATCGCCTGATTCTCCGTTGCTGCCTTGAGTGCCGCCTCCATCACATCCAGCCCTTCGTCCAGCACCGCGTCCTCCACCGTGAGCGGCACCAGCACCCGGATCACATTGCCCAGCGTCCCGGCGGAGAGCAGGATCACGCCGCGCTTGAGCGCCTCGGCCTGCAGCTTCCCGGTCAGCTCCTTGGCTGGTTCCTTCGTGATCCGGTCCTTCACCAGCTCCATCGCGATCATGGCACCCAGCCCGCGAACGTCGCCGATCTGGGGATACTTCCCGCGCCACCCCTCAAAACGAGCTCGAATCCTGTCACCCACCTTCGCCCCCTTCTCCACCAGCTTCTCCTCGTGCATCGCCTCGAGGATGGCGAGCGCGGCGGCGCAGGCGAGTGGATTGCCGCCGTAGGTCCCGCCGAGGCCGCCGGGCTGCGCGGCATCGAGCACCTCGGCACGGCCGGTCACCGCGGCCAGCGGCAGTCCCCCGGCAAGCGACTTGGCGGTGATGATGATGTCCGGCACCAGGCCGTAGTGTTCGCAGGCGAACAGCTTACCGGTCCGCCCGAAGCCGGTCTGGATCTCGTCGGCAATCAGCAGGATGCCGTTGTCCTTGCAGAATTGCGCCAGCATGCTGAGATAGGCCGCCGGCACCGGAATGAACCCGCCTTCACCGACCTCCAGCTCCATGATCACCGCGGCGACACTTTTCGGATCGACGTGGGAGGCGAGCAGATGCTCCAGGTGGGCCCGATCGGCCATGCAGCAGGTGCCGTTCTTCGGGCCGGCGTCACAGCGGTAACAGTAAGGAAAGGGAATCCGGTACACCTCGGGCATGAACGGGCCGAAGCCGTTCTTGTACGGATTCACCTTGGACGTGAGCGACAGGCCGAGATAGGTGCGGCCGTGGAAAGCGTGCTCGAAGCAGATGATCGCCTGTCGCCCGGTCGCCTTGCGGGCCGCCTTGACGGCGTTCTCCACCGCCTCTGCGCCGCTGTTCACGAAAAAGGTGCGCTTCTCGTGGCTGCCGGGGGTGAGCGCATTCAGCTTCTCGGCCAGCGCGATGTACGGCTCATACATGGTGACGGGGAAGCAGACATGGGTGAAGTGATCGAGCTGATCCCTCACCGCCTGCACCACCTTCGGATGCCGATGCCCCGCGTTCACCACCCCGATGCCGCCGCCAAAGTCGATCAGCCGGTTGCCGTCGGCGTCGGTCAGCACGGCGTTGTCGGCCTGGACCACCGCGATCGGTGTCGTCGCCGGGACGCCTCGCGGCACCGCCTTGGCGCGGCGCGCGGCAAGCGCCAGGCTGGCGGGACCGGGGATCGGGGTCGCAAGGCGAATAACGGGGGACATGACACGGCTCCGGCTGCAGGGGGTCGCCGAGATTACCCCTCGGCGGGGAAAAAGTCGACCCCTCCGGTCCGGGGTGATTGCGCCAATTGCGCCGGGATGTAGGTTATGCCCGCTCGTCCCCCTCTCCCCTTCGCCGAGGTTTCCTGCCAATGCGTTCCGTTCGCTTCGGCGCCTGCGCCGCCCTGCTGCCGCTCGCGCTGCTTTCCCTGACCGCCTGTGGCGGTGACAAGTCCGGGGCTGCGGCCGCCGGTGTCGTCAAGAAGATCACCATCACCCCGACCAGCGATGCGCGGGCGGATGCGACGACCTACCTCGCCCAGCTCTGCCCCAAGCCGATCGGTGGCGACCTGAACTTCATGGTGTGGGAGGGCTATACCGACACCCTCTTCATCAAGCCGTTCGAGACGGCCTGCGGCGTGAAGGT
>JAWXBX010000002.1:0-11976 GCA_034440415.1 Gemmatimonadota bacterium | reverse complement strand
CTTGAGCGTCTCCTGCAGGCTGGTACGCGCCACCTGCAGCGCCGGGGCCAGGCCAAAGACCAGGCCGGTGAGCAGGGAAAGCCCCAGCGTGTAGGCCAGTACCCGCGCATCCATCCCGATCTCGCTTGCCGACGGGAGTCCTGTCCCGCCGAGCCCGAGCAGCAGCGAAACGCCCCAGGCGGCGAGCAGGAGCCCGAGCAGCCCGCCCGCGAGCGCCAGCAGCACGCTTTCCGTCAGGAGCTGCCGCACCAGCGCGGAGGGCGACGCGCCCAGCACCACCCGAACGGCGATCTCGCGCCCCCGCGACGAGGCGCGCGCCAGCTGGAGGTTGGCGACGTTGGCGCAGGCGATCAGCAGGACCAGCCCCACCGCTCCGAGCAGGACCCAGAGCGCCGTCCGGCTGGCGGCGGTGGCGGTGTCATTGAGCGTGGTGAGCTTGAGCGACCAGTCCGGCGGATAGGCATCGGGATAGTCCGCGATAAGCCGCGTGGCGTAGGCCGCCAGCTCCCGCTGCGCCTGTTCCGGCGCAACTCCGGGCGCCAGCCGCGCGGTGAGGTTGAGCCACTCGTTGGTGCGTGCGTTGTCGCTCAGCTGCGCCGGCAGGAAGCTGAGCGGCGTCGACACCTCCACCCGCCGATTCCAGAAGTCCCGGAACCCTTTCGGCATGACGCCGACGACCTCGAAGCCCTCGCCATCCAGCAGAATCCGTTGGCCAACCGCCTGCGGCACGCCGCCCAGGGATCGCTGCCAGAACCCGTAGCTCACCACCACCACCCGCACGGGGCCATCCTTCCCCTCGTCGGGGCGGAGCCACCGTCCGTGCAGCGGCGAAACGCCGAGTGTCCCGAAGAGATCCCCGGCCACCCGCTGCCCGACGAGCCGCTCGGGATCTCCCTCCCCCGTGAGGTTCGGAGCCCAGCCACCTTCCACAGCCGCCCCGGCGAACAGGCGGTCGAGTTTGCGATAGTCTTCAAAGCCCACCGCCGAGACCGGTGCCTGCATGTTGTTGTTCGAGGGATACAGGTGTTCGACGGTGACGAGCCGATCGGGCTCCTGGTAGGGCAACGGACGGAGCAGTACCGCGTTGACCACCGAGAAAATCGCGGTGTTGGCCCCGATCCCCAGCGCCAGCGTCAGGATGGCGATCAGGCTGAAGCCCGGCGCGCGGCTCAGGCTGCGGAGGGCAAAGCGGATGTCATGCGTGAGGTGGGACATCTGGCCGCCGGATGTGGGACTCGTTACCTGGAGCGCGACTATTCGGTGTGCAGCACTTTCATCGGATCAATCCGCGTCGCTCGGCGGGCCGGCAGGTAGCTTGCGAAGAGCGCGACCAGTCCGAACACCAGCGGGCCGACGATGAATGCGATGGGGTCCAGTGGTGCGAGACCGTACAGCAGCCCGCGGGCGAGGAATCCGGCAATGCCCGCAAGGACCAGCCCGATCCCGAGCCCGATCGTGACCAGCCGGAGGCCGTCACGGACCATCAGCCGGACGACGGCGACACTCTTCGCGCCGAGGGCGATGCGGATCCCGATCTCCCGGCGCCGCTGCGCAACGCCATAGGCCACCACACCGTAGACGCCGAGACTTGCCAGCAGCAATCCGAGCAGGCCAAAGGCGCCGAGTGCCATGCCGCCGGCGCGGGCCGGGAGGAGGGCAAAGGAGAGATGGTCCTGGAAGGTGCCGATCGCCTCGACCGGCAGCGCCGGATCGAGCTCGTGCACCAGCGCCCGCACCGCACTGGTAATCGCCGCGGGATCGCCGTTGGTGCGCAACAGCAATGTGGTGCGCTCCGCGCTGACCTGGCCCACCGGCAGATAGAAGAAGGGCACCAGCTCTTCGCCCACCGTGGAGTACTTGGCATCGTGCACCACCCCGACCACCTCGTGCCACGGCCCCTCGTCCCCCTGCACGCTCAGCCGCCGGCCGATCACCTCCTGCCCCGGCCAGTAGCGCTGCGCAAACGATTCGCTCACCAGTGCCACCAGCGGTGCCTCCGACCGATCCTGGTCGGTGAAGGCTCGGCCCCGCAGCAGCGGCAGTTCCAGCGCCTCGAGATAGCCGGCACTCATCGCGCCCCGCCCGACCTCCAGATTTTCTCCCGGCTGAGGGGCATAGCCTTCGATCGTCAGGCCGCTGCGATTGCCGAACAGGGAGAGCGGCAGGGCGCCGGTGAGGCCGGCCGCGCGGACCCCGGGAAGCTCCCGGGCGCGCTGCAGCAGTTCCTGCTGGAAGCTGTGAACCCGGGCATTGTCGTAGGCGGCGGACAGGCCGAGGTCGGTGGCCAGCACCAGCCCGTCGCGCGCCCCGAACCCGAGATCGGTCGACGCGGCGAGCTGCAGACTCCGCAGAAAGAGTCCCGCCATCACCAGCAGCAGAATCGACAGCGCCGCCTGCCCGATCACGAACGCACCACGCAGGCGCGAGCGCGGCGAGAGCGACCCACCGGTATTGTCCTTGAGTGCGGACAACAGCTCCGGCCGCGATGCCTGGAGCGCCGGCGCGATGCCGACCAGCAATCCGGTGGCAATCGCCAGCAGCAGCGCGAAGCCGAGCACCCTGAGGTCGGGGGACAAATCGAGCGCCAGCGTCACTGGAATCGGCAGCGGGGCCGAGAGCAGCAGACCAGAAACCCAGGACGACATCGCGACGCCCACCACACCACCGAGCGTGGCGAGGAGCACACTTTCGGTCACGAGCTGACGCACCACCCTGGCGCGGCTGGCCCCCAGCGCGAGGCGCACCGCGATTTCGCGCCGACGCGCCATCGCCCGGGCGAGGAACAGGCTGGCCACATTGGCGCAGGCGATCAGGAGCACCGCCAGCACCACCAGGAAGAGCAGCCCGCTGACGCCGACCACGGGACCACGCACGTCGGGGAAGAGCCGGCTCTCCGCCTCGGGAAGAATGGTGATCTTCCGGGCCTGCTCCTGCCGGTCGGTCCACAGTCCGGCGAACTCGGCGTGCAGCTGGCGGGAGAGCGCATCCGCCTGCGCGCGCGCCTGCTCCAGCGTGGCGCCGGGCGCGAGATGCCCGACGACCATCAGGCCCCGATCGCCCCGGTTGGTGAGGAGACCCGCATCGGTGCGCAGGAGCGGCGCGGCGGCGAGTGGCACCCATCCATCGAACCCAAGTCCGCGGATCAGCCCGGTGAAGCCGGCGGGGGCAACGCCGATCACACTGAACGGCCTGCCGCCGAGCGACACCGTCTGACCCACGATGTCGGATCGCTGACCGAACCGCGCGGTCCATAGCGCATGACTGAGCACCACGACGGCCGCATCACCGCCGGCCTGATTCTCCTCCGGGGCAAACCCGCGGCCGAGGGCGAGGGGAACGCCCAGACCACTGAAGTGATCGTCGGAAACCAGCGCCAGCGTGACCCGGACCGGCTCCGAACCAACCGTCAGGCTGGTCTGCTGCAACCCCATGCCGACGACATGGTCCAGCGCCGGAATCCCCTGCCGGAAGGCGAGCAGGTCAGGATTGCTGGAGGCCCCGAACAGCGGTCCGCTGTAGTCGCTGGTGTAGAGGCTCACCGTCCGCGCCGGCTCCCCGACCGGCAGCGGCTTGAACAGCAGCGCGTTGACCACGGTGAAGACTGTCGCCGTGCCGGCGACGCCCAGCGCCAGCGAGACAATCGCCACAGCGGCATACCCGGGACTGTGCGCCAGTGCACGCAGCGCGTGGCGCAGATCGGCAAGCAGGATCCGCATGCGAGTGACCTCGAAGGGATGACGCGGGACTCAGGCGCCCGCCAGCTCCAGCGCGCGGTCTTCCACGACCCTGCCGTCGAACAGATGAATGGCGCGCTGCGCATTGCGGGCATAGCGCGGGTCGTGCGTCACCATGCAGACGGTCGCGCCCGCCTGGTGCAGCTGCTGCAGCAGGTCCATCACCGCTTCGCCGTTGGTGGAGTCGAGATTGCCGGTGGGCTCGTCGGCCAGCAGGATGAGCGGCTCGCCCGCCACCGCCCGCGCCACCGCGACGCGCTGCTGCTGGCCGCCGGAGAGCTGGGCCGGATAGTGCTTCACCCGGTGGGCCATCCCCACCTTCTCCAGCGCCGCCATCACCCGTTGCTTCCGGTCCGCCGCGCCGAGCCCGCGGTAGGTGAGCGGCAGCTCGACATTCTCGTAGACCGTCAGGTCGCCGATCAGGTTGAAGGCCTGGAAGATGAACCCGATCTCCTTGTTCCTGATCCGGGCCCGCTCCGCCGCCGAGAGCTGCGCGACCGGCTTGCCGTCGAGCCAGTACTGGCCGCTCGTCGGCGTATCCAGCAGGCCGAGCAGGGAGAGCAGCGTCGTCTTGCCGCAGCCGGAGGGACCGGCGATCGCGACATACTCGCCTCGCTTGATCTCGAGATGGATCTCCTCGAGGGCGTGGGTCTCCACCTCCTCGGTCAGAAAGACCTTCTTGAGGCCTTCGAGGCGGATCAGGGCGGTGCCATTCGTCGTGGTCATGCGGACTCCGGAGAGGAGAGGTTGGCGACATCAACGGCTGACGGCTGACGGCTACTTGACCCGCACCCGTTCGACGGCATCCCACCGGCTCATGTCGGACAGAATCACCACATCGCCCGGCGCGAGCCCGCGGACGACTTCGATGCGATTGACCGAACTGCGGCCCAGGTCCACCCGGACCCGCTCGGCCTCGTCGGTCCCGGGCACCATGCGGAAGATGCCGACGGCGCTGTTGGCCTGGCCGTAGGCCGGGCGACCCATCGAGATGACTTCGCCCAGTCGCTCGATTTCGATCGTGCCATCCACGCTCAGATCCGGCCGGGCACCCTTGGGGAGCGCGCCCTCGAGCGCGATGTCCACGGTCACGGTGCCGTTCTGCGAGGCGGGATCGATCCGCATGACGTGACCGGCGGCGATGCCGTTTCGGGTATCGACCGCGGCGACCTGGCCGAGCCCAAGATCCGTGGCCTGCGTCTCGGGAATCCGGAGCACCGCCTTGAGCTTCTCCGGCTGCACCACCTTGGCCAGCGTCACCCCCGACGTCGCCCACTGCCCCACCTCGAGCGGCAACTCCTGCAGCACGCCATCGGCCCCGGCCCGCACCACCATCGCGTCGACCAGGTTGCGCTGGAAGTCCGCGATCGCGCGGAGCCGCCCCACCTGCGCCTCCTGCACCTCGAGCTGCGAATGGATGTTTTCGGTGTACAGCGTGAGCCGCTGCTGCTCCAGCTGCAGCCGCTCGATCAGCTCCGTCGCCTTATCCAGCGAGCGCTCGTAGTCGCCACGCGAGATCAGGTCCTCGGCCGCAAGCGCCGAATCCGATGCCGCCCGGCGGATGGCATCGCGATACTCGGTGCGGATCTGGGCGACCAGGCTCGACTGGGTGAGGCGCTGCGTCTCCAGCGAGGTCTTGAGCGACACGACCTGCGCCTGGGCATCGGTGAGCTGCCGCTCCGCCTGCAGCAGCTGGATCTGGACGTCGGGATTGCTGAGTTCGAGCAGTATCGTGCTGGCCGTGACCCGGACGCCGGGCTGCACCAGCTTCCGCTCCACCCGCCCCGCCGTCACCGCCGACACCCACCGGACCTGCTCCGGCACCAGCGTGCCGGGTCCGCGCACCTCGCGGACCATCGGTCCGGTGCGGACCGTGTCCATCCAGAGGGTGCCCCGTTCCACCGATGGCGCCGCCGGCCGCAGTCGCGAGATGGCGACCGTCGCCAGCACCAGCGCGACAGCGGCGCCCCCTATATAGAGAAAGCGCCGGCCCTTCGGTTTGGGCTCACGGGGTATATCCACGACGTCCTCGAATCACGGGAGTGCCTCAGGAACTGCCCGCCTGACAAGGAAAGAAACGTGCCCGGGGCCCCGCTCGGCTGAGCGCCTGAAGCCCTTGCATGACAAGCAGTTGGCCACCCGTCCCCGGTCGGCGGGATCGGCGCTGTGTCCGGTTGTGGGATTCCCCGTCCCGAATGCGCCCGCCCCGCCACCGCGGTCGGCGCTGTGTGCCCACATTGCGCGACGGTCGTCTCAAAGGCTACCGTGTGTCGTGCCGCTCCACCGAACGGCTCCACACACCTCCCGCCTTCCCGGACTCACGTGCGAATTCACTCTCGACGGGCGCCACACCTGGCGCCACTGCGCAACGCTTGCGTCCTCCTCCTCGTCGCGTGCGCCCATTCGGCGCCGGGGCCAAACGACGGCACCGATACCGACGGCCCGCACACCACCACCCCACCCATCCAGCTGACCTACAACCTCGGTCGCGACCTCGCGCCGGCGTGGCGGGCCGATGGAAGCGGGCTGCTCTACGCCTTTCAGCTGCCCGGCCCCGACGACTTTGATGGCTGCCTCGCGGAGCTGCCGCCCGGTGGTGGGACACGACGAGTGGAGAAGTGCCCGCTTGAGGACCTCGCCGGCGATTCGGTGAACCTGCTGGGCACCCCGGCCATCAGCTCCGCCGGACGGCTCGCCTGGGTTCAGACTCGGAGCGCGACTGGCCGGATCTCGCCGGCCTCCGCGGAGATCCGGGTCGGCAATCTGACAGTGATTGACACCGGGACGGTGGTACGGACCCTGCCCTACCTGGCCCAGAGCGGAGCGGTGCATGCGACCGTCACCCACCTCCACTGGCTGGGCGAATCGGCGCTGATCTATGTCGGCGATGATGTCCAGTATCTCGGCCCCTGCCAGAACTGCAAACCCGATTCCCTGGTGATCGGGCGCGAGATCGCCCGGCTCGACCTCGCTGCGGGCAATCTCGTGACCGTGATCCCCGGCACCGCCGAGGCCACCTCGGTCTGGCCCTCCGTCGATGGCCTGACCATCTACTACACCATCGCCGGCGACTCCCGCGTCTTCCGCCAAGTGCTGGCCACCGGCGCGGTGACGACGGTGCACGACTTCGCACCCGCAGGCATCGCACGTGATGCAACCCTGTCCGACTCCGTGCTCGCCGCGGTCGTCGGGGGCCGAGTCTCCTACGGTGTGGATCCGCTGATCGGTCCGGTCCAGGTCGACAGCGGCGGCATCCTCTACCATGTGAACCTGGCCACCGGTGTGGCGACCCCGCTCACGCTTTCCGGCAAGCGTTTTCGCTCCCCCAGCCTCCGGCCCGGCGCGCAGCAGATCGCGGTGGAAGCAGTCGACAGCAGCGGCGCGCTGATCGCGGACCTTTACCTCTTCGACTCTCCATGAGATTGCGAGTTGTGCTCTGCCTCCTGCTGGGTACCGGGTGCGCCCATCAGGAGTCGTTCTCCCATCATGAGGTGCCGGCCGGCGGGCCGTTCGCCGCGAGCGCGCCGCTCCGCCTGACCTACAACATCGGCGCCGACGCCTTTGCCGCCTGGTCCGCCGATGGCCAGACGCTGTACTACGCGGTGCAGGACTCCTTCAGCAGCGACAAGGCTCGCTGCATCGCGACCCTGCCTGCCGCCGGTGGCGTGCAGCGCCGGCTGCAGTGCCCCCGCATTGCCCTGAACGATCTCGGCATCGACGAACATGCAGCCTTCCGCCGTGGTTCACGACTTCGGCCCCGGCCACATCGTGCGGGATCCGCAGGTGAACGGGAACCGGCTCGTCGCCATCCTCGATGGCCAGCCGGTGTACGCTGACCGCCCTCCCCTCGACTTCGGCCAGGTCGACTACGGCGGCGATCTCGTGGTGGTGGATCTCGGCACCGGCGTGGAGACCGTCGTGGCGGACAGCGGCCGCTTCTACAAGCGCCCCCGCCTCTCACCCGGCGGCAACAGCATCATCGCGGAAGGCTTTCCCTATGTCATCCGCAGCATCACGGATACGTCGGACGCCACCGTGTCGGACACCGTGGCAAGCAAGTGGGCTGACCTCTGGCGCTTCGAGAAATGACATGCGGCTGGCGAAACTGAGCGCGACACTGCTTCTCCTCTGCACCAGCACGGCGCTGGCCCAATCGGTGGGGACGATCGCCGGCGTGGTGCGTGCCGCCGGCCGGGACGGCGCTCCGATCGCCGGGGCGCGGGTGACGGTCGACCGCGGCCGCTACGTCGTGACGACCAACGCCCAGGGCGAATACCGGCTGCGCGAGGTGCCCGCCGGCTGGCACGTCGTCGTCGCGGCGGCGCTCACCTACCGCCCGCTCTCGCGCGACAGCGTCCTGGTCCGGGCCGGCCAGACCACACTGCTCGACCTCCCGCTGCAGGCCGACCCGATCGGCCTCGCACCCATCGAAGTGATCGCCGACCGGGTCGATTCGGTGCTCGATCCCCTCGCGGTGGTGGACCAGCAGCGATTCACCGCCGAGGAGCTGCGCCGCCTGCCGGTCTCTTCCGTGGAGGAAGCGATCGCGCTGTCGGCCGGCGCCGTCGGCGAGAGTTACCGTGGCGGCCGGCTCGGGCAACAGGCCTTCATCATCGACGGCCTCGGACTCAAGAACCAGCTCGATGCCTCCACCGGCTCGCTCGGCGTCCGGGTACCGCCTGCGCTGCTCGCCGAAGCCTCGCTCGTCACCAACGGCTTCTCCGCCCGCTACGGCCAGGCGGTCTCGGCGCTGGTCAACCTGGCCACCCGCGACGGCGGCGACCGCTGGGCCGGCCGGCTCGGCTATGAAACCGACCGACCGCTGGGCAGCGGCGGCGACTACGGCCTCGACCGCGGTGTCGTCTCGGTCGAGGGTCCGCTGCCGGCGAAGATCCGGCTCCTCGCCGTGGCGGATTTCTCCGGCAAACTCGACGCCGATCCCGTCAACGCCCCGCGCCCCGGCAACCCGCGCGATCCGCGCTACAGCGCACCCTGGCTCCTGCCGCACAACAGCGGCGAACAGGCCGACCTCGCCGCCAAGCTCACCATTCCCCTCGGCAGCCAGCAGACGCTCCGGATCCTGGGGCTCCATTCCGCCGACCAGCGGCTGCTCTACGATCCGGTCTACAAGTACGACCTCGACCTCGCTCCGGTCCGCCGCTCCACCGGCAACCTGCTCAGCACCCACCTGCAGAAGGTGTTCGCCGGCCCCGACATCACCGCCGACCTGCGGGTGGGGTATTTCACTCGCGAGTTCATCCGCGGCGCGGCGGCGAGCGTGCCGGACTATCGCTTCGGCGCCTTCACCGGCGAGAAGATCGGCATCGTCGGCGAAGATCTGGCCCGGGCGCAGGACACCGCGCGCGCGGCGGTACCCATCGCCGGCCTCATCGCGCCCACCTTCAGCGAGAACACCCCGTGGGGCGTGCCGGCGTTCTTCCACGGCCGCGGCCCCCGCGGCGACCTGGCGTGGAACCGCTTTCGCGAGCTCAGGACCCGACTCGACCTGAGCATTCCGGCGGGCCGGAATACCGACTTCTACGTCGGCGGCGAATACTCCCGCCAGGGGGTCAAGACCTTCCAGCGGGTGCTCGGCTACCTGCCGGCGGGCGACACCGTGCCGTCGGCGACCGCCGCCAACTTCTCGCCGTGGGCCGGCTCCATCTATACCGAGGTCCAGGGTCGGGGTACCGACCTCGCCCTCACACTGGGGCTGCGCTACGACCAGTTCAGCGGTCGCGATGACCTGCCGGGCAAGGCGCCCCAGACCAAGCGCGCCATCAGTCCTCGGCTCGCGGTGAGCACGGTGCTCAACAGGGCGACGTTCATTGCCAGCATCGGGAAGTTTTCCCAGGCGCCGGACTACCAGTACCTGGTCGATGCCGCCTTTGACGATACCACCCGTACCGGCCGCTCCCGGGTGGGCAATCCCGGGCTCGGCTTCGAATCCTCCACCCAGTACGAGTTCAGCCTGCGGCTCCGGCCGGTCCGCTTCGTCAGCGTGCGCGCCAATGTCTACATCCGTCGCCTCGACGGGCTGGTGGCCTCGGTGCCGCTGGGCGTCGATCCCGATTCCAGCATCTTTGGTAACGTCGACGCGGGATCGGTCAAGGGCGGCGAGCTCATCGTGGAGCGGGAGTTCCAGAACAACTGGGGGGTGCGGGTCAGCTACACCCTGCAGCAGGCCACCGCCAATTCCAGCAGCGCCTTCTTCATTCGCCGGTCGTTCACCATCGATCCCACGACGGGGGACACCACCTTCCCCGCCAAGGTCGAGTTTCCCCTCGACTACGACCGGCGCCACACCCTTACCGCCATCGTGAGCGGTGCGATGCCGGCGACCGCGGGGCCGAGCATTGCCGGCATCCGGCCCTTCGCCGCCATTGAGGGCACCGTCATCTACCGCATGGCGTCGGGGTTGCCGTTCACCTTTACCAACGCGGCCGGCGATTCGATCGTCGGCCTGCCCAACGACGGCCGCCTGCCGGGCACCAGCACGCTGGACCTGCTGCTGCGCCGCCCGATCCGCTTCGGGTCCATCCGCGGCAGCGTTTATGTCGATGTGCGGAACCTGCTCAATCGGAGGAATGTGGTGGCGGTGCGGCGGGATACCGGCAAGACGGTGCAGACGGAGGCGGGGATCCAGGCGCTGGCGGATTCCGCGCTCAGCGCCAACCCGTCCCCGATTCCCTACGAGTCGCCCCGTTACCGGCCGTGGGCGGACCTGGATGGCAACGGGTATGTGGATGGTGCGGGAGAGCTCAGACCGCTCTACCTCGCGGCCGCGCGGGACTTCACCCAGGCGCTGTTCGCCTACGGCCCGCCGCGGTTGTTCCGGCTGGGGATGGAGATCGCGTTCTGATTGGGTGGGGCGGGCGTCGCGATCAGTATCCTGCCCTCACGCCCGGTCCCCCTCTCCCGTGTCAGGGAGCGGGGGACCTTGCGGAGGATGTTGCAGCCGGCTAACGCCCAGCATCAGCTGCAGCGCCCAGCGCCATCCGCTGCATGCTCTTGTTAAGCGCCCTCTTCACGCGGACGCCCATTCCCCGGAAAGCAGGGCGGCTTGCTCCAGCACCGTCTGCGTCGCCTGCTCCTGCTTATCCGGCGGATACCCGTGCTTGCGCAGGATGCGCTTGACCAGCACTCGTAGCTGCGCCCGCACGTTCTCGCGCAGCGTCCAGTCGATGGTGACATTGTTCCGCACCGTCTCGACCAGCTCCCGCGCGATGGCACGCAGCGTGTCGTCGCCCAGCACCTTCACCGCACTGTCGTTGGTCTCCAGCGCGTCGTAGAACGCGAGCTCATCCTCCGACAGCCCAAGCGCCTCGCCGCGCGCGTTGGCCTCGCGCATCTGCTGCGCAAGTTGGATCAGCTCCTCGATGACCTGCGCCGCCTCGATGGCCCGGTTCTGATAACGGCGAATGGTCTGCTCCAGCATCTCGGCGAAGGAGCGCGCCTGCACGACGTTCTTCCGCCGGCGGTTGCTGAGCTCCCCCTTGAGCAGCTTCCGCAACAGCTCCACGGCGAGGTTGCGCTGCGGCATGCCACGCACCTCGGCAAGAAACTCGTCCGAGAGGATCGAGATGTCGGGCTTCGCCAGTCCCGCCGCGGCGAAGATGTCCACCACGCCTTCGGGTGCCACGGCACGCGAGATGATCTGCCGCACCGCGTGGTCGAGATCCTCCTCGGGCCGGGCATCGCCCGGCGCGCGCTTGGCGAGCACCGCGGCCACCGCCTGGAAGAACGCCACGTCATCCCGGATGCGCAGGGCCTCGGCGTGCGGCACGGCCAGCGCGAACGCCTGCGACAGCCCGCGTACGGCGCCCAAGACACGGTCCTTGCCGTCATTCTGTTTCAGGATGTGCTCCTGTGCCGCCGGCAACAGGCCAAGGCGCTCCTGCGGCGTGCCGGTGGTCCACTTCGCCCGGTCTAAGCCGTGGAAGAGGCCGCGGCAGACCTCGTACTTCTCCAGCATCACGGCGACCGCCTCATCCTGGTCGAGTGCCGTGCGGCCCGTGCCGCCGCTCTCCGTGTAGATCGCGAGCGCCTGCTTCAGCTCCTGGGCCAGGCCCAGATAGTCCACCACCAGCCCGCCCGGCTTGTCCATGAACACCCGGTTGACCCGCGCGATGGCCTGCATCAGCCCATGGCCGCGCATCGGCTTGTCGATGTACATCGTGTGCAGGCTCGGCGCGTCGAAGCCGGTGAGCCACATGTCGCGCACCAGCACGATCCTGAGCGG
>JAWXBX010000001.1:0-15620 GCA_034440415.1 Gemmatimonadota bacterium | reverse complement strand
GGCTGACGGCTAGTTTCACCTTGGGAACCGCTCCGGCATATCCGCCACGACATACGCCACCACGGCCATCACCGCGACGCAGCGGGCCAGTTCTTCCGGGTCGAGCTTGTCGAGAGTGTCGCCCTGGGTGTGGTGGTACCAGAAGTAGCGATCGTCGACCGTACGAAGCCCCATGCCGGGCACCCCGCGTTCCATCAGCGGGCCGATATCCGCTTCGCCGCCACCCCGCTCGATCGAATCCGCCTGCAGCGGGGCCAGCAGTGTCGCCACCTGGCGGATGATCGCGTAGGCGGAATCGGAGCCGGTGAAATCAAAACCGCGCGGCCGGAAGACACCGCCGTCCGACTCGATGGCCAGCACGTGGCCGGCAATCCGGTCGCCGAGCGAATCGCGATAGGCAAGGCCGCCGCGGAGGCCATTCTCCTCGTTGGTCCAGCCGACAACCCGGATGGTGCGGCGGGGGGTGAGGCCGAGTCGCTTCAACAGGTGGACCGCCTCCCATGCCGCGACCACACCGCCCGCGTCGTCCATGGCGCCCTGACCCACATCCCAGGAATCGATGTGGCCGCCCATTACCACGACCTGCTCGGGGTGCTCGCTCCCGACGATTTCCGCCATCACGTTGCGGCTGTCGGCGTCGGGGAGCATGCGGGCTTCCATCTTCAGCGTCACGATCACCCGTTCCCCGCGGTCCTGCATCCGGTGCAGCATCATGGCGTCTTCCATGGCGAGCGCGGCCGCGGGAATCCGCGTGACGGTGCTGTCGTAGCGCATGTTGCCGGTGTGCGGGCTCCGGATGCCGTAGGGGCCGATTGACCGGATCAGCAGGGCGACGGCACCCGCCCTGGCCGCCGCGACCGCGCCGACGCGCCGGTACTGACCGGTCTCGCCATAATCGGTGAACGGCGCATCGAAGAGGACGATCTTCCCTTTCGCTTCGGTTCCCCTGGCGATCAACTCATCGAAGCTGGAGACGACGAGCACCGGGGCTGAAATTCCCGCCATTGGCGTGCCGATACTGCTGCCGAGCCCCAGCATTGGAAGCGACATGGCGCGAGGGCTGACCAGATCGACTGACTCGCGGCCGCGCACCCAGTGCGGCACCTTCACCGGCTGAGTCCGCGGGTTGTCGAGCCCATCCCGCCGCATCTCGGCGAGGATCCAGTCGATCGCCCGCTCGAGCGCCACCGATCCGCTGAGCCGGTGGCCATTGCCATCCACCAGCCGGCCGAGGCGGTCGTATGCGCTGCTGTCGGCGAGGGCGGCGCGGATGATCTGCTCAGCGGCCCCCCGGTAACGGACGGCGATGGCAGTGTCGGGCGCTGCCTGGGCGCGAGCAGGCGCACTGGCGCCGAGGCCCGCGAGGACGCAAACTACGATTTGGATTGAGCGAGTCATCTTGAAAACATCGCGGTGGACGGAGTGCCGGGCAAGCGGGCTGTTCGGTCGGACTTTCCCCCTGGAAATCAGAATGACATCTGTGCGACTGCTCGCCTTGCTGCTTCTGTCCGGGCTCATGCCCGCGCCCGCTGCCGCTCAGCGGGAAACGGTACTCAAGCAGATCGCCGAGCCGCACAACTACTACTTCCGCGAGATGTACCTGCCGCAGGTGACCACCGGGCCGGCCTGGGTGACCTGGTCGCCCGACGGCCAGTCGGTCATCGTCGCCATGGCAGGCGAACTCTGGCGACTGCCGCTCGGCGCCGACTCCCTCGGCACGGCGGTGCAGCTCACGACCGGCCCCGGGTATGCGCACCAGCCGGAGTGGTCGCCGGATGGCGAGCGGGTCGTGTATGCGGTCTACCTGAACGATCAGATCGAGCTGCGCATACTCGAGCTTGCCACACTCACGAGCCGGACGGTGCTCAGGAACGGGGCGGTGAATACCGAACCGCGCTGGTCGCCGGACGGCAGGCAGGTCACGTTTGTCTCGACGCTCTTCGCCGGCCGCTTTCATGTGTTCGTCGCTCCGGTGATGGGAGACAGTCTCGGCACGGCGGTCCGGATCACCGAGGATCATCACTCCGGCCTGCCGCGCTACTACTACAGCAAGTACGACCACTACATCTCGCCCACCTGGTCGCCGGATGGAAAGGAGCTGATCCTCGTTTCCAATCGCGGCAAGATCTGGGGCGGGGGCGGCTTCTGGCGGATGGCCGCGACTCCGGGCGCCCCGATGCAGCCGGTGCACGACGAGGAGACGACCTGGCGGGCGCGGCCGGACTGGTCGCTCGACGGGAAGCGACTGCTCTACAGCAGCTACCTCGGCCGGCAGCGCAATCAGCTGTGGCTGACCACAGCCGACGGCGGCGATCCGCTGCAGCTCACCTATGGCGAGTTCGACCTGGTCAATGCGCGCTGGTCGCCCGACAGCCGGCGTGTGGCGGCGATCAGCAACGAAGGCGGGAACACCAGTCTGGTCATCGTCACGGTTCCGGGTGGCGAGCGGGCCACCGTCGCGATCCGGAAGCGGATCTACCGTGCTCCGATGGGCCGGCTGACGATCCGGGTGGAGGATGCCGCGACGGGGAAGCCGACACCTGCGCGCATCTCCGTCACGCTCGCCGATGGCCGCACCGCCGCACCGGATGATGCCTGGCTGCAAGCCGACGACGCTTTTGATCGGAGAGATCGGCGCTTTGAAGTCGGCTACTTCCATACCGCCGGGATGAGTACGCTGACGGTTCCGGCCGGTGTCGCCCGCATCGATGTGACCCACGGGATGGAGTACCGGGCGGCTCGCGCCGAGGTGAAGGTGCCGGGGGGTGGCACGGCGAGTCACACAATCCGGCTCAGCCGGATGATGTCGCTGGCGGATTCCGGCTGGACCTCAGGCGATCTCCACGTGCACATGAACTACGGCGGTCACTACCTCGCCACTCCGCAGACGCTCGTGGCGCAGGCGCGCGCCGAGGGGCTGAACCTGGTGGAGAACCTGATCGTGAACAAGGAAGACCGGATGCCGGACATCGGGTACTTCACCGGTCGTCCCGATCCGATCTCGACCGGCGATTTCCTCCTGCTGCACGACCAGGAGTATCACACCAGCTGGTGGGGGCACACCGGACTGCTGGGGCTGTCACGTCATCTGGTGCTCCCTGGATATGCCGGCTACCTCGGCACGCCAGTCGCCAGCCTCTTCCCAGACAATGCCGCCGTGGCGGACCAGGCACATGCCCAGGGCGGGCTCATGGGGTACGTCCATCCCTTCGACAGTTATCCCGACCCGTCTGACACCACGACACCGCTGAACAACGAACTGCCGGTGGATGTCGCGCTGGGCAAGGTCGACTACTTCGAGGTGGTGGGGTTCAGCGATCATCTCGTCACCTCGCGGGTCTGGTACCAGCTGCTCAACTGCGGCTTCCGGCTGCCGGCCGGCGCGGGCACCGATGCGATGACCAATTTCGCCTCACTGCGCGGTCCCGTCGGCACCAACCGGGTGTATGTGCAGTCGGGACTGCCGCTCGACCGGGCGCGTTGGTACGGCGCGCTCAAGGCGGGCAAGACCTTCGCCACGAATGGACCGCTGCTCCGGTTCACGCTGCAGGGCCAGGGGCCGGGGGGACAGGTGCCGGCAGGCATCGGGCGGCTCACGGCGCGGATCACGCTTCGGTCACTGGTGCCGCTGGATCACCTGGAGCTGATCGGCACCGGGAAAGTGGTCGCCACGATCCCGCTGACCGGCGACCGGATGAGCGCTGATACCACCTTCACCGTGCCTGGGGGCAGCAATCGCTGGTTCGTGCTGCGGGCCTGGGCCGAGCAGGCGGTGGAGCCGGTGCTTGATATCTACCCCTTTGCCACGACCAGTCCGGTCTATATCGGCGCTCCGGCCGCGGCCCCATCGTGCGGCGCCGACGCCGACTACTTCCTCCGCTGGCTCGACCGACTTGAACAGGGCGCGAGGGCGCACCCGGGGTGGCACACTTCAGCGGAGAAGCGGGAGGTGCTCGAAAGAATTCGTCAGGCACGGGAAGAGTTCGAACGACGGCGCGCCCCATAAGCGCGCACGATTGCCGGTGGGCTCACTCCTCAATCGAAGGATTGAGCCCCCGCGCAGGGGCCTCAATCTCTATTGACCGGTCGTAGAGCAGCCAACATATTTGCCACCGGTCGCCGGACATGCGCCGCCGACTTGTACATTCGTCCCGCGAAGGGACGACCCATCACGAGTGAGGGCGGGCCTCACCCATGGACGGTGCATCGGCGCAAGGCGGCCGGGCATCGTCATTTTTTTCACCGATCACCACGTGCGTCACCTGCGGGTGTACGCACCGACAAGGAGCACTGTCATGCTGGAGACCCTCGCAATCGTCCTGATTGTCCTCTGGGCCCTGGGCATGGTGAGCAGCTACACCATGGGCGGGTTGATTCACATCCTGCTGGTCGTCGCGATCGTAGTGGTTCTGCTCCGGGTGATCCAGGGCCGTAAGGTCGTTTGACCGTGGCGGTCCGTCGTGCGGATCCGACCGCTCCCCCACCGCAGCATGCGCGGCGGTGGTGGAGGGCGGGCGAGGACCCATGTCGAGTCGAAGGCCGCGGCGAGTCTAAGATTCCGCGCAAGCCGAGCAGCCGGTCGCAGTAGACGGCGAAAGGGCGCCTGCCGGCGGTCCCAGGCGGTCCGTCAGCGGCGCCGGACTGATTATGCTTCCGGGACCGCCTCCCCGGAGTCACTGCCCGTGTCACTCGCCCGCTTCGTCGCCGTGCGCACGCGCTTGCTGTGCGCTGGTATCGCCCTCTCCTTCGCTCCCGCCATCCTCGCCGCGCAGGAACTCACCGCCATCCGTGCCGGCCGACTGGTGGATGTCGAGCGCGGCACGGTGCTGCTGAACCAGGTGGTGCTCATTCGCGGGGAGCGGGTTGAGGCGGTGCAACCCGCCAGCACGGCAATTCCCCGTGGTGCCCGAGTGATCGATCTCTCCGCCTACACGGTCATGCCCGGGCTGATCGACTGCCACACCCATATCGCCGATCCGATCCAGGGCGCCAGCAGCGCCGATCCGCTCACGACATCCGGGGCCCAGAACGCCTTCACCGGGGTGCGGCAGGCGCGCGCGACGCTGTTGGCGGGGTTCACCAGCGTCCGCGATGTCGGGACCTACCGTGCCTTCGTGGATGTGGCCCTGCGGGATGCAATCAACGACGGCACCGTGATCGGCCCGCGGATGAAAGTGGCAGGCGCATACGTCACCGTCTCCTCCGGCGGTGGTGAAGTCACCGGGCTCGCCGCCGATGTGATTCCGCCACTGGATTTCCGCCGGGGCATCGCCAACTCCGCCACCGAGGTGCGCCAGCGGGTCCGTGAACTGCTGAATGCCGGGGCCGATTTCATCAAGATCATCGCGACCGGCGCCGTGCTCGCTCCAGGCACAAAACCCGGCACACCGGAATACACCGAGGAGGAGATCCGCGCCGCGGTCGACGAGGCCGCCAACTACGGCACCTTCGTGGCGGCGCACGCCCATGGTGCCGAGGGGATCAAGCGGGCGGTGCGGGCGGGGGTGCGCTCCATTGAGCATGGCTCACTGGCGGACGACGAAGCGCTGCAGCTCATGAAGGAGCACGGCACCTGGCTGGTCGCCGACATCTACAACGGCGATTACATCGATTCGGTGGGAACCCGCGACCACTGGTCGGCCGAGATCCTGCGCAAGAACTTCGAGACTACGGAGACGCAGCGCACCGCCTTCCGCAAGGCGGTCGCACTTGGCGTGCATATCGCCTATGGTACGGACAGCGGGGTCTATCCCCATGGACTGAATGCCGCCCAGTTGCCCTACATGGTGAAATACGGGATGACCCCGATGCAGGCGGTGCAGTCGGCCACGATTGACGCCGCGCGGATGATGTTCTGGCAGGACGCGGTGGGGTCGCTGGCGCCGGGAAAGTACGCCGACCTGATCGCGGTCAAGGGCGATGCCCTCGCCGATCTGCACCGGATGATGCGGGTCGATTTCGTGATGAAGGGCGGGGCGGTGGTGAAGGGCGGGCAGTAGCAGCTTCGGACTCTTTCCCACGGAAATACCGGCATGCAACTCCGTTCTCTCGTCGCCGCAGCGCTGGCGCTCGCCGCGGCCGGCTGTTCCGGCTCGACGCCGCGCGTTGGCGGCAACTTCGTCACCATCTACGACAACAGCTTTTCCGCCTCGGTCATCCGCGTGCCGGAGGGCGGTCTTGTCCGCTGGCTGCATGTCGGGCAGGTGGTTCACAACGTGGTCTCGGTGGACAGTTCCTGGTCCACCAGCGCCGGGGATTATGCCGACCTGAAGGCGGGGAGCGAGTCGGAGCACCGTTTTCTCAAGGCCGGCGTCTTCCGCTACTACTGTACCTACCATGGCACCCCCTCCGGGCAGGGCATGGCGGGTGTCGTCGTGGTGGGAGATGCGGAGTACCATCCCAGCCCGCGCGGCGCCCTCGCCGCGGTGGCGGAGCCGACCGGGGTCAGTCGCCGCGTGCCGCAGGAGTACCCCACGATTCAGGCGGCAGTGGACGCGGCGACCCCGGGCGACCTCATCCTGGTCGATAAAGGCGTCTACCGGGAAGAGGTGACGGTTACGACACCGTCGATCGTGATCCGGGGCGTGGACCGCAACGAGACCATTATCGACGGCGAATTCGTCCGCGGCAATGGGATCGCGATCTATGCCGACGCGGTTGCGGTGGAGAATATGACCGCGCGCAACGCCGTCCTCAATGGCTTCTTCTGGACCGGCATCACTGGCTTCAGGGGACAGTACCTGACCGCCTACAACAACGGCGACTATGGCATCTATGCCTTCGACGCGAAAGACGGATTGCTGGAGGATTCCTACGCCTCCGGCTCTCCCGATTCCGGCTTCTACATCGGCGAGTGCTATCCCTGCCGGATCGTGATCCGCCGGGTGATCGCGGAGAACAATGCGCTGGGCTATTCGGGCACCAACTCCGGCGGCGACATGTACGTGGTCAGCTCGATCTGGCGCAACAACCGCGTCGGTATCGTCCCGGCCTCCCTGGACATCGAACTGGTCCCGCCGCAGCGGGACGCGGTCTTTGCCGCCAACCTGATCACCGGCAACAGCAACAAGGCCGCGCCGGCCGCCTTTCTTCCGTCGATCGCCTTTGGCAGCGGGTTCCTGGTGGGGGGCGGCGTGCGCAATGTGATTGAGCGCAATGTCATCGCCGATCATGCCCTGGACGGAATCCTGATCACCAGTTTCCTCGACAAGAACTTCTGGCCGGCCCAGGGCAACATCATCCGCAACAACCGGATCGTCCGCTCCGGCCGTGCGGACCTCGCGCTCGGCGGGCCATCGGCCACCGGGAACTGCTTCGAGGGGAATCAGTTTCACACTTCGGCACCCGCCGGCCTCGAGCTGATCCACGGCTGCGGCGGGCTCCGCCTGCCGTTGGGTTACGATCCCGTCGCCCTCGGTGGCGTGATCTTCGTCCGGGCGGCGCATGAGGAACACAACGAGCGGCCCAGCTACAAGACTCAGCCGGTCCCGCCGCCCCAGCCCAGCATGCCCAATGTGGCTACCGCCGTCGTGCGTCCGGCGATGCATGTCTTCGAGAACCTGCACTTCGACCTGAACGCTGCAGAGTTGCCGCCAGAGGCGGAGGCGTATCTCGCGGCTGCACCACCCATCACGTACCAAGGCCCGAGTGCGGTGAGCAACATCTTCAGCCGGTGGAGCTACCACTTCCTCTTCCTCCTGCTGCTCGGCTGGATCGTGCTGGCGCTCCGGGATCTGGTGCGTCGGGAGGATATGGACACCCTGCCCAAGCTTGGCTGGGGAGCGGCGATCGTGGCGCTGCCGGGCGCCGGCGCCGTCGCCTATCACATCGCTGGCCGGCCGAAGCTCTCCCGCCTGCTCCGCATCGGCGTGATCCTCGGCGGCCTGATACTCTATTTCGGGATGATGCTGAACGCGCTCCGGGCCTACGGCTCCCGCTGATGCCGATCGGCCGGCGGGAGTGGCTGCAGCTTGGTCTGGCCGGCGGGCTGGGCGCGGTGGGAGGCTATCTCTTCGGCCGGCGGAAAACCGGCGTTGCCATGCCGACGGGTCATGTCATGTCGGCCGATTCACTCTACTCTCAGGGTATTCAGCCGCCGGATGCGCTGGGACCGCTGGCGCTGGAGCAGAGCCTGATTCCGCCGCCATTCGTACCGGGACCGCGCCGGGCGCGTAGCTTCGAGCTCCGGGTGGAGGAGGGTCCGCTCGAGGTGGCCAAAGGGGCGACGTTCAACGCCTGGAGCTTCAACGGCCAGGTGCCCGGCCCGATCATCCGCGCCACGGAAGGCGATGACCTCACCATCAACTTCCGGAATCTCGGGGCGCACCCGCACAATGTGCATTTCCACGGACGCCATGACGTGACGCAGGATGGCTGGGAGCCGGTCCCCGTCGGCGGCTCCGCTACCTATCAGTTCCGCGCCGAGCCGTTCGGTTTACACCCCTATCACTGTCATGCGCTGCCGGTCTCGGAACACATGGCGCATGGATTGTACGGCGTCATGATCGTGGATCCGCCGGCGGGGCGGCCCCCCGCCCACGAACTGGCGCTGGTACTCTCGGGATTCGACGTGAACGATGATGGCGTGGATGAGCTCTACGGCTGGAACGGCGTGGCGGGGTACTACGCGCGCTATCCGATCAAGGTGCCCGTCGGGCAGCTGATCCGGGTCTATCTCGCCAACTTCTGCGGCATGGAGCCATCGGTGTCATTCCATCTCCACGCCGAGAGCTTTAAGCTGTTCCGCTCCGGCACCCGGCTGGTTCCGGACGAGGAGACCGACATCGTCACGCTGGGTCCGAGCGAGCGGGCGGTGCTCGAGTTCACGCTGCCGGTGCGGGGCCGATACATGTTTCAGCCGCACCAGCATCATCTGGCGGAGCGAGGAGCGACGGGATGGTTCGCGGCGGTGTGAGCAGCGAGCAGGGAGTTTCACCGCTGTCATCCTGAGCCCGCAGGGCGAAGGATCTCTTTGCCTCGGAGTCGGCCTCCGGCCTCTCCTCTGACTCAAAGAGATCCTTCGGTCGTTTCACGACCTCAGGCGGACACCGTTCGCGGCAGCACCTTGGTATAGATCACCTGGTCATCGCCCGGTGCATAGAAGTCGGGCACGGTGGCGACGGCCTGGTAGCCGCGTGCGGCGTAGAAGGCGCGGGTCGGCGCATAGTCGGCCCGGCCCGAGGTATCGACCGCGATCAGCCGGGCCCGGCCCAGGAGCCGTCGCTCCATCTCGTCCACCAGCGTGGTGCCGACCCCCGAGCCATGCAGCGCCGGGTCAACCGCCATCCAGTAGAGATCCCACGTGCCATCGGTGCACGGCGTCTGGCCCCAGCAGATCCAGCCGGCGAGGACGCCGTCGAGTTCGGCGCCGAGCGCGTAATACGGGCGATCCATGACGACCGGCGAGCGGCGGACCAGCGGGTCCGCTGCGGCGCCGGGATCGGCACTCCCCGTTGGCCGGACCAACGGGTCCGTCCCTACCCCACCGGTCGGCCCCGGATGGT
The DNA here is from genome assembly GCA_034440415.1 of Gemmatimonadota bacterium. Classification (GTDB taxonomy): domain Bacteria; phylum Gemmatimonadota; class Gemmatimonadetes; order Gemmatimonadales; family GWC2-71-9; genus JADJOM01. The sequence goes on along the minus strand of JAWXBX010000001.1, from coordinate 6,117 downwards.
TCACACAGTCGCAAAACACTTCTTCCGCGATGAGGAGTTCCTCGTCGCGGAAGACGCCGGTGGCACGGGTGAGATCGAGGATCCGGGCTGCGTCCGCGCTCGTCAGGTCCCTGAGACGAGGCCGGACCCGGGTGGTCATGCGACCGCGGGCACTCCGACCGCGAGGGCCGCGGCTGCCTGCTGGGAGGAGCTGCGGGAGATGGCCTCGTCCACGATACGGGCGACGAGCTCCTCGTAGTCCCACCCCTGCGCCTTGGCCATGCGGGAGAGGCCGGCGCAGTCGGAGATGTCGGGGTTGGGATTCACTTCCAGTACGTACGGCTGCCCCGAGGCGTCCACCCGCAGGTCGACCCGGCCGTAGCCTTCGGACCCGCAGAGATCTTCCCAGGCCATCCGTGCCACGGCGACTATCCGCTTCTGGGCTTCGACGGGGAGGTCCACCGGGCAGACGGGGACCGAGCCGAGGTCCTCGGGGCTGCCGGTATCCCATTTGGCGGCATAGGTGAGGATCGGCCAGCTGCCTTCGGGCATGTTATCGAAGCAGAGCTCGGCGATCGGCAGGACCTGATCCCCGATGAAGCCGACATTGAACTCCCGGCCCGCGACGTACTCCTGGACCAGGACCTCATCCCACTGCTCCACCATCTCCGCGAGGCGCTTCTTCAGGGCCCGCTTGGTGGTGCAGACCGAGCCCGAGTCGATGCCGTTGCTGGCATCTTCGGCCGCGGGCTTCACGATGACGGGGAGGGTGAACTCCTGAGGCACCTTGTTGCCCTGGGTGAGGCAGAAGCGGGGGATGGGAACCCCGGCCTGGCTCAGCAGGGTGTTGGCGACGTGTTTCCGGTGGGCGACGGTCACTGCCCACGGCTTGCAGCCGGTGTAGGGGACGCCGGTCAGCTCCAGGGCGCCGACGATGAAGTCCTCGAACCGGGAATGCCCGCCGATCCCCTCGCAGAGGTTGAAGACCACATCCGCCCGGCGCACCTTGGGCAGCCAGGTGAATTCGTTGGGAGCGCGGACCGCCACGAGGCTCGCCTCATGGCCGCGGGCCCGGAGCGCCATCTGCACATCCTTGGCGCTGTCCACGACCGAGGCGACGTCTTTCTGAGTCCAGGTACTGTCCCACCCACCATCGAACAAAATAGCAATCTTCACGCTGCCGCCTCTGCCAGGAGGGAACGCCCGCTGATACGACGCCAGGCGATGTCCGCTACACTGCGAATCAACTCGTCATAACTCATGCCGGCGACGCGGGCCGCCTTGGGGAAACAGCTGTTGTCCCGCGGGTCCGGCAGAATACCCGGGAGCGGATTGAGTTCGACGACGTTGGGGACGCCCTCCGCATCGCAGCGGACATCCACCCGGCACCAGTCCCGGCATTCCAGGGCATGGTAGGCGCCGAGAGCGGCCGACCGGATCTGGGCCGCAACGCGGGCCGGGATCGGGGCGGGGCACTGGAACATGTCGAGCGGATCGGACGGGTCATCCCAGATCCACTTGGCTTCGTAGCCGTAGATCGGCAGGGCGCCGGAGGGGAGTTCGTCGAAATTCATCCCCACGATCGGGAGGCAGCGTGCCTCCTTGCCGTTGCCCATGATGGCGACGGTGAACTCCGCCCCTGCCAGGTAGGTCTCGATCAGGACCGGCTCGTTGTAGGTGGACAGGAGGTAATCCACCTGCTTGACCAGTTCCTTCCGGGTGGTGCAGAGGCTCTTCACGCTCACGCCCTTGCCCGAGCCCTCAAAGGCCGGCTTGGCGAAGAGCGGGAACGGCAGGGTGCAGGTCCGGGCATCGGTGACGGTACGGGCCAGGATGAACGGCGCAGTCGGCACGCCCCGCAGCTGCATGATCTCCTTTGCGCGGCTCTTGTGCAGAGCCAGCGAGAGGGTCAGCGGGTCGGAGGCGGAGTAGGGGACGCCCAGGAATTCGCAGATGGCCGGGACGTGGCCCTCGCGATTGGGACCGTAGAGCCCCTCGGCGACGTTGAAGACGAAATCCGGCTTGGCGGCCGCGAGCCGGGTGGGGAAGTCGGCGATGGCCTCGAGCCGGATGACCTCTCCCAGTGGACGCAGCGCATGCTCGACGGCGTCGATCGTGGCCGGCTCATCCCACTCGGCGTAGAGGTCGGGCTGTTCGAGATCGTAGCGGAGCGCGCGGGGAGCGGCGATAGGGGCGGCGACACGAGCCCCGGCGGTTGCCGTTGCTGCTGGCTTGAGGTTGAAGGCTAGTCCGATGCGAACTGCCAAACGGTCCTCGGCGGGTCGGGTCATCGCGGTTTTCCGAAAAAAACGGCCGCTCGCTTGAGCGTGCCGGCGCGATGTCGTGCAGCTTCTGTACCTAAGTTAAGAAACTGTTAGCGAACGCACAATAGTTTTTTCGGCATTTCGTTCGACCAACTTGAGGCTTCAAGGACGCGGCGCTGTGGGCGAAGGGCATCCAGACGTCAGTCGTCAGCCGTCAGCCATCAGCAAACGGATGATCGCGGAGGCCGATTGGAGAAAAAAGGGGAGGCTGATACGGACGCGGAGGTCGAAATCATCGCTGTGAGCTGCGGCGTGATGCATTAAGGTCTTGAAAATTGCCAGAGCGGGGAAAGCCCTCCTCGAAAGCGTTCAGCAGTCAGCGTTCAGCCGAACACCAACAGAAACGGCCAGCGATTGACCGCTGACCGCTGAATGCTGACCGCTGACCGCCGCTCCCCGACTTAGACCTTGTGGAACCCCACCCGCCCCGCCTCCGTCCCGTCCTCACCCCGGTACAGCTCGAAGTCGGCGAAGAACGACGGCGACTCGGTCCGCAGCACGGCTAGGCAGCCGAGCGCCATGCGCCGGATCTCCAGCTCGGCGCCCTCGCCGAGGCGGAGTTCGAGCATCGTCCGCCAGGCCCGGATGTTCGCGCTCACGACGATCTTCACCTCGGTGGCATTGGGCAGGACGCTGCGGGCCGCCTCCCGGGCCATCTTCCGCCGATGGACCTTGTCGCCCACCGCCTCGTACTTGGTCATCAGCCCGTTGACCGCGTGGACGTACGCTGCCTGCGCCGCCTCGACCTGGGCGGTCCACTCCCGCTCGAGCACCGCATCCCCGATGATCGCCGGCGGCATGACGAAGGCGGCATGCGACTCGTCGACGTAGCGCTGGGAGAGCTGGGAGTAGCCGAATCCCGCCCGGTGCCGCACCAGCTCATGGCTGCAGGAGCGGCTGATCCCCTCGATCAGCAGGACGTAGACGGCATGCTCGAACACCGAGCCATGCCCCTGGGTCAGGATGTTGGTCAGGTACTCCGCCGTGGTCCGGCCGGCAGGGTTGTGCTGGCTCATATAGCAGATCCGCCCGGCGAACTCGGCCAGCTTCTCGCCATCGGAGCTGTCCCCCTTCCACGCGACCGGCAGATGGGCGGGCTCCACGAATTGGGGCCGGGCGAGCAGGGTGATGCGGGGGGATTTCAGGATGTCCATGGAGTCGAGTACGGGGGAAAAGGAAGAAAGAAAAAAGGAAAAGGGAACGGGGCGGGCCTTCCACCGAGCGCGACCGCCCACTCCCCACCGCCTGCTCCCTGCCACCTGCCAGCTGTCAGCTCCCAGCTGTCAGCTTCGCTTCAGCAATCTCCACCCGGCTCCGCGCATACCCGCCGGTGCGCTCGATTTCCCGCAGGGCCAGCGCGATATCCTCGGGAATCGGGGTGACGTCCAGCCCGACCTTGAGGCTCTGGAAGGGCGACGACCCGCGGGGGAGCTTTACGCCGGGGTTGAAGATACCATCGGGATCGAATGCCGTCTTGACCAGCTCAAACAACTCCATGATCTCCGGCCCGTACTGGGCCGGCAGGAGTGCGGCACGCAGCCGACCGTCGCCATGTTCACCGCTCACCGTCCCGCCCAGCCTGATAACGGCGGCACTGACCTCGGTATACAGCCCGCGTACCCGGGCCGGCCAGTCCAGCTCGGCGAGCTCCGGCACGAGATTCACATGCAGGTGCCCGTCGCCAGCGTGGCCGAAGATCACAGCGGTGACCCGCCAGCGCTGTGCCGCCGCGCGGATCGCAGCGGCGTACTCGCCCAGGTGGGACAGGGGGACACAGCCATCTTCGACCACCTGGAGGGAGCGTCGCTCCGGCGGGAGGCTCGCGAGGATCGGGCTCGCGGCGTGGCGCAGCGCCCAGAGCCGCTGCTCCTCCTCCGGGGTGAGTGCCGTCGCAATGTCGGTCGCGATCTCCTTGACCGCGCGGACGGCGTCGCCCACCACACCCCGAAGCTGGGTGGCGTCGCCTCGCTCGAACTCCACCAGCAGAACGGCTTCAGTTCCCTCAGGTACGTCAACCGCCCCGCGCCCCGCGCCAGCTTCCCCGCGCACCAGATCCAGGAACGTCCGGTCCAGCAGCTCGACCGCGGAGGGATCGAGGGCGACCAGCGCCTGGACCGCCGCTTCCAGCTGATCGAGCCGAGCGAGCGAGATACGCAGCCCGGCGCGGGCGGCGGGGATGGGATCGAGTCGCCACCTGATCGTCGTGATGAGGCCGAGGGTGCCTTCGGCGCCGATGAAGAGATCGAGATCGTCGCCCGAGGTAAGCCAGGCATCGAGCGCGTAGCCGGCGGTGTTCTTCCGGGTGCGGGGGAATCGGGCGGCGATGGTCTCGGCGGCGGCGCGGATCGTCGGCGCCACGTCACGTCGAAACCGTTCCACGGCGGCGGCCCCCCGTTCCAGCCACGTCACGTCACCATCCGCCATCACGATTTCCAGGGCATCGACCCAATTCCGCGCCGGGCCATACCGCACCGTGCGGGGGCCGGCGGCATTGGTCGACACCATCCCGCCGAGCGTCGCCCACCGGCTGCTCGACGGATCGGGTGGCAGCCGCAGGCCGTACGGTGCAGCGGCGGTGTTGAGCTCGAGCTGGGTGATGTTGGCGCTGGTGATCGCGGTCCGGTTTGCTCCGTCGACCTCCAACCGGCGCGGCATTCGCTCGCGCAAGTCCACGATGACACCTGCGCCGACGGCACTGCCGGGGATGCCGCTGCCCGCGCCTCGGGCGGTAAGTGCCGTGCCGGTCTCCGCCGCCCAACGGACCAGCGCCTGCAGCTCCTCGACGGACGCCGGCAGCGCCACCCCCGCCGGCAGGATGCGGTAGATCCCGGCCCCCTCGGCGTAGGCCGACCGCAGCCGGTGATCGCGCTGGACCAGGCTTTCTATTGAACGAAGCGGCACCATGCCACAAACGTAGGTCGTCGTCCCTTGACAAGGAATGGCCGGAGGGAAAGGCTTCCGCCAATGTCCGACGCCCCTCGTGCCCAGCTGATTCATATCGATGTTGACCGCCGACTCGGCCACGAATGGGACGAGTGGAACGGGCAGCCGTTGCCCAATGGCGGCAATTACGACAGCCCGCCCGGGCTCTTCTTCGCCTGGTCGGGGCTCACCCTCGGCGTTGTCCTCGCCGGTCTGGCAGTGCTGCTCTACCTGCTCGGTCCGCGGCTGGGGCTCCTCCTGCCCCAACTCCCTCAATCACTCTGGATCGGGCTCGGTCTCGGGGCGGGTGCGCTATGGATCTGGTGGATCCTGCTGTTGGGTTCCTGGCTTGGCCGCCGGCCGCTCCTCCCCGAGCGGCTGGCGGAGCGCGGCCCGCTGCTGGGTCTGATGCGGCTCACCTCGATCGTCGCCGGCCGGTTCGGCCGGCGCGACTGGGTCGAGAATGCGGCGGTGAAGGTGTATGACAGCTTCGCGCTTGCACGCGGCCGCAAGGTTGGCAAGGGAGAGTTGCTCCTGCTGATCCCCCGCTGTCTCTCCCGCGCCGCGCTGGATGGCGTACTGTCGATTGCCGGCAAGTACGAGGTCCCGGTCTTCGTGGCGACGCGGGGCCAGCTTGCCCGTCGGGTGATTCGGGAGCGCCGGCCCCGCGCCGTGGTCGCCGTGGCCTGCGAGCGCGACATGGTCTCCGGCCTCCACGATGTCGCCGGCAAAGTGCCGGTTCTGGGTCTTACGATGACGCTGCCCTCCGGTCCCTGCAAGGACGCCGGGATCGACTTGGCCAAGCTGGAGGAGTGGGTGCGGAGCTACGTAGTGTGAGGGGCAGGCGATGGGCGGTAGGCGACGGGCGACCGGGTGGTCGCCCTTTCTATTG